>JBFXBK010000157.1:0-14319 GCA_050183255.1 Polyangiaceae bacterium | reverse complement strand
CGGTGGAGCTTTCACGGAGCGCGTGCGTCGCTACCTCGCGGCGAACCGCGTGCTTGTGCTCGACAAGCCGCTCTCTGCAGAGGTGCTCGAGGACCTCGCGAGCCGCGGCACGAGCGAGTACCCACTCGCCAACCGCTGACAGATTCGCGTCACTAGCTAGTTCGGCGTCAGCAGCTGGCCGCGCTCGATCAGTGGAACATCCTCGATCAGAACGCTCGAGAACGCCTGGCACGCGGCGAACGCTGTGGGCGCGCTCCACCCCGCTCCCGTGACCTTGGCGGCGGGGTCTCCAATCGAGAGATGCAGGCCAGGCAGATTTTGATCCACCAGCGCCTCACCTGTTGCCGTGGGGATACTTGGGTTGACCCCGATGCAGATCAGGCCCACGCGGCTGGAGTTCTCTGAGCAGGCGAGCATGCGCACGATGTCTCGCTGAAGCTCCGGCGCCTGAGGACAGGTCAAGCGCGTGACTCGCCCGCGCTCGAGCACCAAGTGAACCGGCGTATCCTGAAGCAGCCCATGGCGCGCCCCGAAGAACTCCCCAACGCTCGCATTGGCGACGAAGCGGCCGCTCACGTGCTCAGGATTGGTGTACAGCGCACCGGCTGGAAGGTTGCCCCAACGCCCCGGCTCGAGCACGCCGAGCTGCGGGAACCAGCGCGCCCGCGGAGGCAGCAAGACCTCCAGGTTGGTGCCAGCTGGCGACGTCACTTGTAGCGCCCGCGCGCCGCTCAGTTTGTCCAACACGCGTCGCCCTGCGCTCTCCACCTCTCGGTAATCGAGGCGCAAGCCCCGAGTGAACGCCAACGAGCTGATGCTGGGCATGTGCGCGTGCTTTACACCGTGCTGCTTCACGAGGTGCAGCAAGTGCTGTCGCATGCCGAGCTCGTTGTGAGGTGCGCTCGCTACGAACACGCTCGCGTGGGCCTCAGCGAGCGCGCTCTGCAGAGCGTTCGGGAGCAGCTTGAACGGACGCACGCCATGCTCCGCGAGGCGGAACCAAATCACGCGGCACCCGAGGTTGCGAGCGACGCGCGCGATCGCTTCCGCCACGTTTGGCACCGCGTGATCACTGATCACGATCAAGTTCTCACCCGGACTCAGCGTCAGGCAACTGGTGATCAACACGCGAGCGGCGCGCTCAACGTCCTCGAGTTCTACAGCTTCACTGAGTTGGGTCATGTTCGACTACCGCTCAGTCTACGCAGAAACACCCACTGCACCAGCGATGCGAGCATCAGGCTGAGCAAAACCAGTGACCCGACCAAGAGCCAAGTTCCGATGCTCGTCGAGGGTACCAGGGCCACGTCCACTGACGTCGCAAGCATTTCCACCAGGCCAAGTGCGATCAGGTGGGCGATGTAGGCCAACAACGCATGTTCACCAAGCGCGCACAAGATGAACGGTTTGTATCCGATGCGCGCTTTTCTGCCGTGGGATGGATTGAAGAGCGCGTGAAGCAGTTGATGTGTGAACCAAATCGCCAGCACGCAGCCCATCAGGCCGAGCGAGGTGTGGTTCCAGAATCCGGCCGCGACCCATTCATTGGGCAAGACAGGACCGTGTTCGAGCCAAAACTGAGCCGCCAGCGGACCGTAGTCGCGGTAGTGACTGCTGAAGGTATCCGTCCACGGCGCGCTCCAGCCGCCGCGCAGAAGCTCGTAGCCTGCGATAGCCAAACACATGAGCGTCCAAGGCGAACGCAAGCGCGTTGCCCTGAGAGGCGGCTCTGCCGCTAAGGAGCCGCCGTGTAGTGAGGAGCCGCCGTGTAGTGGGGAGCCGCCCTGTAGTGAGGAGCTCTGCATGCCCAAGAGTGATGCTGCTAACAGCGGAAACGTTCCGCCCGGTCCGGCGTTGATGCCCGATACACCGAGTGGCGCGAAGTGGAGCCCGCTCGTGACCAGCAGCACCAGCACACACAAGGGCCAAGCTACGCGCCTCCCCCCCGAAAAGGTCAACAGGGCCGCACAGCACACGATCGCCAGCGCGATCACGGAAAGAATCCCCGAGGAAACGAACGTCGCTGGCCACTGCAGACCGAACTGAGGTAGGCACAGGCCGACGCTGAGCGCGTACAGCCAGGCCGCGCGCTTGAACATGCGAGCCCGCCAACGTCGAGCTAGCTCAGGCCGCTCTGCTTCCGAGACGCGGGAGGCAGACGCTGACCAAGACAGCAGCAAGCTGAAGCCCACGAGGTAGAGGAAAGAGGCCGCGATGTAGGGTTCGATACGCATCAAGAAGCGCAGGGCGACGTCGGCTGCTCGCTCCAGCGCTCCATCCCCGTGTCCGGCCTGGATGCGCCGTGCGTGCACCGCGAACATCATCACCACGACGATGCCGCGGAAAGCGTCGACGGCCACATCGCTGCGGCCGCGCTGGGCGCCGTCCCTAGCGGTCCCACGGCGCCCGGCAGTCGTGGTCTCGGCGTCGGAAGCTATGCCCGTTGGTTCAGTCACCCCAGCGCATCCGTAGCACTTTTTGGCCGCGAACTGGCTTGCCAGCGCGCAGGTGCTGGGGAATGGTCCCGCCCATGCGAGAGTCCAAGCTTGCCTCCGCCTCAGCTTCGCGTAGGCCTCTGCCGGCGTCCGCCCGCTGGACGCTAGTGTTTGCCATCGCTCTGGGCGCGTGCACCCCGAGCAGCGTTACCCCTCAGCCTTCGGAGCCTCCGGCCATGTCTGCCATGCCTTCTGCTTCTTCTGCCCCTCAAGCCCAGCCCGAAGTGCCGACCCCTGAGGTCGATCCCGTCGCTGAAGGCATGACCGCCAAGGGCGTCGTGGAGCTCTGCGATCGCCACCTGGGGCGCGCGAAGCGCTTGCTGGGTGAGGTCAAGGCGCTCCCCGCGGAAACAGAGCTGACATGGGACAACACGCTGGCCAAGGTGGACCAGATCTCCCTGGAGCTCAGCGTCGGCGCTGGCTTCCCCGACCTGATGAACGTCGGTCACCCGGACAAGGCCGTGCGTGAAGCCGCCGGTGAGTGTCGGCCGAAGGTCGACGAGTTCTACACCGACATGATGCTCGACGCGGAGTTTGCTGGCGTCATTCGCCGCTTCGCCGACAAGCATCCGGCGCTCGAGGGCACGCGCAAGCGACTGCTCGACGAGCTGCTGCGTGACTTCAAGCGCAACGGGTTGTTCCTGCCGAAGGCGGAGCAAGACGAGCTGCGCAAGCTCAACGAGGAGCTGAGCAAGCTGAGCCAGGATTTCGGCACCAACCTGAGCGAAGCCAAGGGCACGATCAAGGTCAAGCCGGAGCAGCTGAAGGGCTTGCCCGAGAGCTTCATCGAGCAACACAAGCCAGGCGCCGATGGCCTGGTCGAGCTGACCACGGACTATCCGGACTATTTTCCGGTCATCACCTATGCAGACGACCGTAGCATCGCCAAGGCCTTGACCTTCGAGTTCGATAACCGTGCGGCAAAGGCCAACGTACCGATCCTGGAGCGCGTGCTGGTGCTGCGAGAGAAGAAGGCGAAGCTCCTCGGCTACGACACCTGGGCCGACTACGCTATCGAGCCTCGCATGGCGAAGAGCGCCGCGAAGGTGCAGGAGTTCCTGAAGAACGCCGCGAAGACCGTCGCGAAGCCCGGCAAGCGCGAGTACGCGGAGCTGCTCGCCGAGTGGCACAAGCTCGGTGGCAAGGGCGCGGTGGTGCCGAATCAAGACCGGCTGTACCTGGTTGGTCGTCTCGCGAACAAGAAGTTCGGCTTCGATGCCAAGGAGCTGTCGAACTATTTCGAGGTCGAGTCCGTCGCCAAGGGGCTCTTCACCATCCTCTCGAAGCTCTACGGGGTCGAGTTCAAGGAGATCCCGGTGAAAAAGGGAGCCGTGTGGCACGAGGATGTGCGCATCCTCGAGGTAACGGACCAGGGCAAGAAGCTTGGACGGATCTACCTCGACCTCTACCCACGTGACGGCAAGTACAAACACGCGGCGATGTTCGAGATCCGCGGCGGCAAGCGCCTGGAGGACGGAAGCTACGTCACACCAATCTCTGCGCTGGTGTGCAACTTCCCCAAGAGCGAGCCGGGTCAGCCGGGACTGATGACGCACGATCAGGTCACCACGTTCTTCCATGAGTTCGGTCACGCGCTGCACCACGTGCTCACCCAGCAAGCGCTGGCGACCTACTCGGGTACCAACACGGTGCGCGACTTCGTCGAGGCGCCGTCGCAGATGCTCGAAGAGTGGGCGTGGCGCCGGGAGACACTGGATCTCTTCGCCAAACACTACGAAACGGGCGAAAAGATCCCCGACAAGCTCTTCAACGCCATGACCAAGAGCCGCTCATTCGGCTTCGCGCTCCACACCGAGCGGCAGATCTCGCTGGCGACACTGGACTTCGAGTACCATCACCTGTCGACGCCGGTCGACACGGACAAGGTGTTCACCGAGGTGATGAAGAAGACTCAGAGCTTCGGTTACCTCGCGGATACGCACTTCCAGGCGACGTTCGGCCATCTGATGGGCTACGACGCGGGCTACTACGGCTACCAGTGGGCGCTCGCGATTGCGCGTGACGTGCTGACGCGCTTCCAGAAGGAAGGCTTCATGAACACCAAGGTGGCCGACGACTGGCGCAGGCTCGTGCTCTCCCAGGGCGCAGGTGAAGACGAGAACGAGTTGGTGCACGCCTTCCTGGGCCGCGAGACGAACCTCGACGCCTACGCAGCCGTCCTCTCGGGGGCAGATGGCGCAGGAAAGTAGCGGAGCAGCCGCCGACTCAGATCCGGTCGCGTCAGAGTCAGCGTCCTCGGAACCGCCGCCCTCACGGCCGCGAGTGGTTCGCGCCGGTCCCGAGCCCCTAGCAGACCTGCCCAGCGCCGAGCTTGGGCGGGTCGAGTTCGGCATTGGCCTGGCGACGCTGCTTGCTTGCGCGGCGTACGGGCTCTCTCATCCGCTGAGCTCGTGGGTCTCGCCCTACTGGCTGTGGCTGGTCGTGCCGCTCCTGGCGTTCGGGGTCGCCTTCTGGCGCGGGCGTGATGACGCAACCAAGCTGTGGTACGGCTGGTTGCTGCTCCCTATTGTTTCCGTGGGGTATGCGTTCCGGCAGCACTCGCGGGATCTCGCGGTCGTGCGTGGACTGGACGATGTCTCCTCGATGTTGCGCGGTTACTGGGAAGCGGCAGGTGACGCGCGCGCCATCATGCTCATTGGGGTCGGCGTCGCCGCGATCGGCGCACTGGGTCTCGAGCTGATCGGCTCCCGGGTCCACGCGCGGCGTGAGCTGCCGGTGTCACCTCAGGCGTGGGTCGCGGTGCTCACTTGGGCCGTGTCCTTGGCGTTTGGCCGCATCATGCTCGGGCTCAGTTGGCACCTCGAGGATGTCTTGGCCATCAGCGGTGTGCTGCTCCTGGCGGTGCTATTGGTGCGTGGCGCCGCGCTCGGCTTCGCGGTGTGGGTGCCGCTGGTGTTCGTGGTCGCTTCGTGGCTCCGCGCGGAAGTCACCGTTCCGCTCCAGAACTTCTCCCTCGACTCGCTGTACGAGCCGGGACTGCGTGGTGGTTTGGAGCTCGCGAGTCGTTCGCGTCTGGTGGTGCTCGACACATCGGCTTCAGGGGCAGCGATCGTCTTGCTGCTGTGGTCCCTGCGCAAGCGCTTGGCCTCTCGAGGCAAGCAAGTCGCGCTAGTCGCCGGGGTTTGGCTCGCGTGTTTTGGGGGAGAGCGCTTCGTACAGGCTTCCGCGCATCAGCTCAGCGCGCTGGAGGGTGTGCTCAATGAGCGCAGCTTGAATCTGCCCCGCGTCGAACTCCAGGGGGCGCCCTGGATCCCCAACGTGCCGATCTGGGTCGCGTCGCGCGAGCGCAACGCCTGGCTCGAGCCGCCGAGCTACAAGCCGAGAGACTTCGCCCCGAGTCTGCTGGAGGCGACTCAGGCTAGCGATGCGCCGCCCGCAGAGCCCGACGACGAGCCGAACAACCAAGAAGGTGGGCCACGCCGCACGAACGTTCAAGGCTTGAAGCGCCCGGGTGTGATCCTCGCGGCAAAGATGGAGCTCCACCTCGGGCAGCTCCAGAAGGACCTCGGAGGCAAAGCTGCGGACCCGTTTGGTCTCTTTTTGCGTGACTCTCGCGTGTTGCGGGAAGACGCGCTCGCGCGCAGCGCCGGCCTGCGAACGCTGACCCTGCGGATGGTGAGCGACTGGAGCAAGCTGCCAGCGCGCGAGCGTCTGGACGTGTGGCGCTACTTGTACGATCCCGACTCGGGCACGCTGCTCGGGCCAATCGAGGCTCCTGACAAGTCGGCGATCAAGAGCCTGCACGGCTCGGCGCTGCGAAACTTCGCGTGTAGTCGCCTCTCCGCGGGGCGCGACGAGCGCCGAGTGTGTGAAGTGGTGATTGGCGTTGACGCCGAGTGGTCCGTGGGTCGCCTGGCGGGTGCGCTGGCACCGCTCGTGAGCGCGTTCGACGATCCGGGCACCGTCAGTTTCAGCGTGGTGCTGAAGCAGAGCGACGTTGCCGAGCGGATACAAGAGACGAAGGCCGACTGAACGCTTCAGTCGGCCTCGCCATCTCGTTGGCTGGTCTCAGAGCACGCCGCGGCGCTCCTGATCGCGCTCGATGGATCGGAACAGCGCCGAGAAGTTTCCTTCGCCGAAGGACAGGTGATTTCGCCGCTGGATCATCTCGAAGAAGATGGGTCCGACCACGTTGCGCGTGAAGATCTGCAGCAAGTAGCCGTCGGCGTCGCCGTCGACCAGCACCTTGAGCTCAGCGATGCGTTCGTGATCTTCGGTCACTCCAGGGACGCGCTCGAAGACGCTCTCGTAGTAGTCCGCGTCGATGTCCAGGGTTGGCACGCCGGCGGCTTCCAACCCGGCGAGGCTGCTGAGCAGATCGTCGCTCAACAGCGCGATGTGTTGTACGCCGGGGCCGGCGTACTCGCGCAGGTACTCTTCGATCTGCGACTTCGATTCGTCGCCCTCATTGATCGGAATGCAGAACTGGCCGCAGGGCGAACGCAGGGCGTAGGAGGTGAGCCCCGTCTTCTGTCCGCGGATGTCGAAGTAACGCACCTCGCTGAAGCCGAAAACGTCTTTGTAGAAGCTCGCCCACTCTTGCATCGTGCCCTTGTGCACGTTGTTCGTCAGGTGATCCACGCGGTAAAAGCCGCGGCTTGGATTGCGCTCCGGCTGCTCTAGCGCGAGGAAGTCGTCGTTCCAGCGCCGACCGACGCGTTCCTCCACCAGGTAGATCAGCGAGCCGCCGATGCCGTAGATCGCCTTGGCGCCAAGGAAGGCGATGGGGCCTTCATAGGCTCTCGCACCGCGCTCGACAGCGCGCGCGAGCGCTAGCTCAGCGTCCTTCACCCACCAGCCGAGCGCCGAGACCGAGCCGCCGTGGGCTGCCGCGAAATCGTGGGCGTGCCCCGTTTCCTCACGGTTCACGAGGAAGTGTACGTCGTGCTGCACGTAGTCGAGGATATCGAGGGTCGGATGCCGGTAGAGCTTGGAGAAGCCGAGGCTCCCGAAGAGCCGATTCAGGTCAGCCTCACCCTCCGACGTCGGGCTCGCGTACTCGACGAAGGCGATGCCGTTGAGGCCCAGGGGGTTCGTGTCGCTTGCTTGGTTCATGGCGTCATCCAGCTCTTCCAGTAGTCCACACGCTCGGCGCTCTGCGCGCCGTCGCACACCCGAAGGGGTCGCATGGTATCGATCATCACAGCCACCTCTTCGGTGCGTGTCTTGCCTTCACTGGCCTTGACCGCGCCGGGTTGCGGGCCGTGATGTATGCCTTGGGGATGAAACGTCAGCATCCCTGGGGAAATGCCCTGGCGGCTGAAGAAGTCGCCGGCGTGGTAGAACAGCACCTCGTCGTAGTCGATGTTCGCGTGATAGAACGGCACCCGCAGCGCGTTCGGGTCGCCGACTTCCAGGGGGCGCGGCAAGAAGGTGCACACCACCAGGGAGTCACTCAAGAACGTCGCGTGCGCGGACGGCGGGAGGTGATAACGGTCGCTCAACACCGGCCGAATGTCTTTCACGTTGACGCGCCAGACACTGAGGTCACCCTTCCAGCCCACGGTGTTGAGCGGGTCGAATGGGTAGCGGATCAGGTGCTGCTCGCCGCCCCGCTGCACGACGACATCCCACTCTCGCTGGCTGCTTGAGTTCAGATTCGCTGGCAGGCGCTCAGGGTCCGGAACATCGATCAGCGCTGGGTCGAACAGCGCGTGATGCCCGAGCAGGCCTTTTTCAGGCAGCTTGAGCTCCCCCCGGCTCTCCAGGACCAAGCAGTGAGTGAGATCCTTGGGAGCGAGGCGGTAAGTTGTGCCGCGAGGAATTAGAAGATAGTCGCCTGTCTCGTAGTCCAGCGCGCCGAAGTCGCTGAGCAGCGTGCCACGCCCAGCGTGAACGAAGAGCAGCTCATCAGCGTCCGCGTTGCGGAAGCAGTGCTGCATCTCGCCTGTCAGGCGACTGAAGGCGATTCTTGCGTCGGAGTTTTCGAGCACGGCGATACGCGAGTCGAGCCACTCCCTGGGCTGCCCTTCTCCGGCGTTCAGCCCTCCAAGCTCACGCAGATTCATGGCGCGGGGGCGCAGGCCTTCGCTCACCGAGCTCCAGTTCACAGGCGGCGCGCTGCGGTACAGGTGAGCCGCGCGCCCGAAGAACCCGCCTCGGCCGAACTCTTCTTCGACGGTGCCACTGGGAATGTCGACGTGGGCCTGACGGGTGACCCGCCCCCGGGTGTAGTGCATGGACGCAGGTTACGGCCGAGGGACCGTTCATGAAACTCCAACTTTCTGATAGAAGTTGTTCAGATTCATAGAACGAAGCCTGGAGCTTGGAAGTGCGCCTCCCCCCCAAACCCGCAGAGAAGCCTCTCGCAACCGCCATAGAACCTCGGGACTTCGTCAACCTCGACCAGCTCCGGGTGCTGCAAGCCATCGCCGCGACCGGGAGCTTCGCCGCTGCTGGCAAGCGCTTACACCGCGCGACCAGCGCGGTGAGCTATGGGGTGAAGGGCCTGGAAGAGCGCGTCGGGTTTGCGCTGTTCGACCGCAGCGGGCACCGCGCCGTGCTTACTACCGCGGGGCAACGCTTGCTGCTGGAAGCCGAGCAGCTGCTGGAACGCGCGCGGCACTTCGACCGCGTCGCCTTCGCGTTGCGCGACGCCTGGGAGCCCAGCTTGACGGTCGTCGTGGACGGGGCGCTTGATCTCAAACCAGTCCTCGAGGCAATGAAGGGGCTCGTGCAGCGCGGCCTACCGACGCGCGTCGACTTGCGCGTGGAGTATCTCTCGGGGGTGAGGGAGCGTTTCGAGGCTCAGCGAGGTGACCTGATGTTCGTGCTCGACTTCGCCGGAGACGCGCGCCACGTTGCACGCCCCTTGTCGCCGGTATGTATGCAGCTGGTGGTGAGCCCCTCACATCCGCTTGCGCCAGCGCGCGTCAAACGACAGCTGAAGCGTACCCGCGCGGAACTAGCGCAACATGTCGAGCTGATGGTCGAGGACTCCGGAAGCGCACCCAGCGCGTCGAACCTGGGGCGTCTCTCTCTCGGCAGCCCTCACGTGCTCCGCTTGGGCGACTTTCACGCCAAGCTCCAGGCGCTCATCTCGGGTATCGGATTTGGCTGGATGCCTCAGCACCTGGTGAAGCACGCGCTCAAGCGCAAGCAGCTGGTGCTGCTGCCGTTCGAGGAGGCCGAAGAGCATCGATTCATTCCGCATCTCTCGTGGCGCCGCGCTCGACCACTCGGCAGAGCCGCGGAGCTCTTCTTGGAGTTGTTGGCGGAGCAACCCGGTTGGAGTGGCGGGTGACGTTTGGCGGTTCGCATCGCCCTTCGGTCGTCCTAAGGGAACCGCCAAGGGCGCCAAGGACGCCAAGATTCTTGGGGGGTGCTCCGGATGTCTCGTAGGGGGGCGTCCGGCTACGGTCAGCGCCGGACGTGCGGAGCCGATTTCGAATCCGCGCGGTAACTTACTACGGAACCTTGAGAGCGACCCAAACCTCAGGGCCTCGCGCTACTTGCGGCTGAAGTCGCTGCGTTCAGGCGCCGAACGGTGCAATCCCTGACCGCTTGGCGTCGTTGGCGCCCTTGGCGGTCAATCCTACGAACAGCAACGACCTGGCGGCTAGCCTGGCGAACTGGCCGGACTGCCTACGCTTCCCGATGGCGCCGCCCACCGCCGCCTCCGCCACCGCCGCCACCGCCGCCGCCACCGCCGCCGCCGCGGGAGGTGACGGGTTTCGGCTCCGGTGGGGGGACGAGTTGGTGGGCTGGAGTGAGTTGGCGGTTGCGTAGCACTAACAGGAAGACCAGCGTCGCGAGGCTCACGCTGGTGGTCAGGGCGACGTAGATCAAGAGCTGGTACTTCACGGCAACGAGCGGGGAGACGCCGCCCAAGATCTGTCCTGTCATCATGCCGGGGAGCTGGACCACTCCTGCGACTGTGAGGCTGTTGAGCGTTGGGATCATTGCCGCGCGGAGACTTCGCTTGAGCAGCGGGTGGAGCGCCTCCGGGCCGCTGAAGCCGAGGCTGAGCAGCGTTTCTACCTCAGCGCGACGCACATCGAGCTCCTCCATGAAGCGCTCCGCGGCGAGGCTGACGCCGTTCATGGAGTTGCCGAGCAACATGCCGCCGATGGGGATCAGGTACTGAGGGGAGTACCAGGGGTCGACGTCGACAACGATGGCCGTCGTGAAGCCGAGGCTGACGCTGGTGCCGACGATGAGTCCCAGCGCGGCAAGCCAGGCAACGCCGCGAAAGCGCCTCGAAATGCGTGAGGCCGCGGTGCGTGCTGCGACGCTGAGCATGATGGCGAGGGTGGCCAGCACCAAGAGCGGATTCTGGATGCTGAACACCGCCGTCAGGGCGTAGCCGACGGCGATCAGCTGAACGCTGCCTCGCAGCGCCGCCAGTCCGATCTTCTTGCCGAGCTCCAGGCGCATGCGCGCGGAAACGAGGAACACCAGCGTGAGCAACACGAGGAGCGACAGCAGGCGCAGCCAGTGGATGTCGATGGCGCCCTTCATCGGTCGGCGCCCTTCACGTCTCGTTCCCCGAGAAGAACTCCATCAACGAGTGGTCGTCGGGCCGCTCCAGCAGGTGTCCGCCACGGATCAACACCCAGCGCCCGGATAGCTGAGTCGCGAGGCGTTCCGAGTGAGTTACGACCACGCAGGTCAGCTCCTCGCGAGCGCGAAGATCGGCGATCAGCTGGGCGACTTTCGCTTCGTGATGGGGGTCGAGGGCGCTGGTCGGCTCGTCGAGCAACAGCACCTCGGGGGACATCAGCAGGCTGCGCGCCAGGCTCACCCGCTGCTTTTCGCCCCCCGACAGGCGACTCGCGTCTTGGTCCAAGAGCCCGCTCGACAGGCCTAGCGCCACGAGCTCGCGTTCGATCTCCTGATCACTGGGCGGCTCGAATCCGCGAGGTACCATGCGTAGGTTGTCGCGCACGCTGCCTGGGAACATGACCGGCGTCTGGGTGATCAGCGCGACGCGGCGCCGCAGGGCTCGCGGCTCATAGCTCCCGAGCGGCTTTCCCGCGAACTCCACCGCACCCGCTGCGGGCTCTTCCAAACGGTTCAGTAGGCGCAGCAAGCTGCTCTTGCCGGAACCGGAGGCGCCGAGCAAGACCACGAGCTCTCCCGGGGCGATCTCCAAGTTTACGCCGCTCAGCACCGCCCCGCGCCCAAAGTCGATGCCCACCTCAGACAGGCGCAGGGCGGGCAAAGGAAGCTGGGCAGTCACCGGGTCGCACTATATCCTCCACGTTCTCCCCCTCGCCAGCTAAGCGGTATCGCCGTCGTCATGCCCGTTGCCCTCCCCGAAGAATTGGTCGAGTTCCTCGAGAGCGGCGTCTCAATCATCATCGCCACTCGCGACGCTCAGCTCCGACCCGAGGTCTTGCGGGGGTTAGGTGCGATGGTTTCCGCCGATCGGCAATCGTTCACATTGTTCGTGAACGCGGCGCTGAGTGAGCGCCTGCTGCGAGATATCGATGACAACGGGCGAATCGCGGTCGCCTTTTCACGCATCCACGACCACCGCACGGTGCAGCTGAAGGGCAAGGTGCTCGAGGTCCGCGACGTCACGTCGGAGCAGCTGCCCGAGCTCGAGCGTTACCGCGTGGCATTCGCCGAGCAGGTGGCGATGGCGGGTATGCCCCGCTCGGTCACCCGGCGCATGCGCATCAGTCCAAGCCTGGCGCTGCGGGTCGCGATAGACGAAGGCTTCGACCAGACTCCCGGACCCGGTGCAGGGCGGCCGATGGAGCGACCATGAGTCGCACCTGCGGCCCGCCAGCGCGCTGCTTCCAGGGCATCATTCCCTCGATCTTGGGAACGGTGAGCCCTGATGGCACGCCGAACGTCACCTACCTGAGCCACGTGCACAGCATCGACGAAGGACATGTGGCGCTGTCCTGTCAGTTCTTCAACAAGACCAAGGAGAACGTTCTACAAAACCCCGCGGCAACGGTCATCGTGTACGACCCTGTGACGTTCGAAGCCTATCGCCTCGGCCTCGAGTACCTGCGGGAGGAAGACGCGGGAGCGCTCTTCGACATCATCTCGATGCGGATTCAGGCGATCGCCACCCATATCGGCATGACCGGAGTCTTCCGCCTGCGCTCCGCCGACATCTACCGGGTGCTCAGCTGCGAACGCCTGGACGGCTACATCGATGTGCCCGAGCGGGTGGAGCTGGACGACCCGGGCGGCCCGCGTAGTGAGCTCAGGGGCCTGCAGCTGATCTCCCAGCGGGTGTGCAATGCAGCCGATCTGGATAGCTTGCTGACGGAGCTGCTCGAGTCGCTAGAGGTCGCGTTTGGCTTTCAGCACACCATGCTGCTGCTGAACGCTGGCGAAGGTTTGCGGGCGGCTGCCGCTCGGGGCTATCCAGCCCAGTGCGTCGGTGCCGAGGTGCGCATGGGTGAAGGGCTGATCGGCGTCGTCGCCCAGGAGCGTCGCGCCCTTAGAATTTCCGGCGTGGAAAATGACTTGCGCTATGGGCGCGCGATCCGTAGCGCGCTCGAGCAGCAGCGTGGTCTCGGTTTGGGCTGCCCAGAGCTGCCGCTGCACGGGTTGCCCGACGCGCAGTCACAGATGGCGCTCCCGCTGGTGGTAGGGGACCGGCTGCTCGGCGTGATTGCCGTGGAGAGCAAGCAACGCTTGGCCTTCGACGAGTGGGACGAGACCTTTCTGGAGATTGTCGCAAACCAGGTCGCTCTGGCCCTCGACCGGGTGAGACCGGCGTCGCTGTCGGATGCCAAGCCGCGTACGGCGGAGCGACCGCCGCTACGCTTCCGCTTCATCGCCCACGATGACTGCGTGTTCCTCGACGATCAGTACCTGGTGCGCAACGTCCCTGGGAGGATCTTGTGGAGGCTGCTCAGCATCGTCAAAGAGAGCGGGCGTACGGAGTTCAGCAATCGTGAGCTGCGCCTCGACACCTCCCTCGGCTTGCCGGCGGTGCGCGACAACTTGGAGAGCCGGCTGACGCTGTTGCGCAAGCGGCTGGAGCAGCGCTGCCCGAGCATTCGCTTGCCGATGAGTTCTCGCGGACATTTCCGGGTAGAATTTGACGTCGATTTCGAGCTCAGCGAAGAAGCCTGAAGCTGGCCCCGAGCGCTCACATTTCGGGGCCCGCCCAGCTCTCAACTAGCTCAAATTATTGACGAATTTCTGGTAGCTCGGGCGTTAAGAAGTGCTTAAGAAAAGCTAGGCGCGAGTTAGGGGGCTTAGTTGGGCCACGGCGTCATGCTCCGGTTTGCGCGGACCGAACGCGCACAACTTCAGGAGCACCAACATGCATATTCTCGATTCTCACACCCCTTACGTCCCCGTCGTCGATCTCTACAGCGCGCCTCACAAGGGGCTCCGCCTAGGGCTGAGTGAGCTCCTCTGTCGCCTGGGCAACCTGAACGTCAAGGAGACCTGCGCGGTCGACGCCGCTGCGGAGCGCATTGAGGAGCTGCTCGATCTGATCGCTGGGCACATCGCTCACGAAGAGGAGTTCGTGCACCCGGCCATCCGCGCAAAGCTCCCGGACTTGGCTGCGCGTCTGGAGCGGGAGCACCACCATCACGCTGTTGCCTCCGATGCGTTGCGTAACCGCGCGGAACAGCTAGTTCAGGCGGCTCCGGAGGAGCGCCAGGCGCTCGCCAACGCGCTTTACCATGAGTTCTCCGCGTTCGTTGGCGAGAACCTCGAGCACATGCTCGAGGAAGAGACGGAGATCCAGCCAGCGCTCGATCTGCACTACAGCGCCGACGAGCTACGGGCGATTGAAGCTGCGCTAGTGGGGTCGATCCCCCCAGGGGAGATGGTGCGCTTCCTCAACCTCATGCTGCCGGCCATGAACCCAAGCGAG
>JBFXBK010000156.1:0-19064 GCA_050183255.1 Polyangiaceae bacterium | reverse complement strand
CGCCTCGTAGATCACGACGCCAGCCAACAAGCCCCAATACCCAGGCCACAGCGTGAGCACCGCGGTCGCCACGCACGCCACAGCGAACGCCGCGAGGGTCACCTGGTTGGGCGTCACCGGAGTTCGCTCGAGGAGCTTCACCACGACCGCGGCAACGGGCCTACACACGAAGCGGTTCCAGAACAGGTCAGGGACCTTCTTCGTCCGCTGGTAGATCTCGACCACGCTGCTCATCGGCAGCCGAACCTACAGGGCATCCCCGAAGCCAGGCAAGCAAGGCGCTGGCAAGCCCCAACCAGAGCCTCACCTGCCCCACGCCCCAAGCGTGCTATGAATCCACACCATGGCCGGCAGCGCGCAGAAGGAACGCCTGCAGAGCTACGCCTCGCTCGGGGGCCTGGCGGTGGCGGCGCTGTTCGTCGTGCATTGGGCGAACGCAGGACCGGCAGCGGAGCAGGACCCCGCCGCAACGCCCGGAGCGCCTCACCCCCAAACCCAGACCCGGCAGACTAGCTCCGCTACGCCGTCGGCGGCGCCTTCCGCCGCGCCAGCTCCGAGCAGTGCCCCCCCGTCCAAGCCAAGCAAGCCCCAACGCTACGTGGTCGCTGCGATCGGGGACTCGCTCACCGACGAGCGCTCGTACGCTCACGCGTACATGCGTCAGCTGCGAGACACCTGCCCCAAGAGCCGCTGGGACAACTTCGGCGTCGGCGGCAACATGGTCAATCAAATGCGTCGGCGCTTCGACCGCGACGTACTGCAGAGCGGCAACCCAGAGTACACGCACTTGATCGTCTTCGGCGGCGTCAACGACGTGTACAGCGACAAGACCGCCGGGCGCACCCCGAAGCTCATCGAGCGCGATCTGAGCTACATGTACGAGCGAGGTCGCAAAGCTGGAATGCAAGTGGTGGCCTTGACCATCACTCCTTGGGGCGGCTTCAAGCGCTACTTCAATGAGGAGCGCATGGCCGCCACCAAGTCGGTCAACGCTTGGATCCGCGGGGAAGAGGGCGGGCGCATCGATCACGTCATCGATGCCTTCCCCCTGCTGAGTTGTGGCGACCCGGAGAAGCTGTGTGAGAAGTACATGAAGCCGTTCAAAGACGGCCTCCACTTCGGCAAGCTCGGCCACGAAGTGCTGAAGGACGTGATGCTTCAGCAGCTGTTCCCGGACTGCGAGTAGGCGATTGCGACTACTCCGCCGAAGCGGAGCCAGGGAGCGCCTCGAGCGCGCCCACTTCAGACAGCGCGGGCAGCTCGAGACTCGGGGCGCTAACGTTCAAGCGGCGTGCGACGGCTTGAGCGACGCGATTGAAGGCTAGCGCGGCGAACCCATGGGCGACCACCGCGATGGGCGGTGGCACCTGGTGCGTGTAGTACGTCCAGCACTGCCGGCTCGTGCCCCAGTACTCAAGGAAGACACCCAGGCTCGTTCCAGCCAAGAACAGCATCACGTCTCCGCGAGGATCTTTGGGCGTGAACGTCACCGTGAGCATGATGGCGACCACCGCCCAAGAAGCGGGCTTGTCGATCGCTGGCCACAGAAACCACGTCATACCCGCGACGAAGCTCGGCAGACAGACCCAATAGATCGCGCGAAATGCTCGTTCGGGAGTCGCCCCGCGCCGCTGCTCAACGCGTTGCCACGCGGCACTGTAGAAGAGCGCCATGCGGTCGATGCTGATCGCCGCAATGGGCCACGCAGGGAGGATCCAGAGCGGTGGGCGCTCGCGAGTGAAGTAGGTCCAGAGCTGGGTCGTGGTCCCCCACCACTCGATGATGCCGCCACCGGCTAGGCCGCTGATGAGCAACAGCAGATCCCAGCGCGGTGAGACTCGCCAGCACAGCATCAGCGTCATCCAGATCCAGGTGCTGAGCAGCAGCGCGTCGACGCCGTTGGCATCCACCAAGTCGCTCCAGGAGTAACCCACGCTGCTGCCGACGAGGACGATCAGCGACAGCGTGACCAGGCTCTTCCACGAGTAGCCGCGCCCCACCCAACGGATCAGGGACGGCGCTTGTGACGCCTCGGTCGACCCCATCGACACTGGGAGCGGCGTGGTTTCTGCGGCAGGGCGCACAGACATCGAACACCGGAGGTTAGCCAATCGGGGGACGCGCGCGGAGCACGAAGCTCCGCATTTCCGTCTGGTGGCGTCGCTTCCGCGACCCCGAAGGTTGGGCAGAATCGCTCTGATCTTGAACAGTTACGCGGGATTTGCGAGCTGCGTCCAGGCCCCACTCAGATCCGGGAAGAGTGCTTGGGAAAGCGGGAATCGTCGGCTATTTACCCCGACGACATGACTTCTTCTTCGCGTACCGAGAGCTCGAGCGCCAAAGGCGGCGGGTTCAGCCGCCCCAGGCCGCGGCCGTCCAAGGGACCCTCTAGCAAGAAGAAGCGCCCCGACGCACCCGGCACGCGCACCCCCGTCGCCGAGCCGTTGGTGCCCCTGGGTGGGCGACTGATGTACATCGTCTTCGGTTTGGCGATCCTGTTGATCATCGTGTTGCCGGGTTCCTGCATTGGCGACAAGACGGCCGACATCGCCTACGAGGGCGTCCGAAAAGTCTTCGAAGCGAATCCACCGCAAGCGAACCGGCCGAGCACCCCGGCGGCGCAGTGGGAAGTCGGCAAGACGCTCCCGGTGAGCCTCACCCTCATCACCGCGGACTACAGCAAGCTCTACTGCGCGGGAGCACAGCAGTTCGAGGGCTACCACTGCGGCTTCGCTGACGAGCGTCGCCCGTGGCCGACCCAGCCCGGGCAACCTCTCGACGACAACAAGCGGGACGTGATTCAGCCGTACCGTACGCCGAACAACGAGCTGATTCTGGTGGGTGGCCTCTGGGCGGAGCCCCACGTGGCGCAGCGCCTCCACGAGGAGCCGCCCCACAGCCGCAATCAAGATCGCCTCGCGCGCTTCATCGCTCACTGCGAGCTAAAATTCGTCGGCAAGCTACAAAACGCCAAGGTGCGCTGGGTCCCCATGGGCCCGTGGCTGAATCCCGACGGAAATCATGTGGCGGACGGCGTACCGGTCGCCATCCCCGTGAAGTGCGAGCTGCAGTAGCCGCTCACTCGCCGGGTTGCAGCACTTCGTCGCTGGAGACCACCCAGCGGAAGAAGCCTTTCACGTCGAGCACTATCTGATACAGCGCGGGTACCAGCACCAGCGTGAGCACCGTCGCGAACAGCACGCCGAAGCCAAGCGAGATGGCCATCGGAATCATGAAGCGCGCCTGAGCGCTGGTCTCGGCGATCATTGGAATCAAGCCGAAGAACGTGGTGAGCGACGTCAGGATGATGGGACGGAAACGCCGAGCCCCGCCGTCGATGATGGCCTGGAAGTTCTCGGTGCCCTCGGCACGAAACTCGTTGACGGCGGCGATCAGAATCAACGAGTCGTTCACCACCACCCCGCTCAGAGCCACCACGCCCATCATGCTCATCAAGCTCATCTCATAGCCCATGCCGATGTGGCCGAGCACCGCGCCAACCAGCCCGAACGGGATCACCGCCATGATGATCAGCGGCTGAACGTAGGAGCGGAACGCCATCGCGAGCAACGCGTAGATCCCGAAGAGCGCGAACACGAAGCCATTCCGCAGGGAAGTCATGGTCTCCGCCTGGCTCTGCTGCTCTCCACCCAGGGTATAGCTCAGTCCCGGGTAGCGCTTGAGCAGACCCGGCAGCGCGTTCTGCTCGAGCTCTTGGGTCACCTTGGTACCCGTCGTCACCCCTTCCTCCACGTCAGCGGTGACGTTCACGACGCGGCGGCCATCGGTGCGGGTGATCGCGGTGTAGGCGCTGCCGCGATCGACGTCCGCGGCAGCCCATAGCGGCAGCTCACCTCCCGCTGACGTACGCAACATCAAGCTCTCGATGTCGAACTCGCTGCGACGTTCCTCACGCGGCAAGCGCACATAGACCCGCACCTCATCACGACCGCGCTGAAAGCGTGACGCCTCGCTGCCAAAGAACGAGCTACGTACCTGGCGCGCGACGTCGGTCGTGGTCAGACCGAGGGAGTGAGCCACCGGCTTGAGCCGGAAGTCGAGCTGAGGCTTTCCGGCCTGGAAGCCATCATCGATGTCGATGACGCCGGCGTTCTCACCGATCTTGCCAGCAAGCTCACTGGCCGCGGCTTCCAGCACGTGAATGTCGCGATGGCTGAGCTCGATGTGCACTGCAGCACCGGCTTGAGCGCCGTTCGAGTAGATGAACTTCAGCTTCTCCATGCCCGGGATCTGACCCACGCGTTCACGCCACTTCGACGAGAACTCCTTGGACGTGAAGCTGCGCTCGGAGAGCGGCACGAGGAAGAACGCGACCTCCGACAGGTGGCTGCCGCCACCGCCACCCGGACCGTTCATGCCGCCTTCGAACGTGCCCGAGGCGCCACTCTGGCTGAACACGCCGCGGCTGAACTTCGCTTCACCGCCCAGCTCTTCGAGCACCTGCTGCCCGGCCTGGACGATCTGCTGTGTGTAGCGCTCCGTCTCCTTCGCATCGACGCCGAACGGCATCTGCAGGCTCGCGACCACGATGTCGCCTTCAGTCTTCGGCAGGAAGTTGAAGTCGACGTGACCGCCGATGATCAGGCCGAGAGTCACGAAGAAGATCGCCAAGCTCGCGCACAGAGTCAGGTAGCGGCGCCGCACGGCGAACACCAGCACTGGCACGTAGGTCACGTCGATCATGCGCTCCACGAACTGACTGAAGCGCTGCTGCCCGCGGTTCAGCAAACCGAGCGGACCCCGAGTCGACGGCGGCTTCGAGTGGCTGAGGTGCGCGGGCAAGACGAACAGCGACTCGACCCAAGAGATGCACAAGACCGCGATCACGACGATCGGGATCAGGCGGAAGAATTTCCCGGGCGGCCCCGGGACGAAGAGCATGGGTGCGAAGGCGACCAGCGTCGTCAGAATCGCGAAGCTCACCGGCATCGCGACCTCGCGCACGCCGCCGATCGCTGCGTCGATGGGCGCCTGACCCTCGGAGCGCCGCTTGTGCACCGCCTCACCAACGACGATTGCGTCGTCGACAACGATCCCCAGGGTAACGATGAACGCGAACAGCGAGATCATGTTGATCGACGCGTCCACGATCGGCAGAAACAGCATCGATCCCAGGAACGAAACGGGGATCCCGAGCGTGACCCACAGCGCGAGGCGGATCTCGAGGAACAGCCCGAGCACGAACACGACCAAGAACAGCCCGAACACCGCGTTGCGCTTCAAGAGGTCGATACGGTCGCTGTAGAACTCGGAGAAGTCGCCCCAGATTGCCTGCTCCACCCCCGGAGGTAGCGTCTTCTGGTTGGCCGCAAGGTACTCCTTCACCGCGGCGGAAATCTCGAGCGGCGTCTCGTCGCCTACCCGGAACACCTTCACCATCACGGCGCGCTTGCCCTGATAGAAGGCTTTTTGGTCCGTGTCGGCGAAGCCGTCGCGCACCCTCGCGATGTCTCGTAGGCGCACCTGCGTCCCGTCAGGCCGACTGACCAGTGGAATATCCTCGAATTCTGGGCCCGTCGTGCGCCGCTCGTTGGTGCGAACCAAGACTTCGCCAGCCGGTGTCTTTACACCACCGCCAGGCACCTCCACCGAGTTGGCGCGCACGATCTGGCTCACCCGCTCGAGGGTCAAGCCGTAGCGCCGAAGCTCGGCCTGAGGCACCTCCACGCTGATTTCCAACGGGCGGATGCCGAACAAGTCCACCACGGTGATGCGACTGTCAGCCAACAGCTCATCCCGGATGCGCTCCGCTTGATCCCGGAGCACGCGCTCGTCTTGATCGCCATAAACGACCAAGCTGACAACTTCGTAGCGATTGACCGCCAGGCTGACCACCGGCCGTTCAATTTCCACCGGGAATGAAGTCACCCGATCCACGGCGCTCTTGACGTCTTGCAAGCCGCGGTTGGGGTCGGAGCCGCTCATCAGCTCGACGACGATGGTCGCGTAGCCTTCGCTTGCGGTGGAGCGCATTTCCTTCACGCCCTCGATTTGGCGAATTGACTCCTCCGCCGCGAGCACCACACCCTGCTCCACCTCGGCGGGAGATGCGCCCGGGTAGGCCACGGAGACCACGACGATCTCCATCTCGAACTCTGGAAAGATCTCCTGCTTGATGCTGCACGAGCTCAGCAAGCCGCCGACGATCAAGACCAGCATCAAGAGGTTCGCGGCAACCGGGTTCGACGCCATCCAGGCGAGCGGCCCCTTGCGGCTCGGCTTGCGCGCTTCGTGCTTGCGGCGTGATGCGGGCCCGCCTGCATCCGGCGACGACGCCTGACTCGGACGCGAGGGCTCCGCCGCTTCGTTCGCGAAGCCGTCGTCTACGGGTGTCCGGCGATCACTCACTTGGCGGCTCCACTACTCGACGCGGGTTGAGCACCGCTCGTTGCAGGGGCCTTACCTTCCGCGCTCAGCCTCTGCAGCTTCATGCCAGCGAGCGCCGCGGGCACGCGGCTGACCACGACTTCGTCGCCGCTCTTCAGTGGTCCGCGCACGAAGACGTGCTCTGCGGCTCCCCAGACGACCTGCACCTCGTGAATCACCAGGCGCGCGTCAGGGCCGAAGACGAACACTCGCGGCGAACCCGTGTCGGGATGAGGACGGAGCGCGGTGCGTGGCAGCTTCACCACGTCCGTCAGCTCTCCGCCATCGATCCGTACCTGGACGTAGGCGCCAAGCAACAGCGGCAACTGCTCCTCGGGCGCGGACTTTCCCTCGGGAATTGCCTTCGAGGCGCCGCTTGCCTCGGGCGCGCCGAGGGCCAACGGGTCGGGGATCTGAACGAGCACGCGCGCCATGCGCCCCGCTGGGTCCAAGTCGCCCATCAGCCGCACGACTTCGCCCTCGCGTTCGACGCGCTGCTCCCCCATGCGCTGGATCACCGTCGCCTTTGAGCCGTGCCCGGCCTCCGCGTTGACGCCCGGGATCCGGATACGGCTCAGCTTGTCGAGGGGGACGGACACCTGGACCCAGAAGTGATCCGTACCGACCAACGTCGCCAGCACCGTCTGCGGACCGACGAGCTGCCCGACGTCCACCGACTCCTGCCGCACGAAGGCGTTGAACGGAACCTTCAGCGTCGTGCGCCCGAGGTTCACTCGCGCGAGATTCTGCGCGGATTTTGCAGCCTTGACCGAGGCCTCGGCGACTTTGAGCTGAGGTTCCCGCAGGGCGACGGCGCGTCCCTCCGGAGTAGCGTTGGCGTCTTCTCCAATGATCTGCCACTCCGACTCGGCGATGCGCTTGCGGCTCTGCTCGAGCGCGAGCTGCTGCTTGGCTTGCTCGAGGCTCGCCGCTTGCGCCTGAACCTGCAGCGCGTAGGAGGTCGCGTCGATGCGCAGCAGAGTCTCTCCGGTCTTGATCCGACCGCCGGGCACCAAGTCCTTGTGCTGCCAGCGCACGCGTCCCGCGACCTCCGGCATCACGACGACCTCTTTCGCCGGGACCACGGCGCCGAACGCGCTGACATCGAGGCTGCTATCCCCACGCTCAATCGGGCGGGTCTCTACCAACACTGCGTGTTCCGGGCGATCGACCTTTTCGGGCCCTTTGCGCGTGGCGATCAAGACGCCGCAGATCCCGAGCCCCAGGCTCAAGGTAAAGAGCGCCAGCACCGCCCGCACCACCGTCTTAGCGACGTTCATTGTTTCGTCTCCCCACGGATAGCGGACAAGATCAAATCACAGTAGCTGTGCATCAGGTGATCCATGTCGAGATCCCACGGAAGCCGGCGGACGACCTCCGCGGCGTTGACCCAAAGCAGCGTCACACCAACCATGGACCCCCAGAGCTGCACCAAGAGCTCGAAGGGTTCCCCCGGCACCCGAACGGTGCCGTCACGCTTTCCAAGCTCGATCGCCTCATTGCCGCATAGAAATAGCTTGGCGATTGAAGCGCGGTACTCGTCAAAGCTCGGGCTGTCGGCGTCGAGGCGATACGTCGTGTTGAGCCAGGTGGTGCTGAAGCGCGCGTGATCCGGGTTCTCGATGGCGTACTCGAGCTGCACGCGCACCAGGCGCTCAAGCATCTCAATCCCAGTACCTCCGGCTTCCAGCGCGCCCTCGAAGCGGCTCACCATCTCCGCCAGCTGGCGATTGGCCGTCGCCAGGTAGAGCTCGTCCTTGCTCTTGAAATACAGATAGAGCGTGCCCTTGCTCAGCTCCGCACGGGACGCCACTTCTTCCATCGTGGCCCCACTCAGACCGCGTTCGAGGAAGACCCGCTCCGCCGCTTCCAAGATCTGCTCACGGCGCTCGCTCCGCTCGCGCTTTCGCCGTTCTTGAACACCCATGTCCGCACTCCTGAGCCAGCACTTCACCCGAGGTCGTGTACCCAGCGAAACCGGGCTACTGACCCGGAGTCAGTGAGTGACTGCTTGTAAAGTGCGGGCCCCGCGGGCGCAACCCCGCCCCACCCCATGCGACGTCGATCGGAGGAGTTCCAGGTCCCCAGCCGCGAGGCTTCAGCTGGGGGACTTACAGCTGAGCACCTGGCTCACCAGCTCCGGCGCGCTCTGATCCTTCGGCTTCTTGAGCATCACCAGGTAGAGCTTCCCGTCGCTGAGCGGCAGCAGCAGGCTCTCGTAGACTTCATCGCCTTCAGCCGTCGCGGCGAAGGCCTTGCCCTGGGCGTTCAAGTCGCCATCCACCGCTTGCACCATGACCTGTGCCTTGCGGCGGTCGCCCTGATGATAGGCCATCCAGCGCTGACTCCCCGAGCGCGCGAAGCTCGGCTCAGCGCGAGACTCGTCGCCCCACTCGAGCTTCGAGAGACTCGCCGGCAGCCCGCCTGTCAGGCGCAGTGACGCCAGACGCCAGGCGTCCTTGGTCACCTGCTGCGACGTGAACAGGCGGGTGTCGTCGCCGTCACTGGCGAAGCGCACGAGGCTCGGGTAGCCACCGCCATAGCGCTTGACCGCGCCCTTCGGCTTGAAGGCCGAGTTCAGGTGCCAAGCGTAGAGCGCGCCTTGGTAGCGCGCCGCGAGCACGTAGTCATCTCCCATCCGCGCGGCAACGGGGGCCTCGAGGGTGTAGAGCTTCTTCGGGTCCTTGCCGAGCTTGCTGGTCATGATGCGCACCTGTGCGCCACCGGGTGTGAGCACGTAGAAGCGCATCTCCCAGGTGTACTCACCGTCCTTGGGCTCGCCGACCAGCTCGGAGGCGACGCCCCACACCTCTTGCTTTCGCTGGTCCACGAAGCTGCGGCAGTCGCGCACCTCCCGCAACTTTTCGCCTGACTCACTCGGTGCCTCGACCTTCGACTTGCCGAGCAGCCCTGGCGCGAGCTTCAGGCGTCCCAGGGTCAAGCGCTTCACCGCTTCCGGCGACAAGGCGGCGCCAGCGCTGCCGCTCGGGGCGCCGCTCGGCTCGGGAGCTTCGGCAACCGCTGGCTTGGCGGGCTCCGGTTTGTCTTTCTGTTCGTCCTTGAGCTTGTCGAGCACGGGCTTCCCGTCGAACACCAGCAAGTCTTTGTCGCTGTCTGCTGGACCGCAGGCGATGCGGCGCATGTCGTCGCTCAGCTTGTCGCGATAGTCTGCGTAAGCCTGGGTGTTGCCATCCAGGACGATGGGCGTCACCCGCTGCAGGTCGCGGCGCTCCTTCTTGGAGTCGATCTTGCGCCCGACCTTCGTGCCGTCCTGAGCCGTGATACGCTTCAGGGTTGCGTTTCCGTCAGGATTCACCGTCAGCACGGCGGGTATGTAACCAAACGCCACACCGAGCGCCCACTTGGAGTTCGGCAGCTCGGTCGGCGTCAGTCCCGTGCGCTGGTTCACCCACTTGCCCCAGCTCTTCTCCTTCTCGACCTGGCACACGGAGCCTTCGTCCGCCTTGGGCGGAGTGATGTCCGTCGGCGCTTCGTCGGCCGCGCTCGCGGGCGCAGCGGCGGTGGTGCTGACGGCGGGTTGCGTCGTGGTCCCGTTGGGGTCGGGTTCGTCCTTCTTGCAGCCAACGGTCAAGAGCAGGGAGATACCGACCAAACCGATGCCGAGCTCCGGCGCGCGCAACCACTTCATGGTCGCAGACGATAGACCGGACGCGCCGCCGGCGTCCACGCGGGACGCGGACGGCGACGATCAGGCTTCAACAGCGCGGGATGCGGCGCGCCGGGTTCCGAGCCACGCGATCGCGCTGGGCAGGGACAGCACCGCCGTTGCGAGACACGCGATCTCTCCGGCCACCGCGAACAGCCCGAATGAGAACAGCGCCTGGTTCTGAGCAACGAGCAGCGATCCAAAGCCGATGATGGTCGTCACCGAACACAGCGCGACCGCGCCACCGGTGTGAGACACCGACCCACGCACGCGCTCGAGCAGTGGCTTGTTGCCCTCGAACTGAAAACGTTTGAGCACGTTGATGGAGTAGTCCGCCGCGATCCCAAACGTGATGGGCAACGCGACGAAGTTCGAGAAGTTCAACTTCTGGTGCGTGAGCGCCATGGCACCCAGCATCAAGAGCACACCGACGCTCAGGCTCACCACCGCGAGCGCGCTCAAACGCAAGCTACGAAACGCGATGATACAGATCAACAGCACCACCCCGAGCGCAACCGCCGTTGCGCGAGGGCCATCGCGTTTCATCGCGGTAATGATGTCGCTGGACAGCAAGATCCCACCGCCGACCTGTGCTTCCGGATCCACCTCCCGAGCCACTGCGCGCAAGTCCTGAGTGAACGCCTGCATGCGTTCGGCGTCCCAGGTGCCAGCGCCGACCTTGGGAAAGACCAACACGTTACGATCGAGGCGTCCGTCGTGTTCACGCAAGCCAGCCGTCAACACGGGAGGCACGTCAGCGGCGCTGAGGGACTTCAAAGCCTGCGGGCTCAACGCGCGCTCGACCAACGCCTGTTCATCGCCCTTCAACTTGCCTTGAAGTTTGGGGGTGAGGACCTCCCGTAAATGCTGCGCTTCCTTCAAGGCAGCTTCACGCTCGGGGGGCAGCACTTGAGCGATGCTACGCACGCTGCCAATCAGCCCTCCGGCGCGATCCGCCTGTTGCAGCTCGCGGACGCGGCGCTCGATTTCTCGTGCCTGCTCTGGGGAGTGCGCCATCACGACAGTCGGCGTCAGGTAGCGATGCAACGTCGCATCCATGCGCTTGCCCCAGTAGCGCTCGCCATTCTCCCATGAGTCGCGCCGCCTGAGCTTCGTCAGATCGGTTTCGAGCCAGTCGTCTGCGCGCTGGACCAAGCTCGCGCCTCCGAGCACGCTGAGCCCCAGCGTGACCGCGAACACCCAGCGTGAGTGGCGCAACACCACGTCGCCGAGCCGATCGGCGAGTCCACGCGCTTGCTTCTCCGGCGGACGGATGCGGGCCCCCAGCGCGACGATCAGCACCGGCGCCGCCAGGTATGTAGCCACCCAGCACAGGATCATCCCAAAGCCGCCAATCCAACCGAACTGATTGAAGCCGCGGAAATCCGTGAGGATCAGCGAGCCGTAAGCCGCCGACGCGGCGAGTGCGGCAGCGAGCGTCGGCCGCCACGTCTGCGCGACCGCCTGCGCCACGGCCGCTTCCACCCCTAACCCCCGCCCGCGATCCTCGCGGTAACGCGCGAGTAGAATGATCCCGGAGTTGATGCCGTTGCCGACTACTATACTGCCGAGGAACGCCGTGTTGCTGTTCAGGTAGGTGATGGACAAGGGCGGCAGCGCGACCAGGCCAAACGCGTAGAAGGTGCCGAACGTGAGCGGCACTCCCAAGATCAGCAGCGCGCGGAAGCTGCGGAAGAACCACACGATCGATCCAAGCACCAACGCCGTGACCAACAGGCCGCTCAGGGAAAGATCGCGGAACAGCCCCTCCATTTCTTCGACCCGCGTCGGTACGTCCGCCGCAAAGCCCACGCGCATGTCGGGCGCGTAGCTCTGCGGGAACCCGAGGTCCTTGATGTCCGCCTGAACCTTGCTCAAGAGGGCGCGATCGCTCTCGTAGGTGGTCTCGTTCGAGGCCGCTTGGACCACCAGCACCTGGGTGTGGCCGTCTCGGGCGATGAAGCGATCCTCGGGGAAAGGCTCGGATTTGCCGTAGCGGGCCTCGTACTTCTGCTTCAGCTCATCCACCGGGATCTTCGGTGGTGGGTCCTCGTCTGCGTCCAGCAAGTTGGTACCGATGGCGTGCGATGCCTCCCAGTCGCGCCGCTCCTCCACCGCCGTGGTGAGGCGCTTGACGTCCTTCGCGTCCATCAGCTGGAGCACGTACGTCTCGCCGAACCTCCGCTCCCGCTTGACGTCTACCCGCACCGCCGCGACTTCGTCCCTGGGATACTTGTCGATGCGCGCAGCCAGGTCGTCGAGGAAGCGCTTGGCCGCCTCGGTGTTCTGGGGCCCGCCGGTGTCCACGACGACGCCAAGGTGCCTGAGTCCAGGTAGGCGCGTACGGGCTTCCTTCAAGGCGGCCACGGCGGGGGCTGACTCCGGGAGCAGCTCCTCGATGTCACTCCGCAAGGCGCCGTAGGTCTTCGCCGTGCGGTAGCCGCCTACCACTGCCAGGGCCAGCAAGCCGAACATCACCCACAAACGCTGCTTCAACAACCATCGCACGTAGCGCGCGGCGCCCATCGGCTCTGCTTCAGGCGTGTTCATGTCGTACCTCGAGCTGCTCCGAAACCTCGGCATCCCTCGCGTCGGTATCCGGCACAGCGAAGCGCGCCGTCAGCCGACCAGCCAAGAACACCGCGAGCCCAGCGACCGCCCAACCGGCGAGCGCGTCTAGTATCCAGTGGTGATCCAGGTAGATCGCAGCGCAGAACATCCACAGCGCGTAGAAGATGTGCAGAGACCGCGTCTTCCAGCTCGCACATTTCCACGCGGAGAACAACCCGAGCACGGGATAAGCGCAGTGCATCGACGGCATGGCGCCGTACACGGAGGCTGCGCGCGAGTAGAAGGTGTGGAAATAGTCGATCCCGAGCAGACCATCTACGCGCAGGAGACCCGCCGCGCTGGGCACAGCGGCCATGTCGATGTGACACCCCGCCTCGCGCAGGTACCAAGGTGGGGCCGCAGGCACGATCATCCAAAGCGTGAACGAGATGTAGTTCGCGATGGCGAACGCCCACAAGAAGCGCCGCATGCGCTGGCGGTCCACGAAGTACAGGTACGCCGCGTAGATGAACGCGACGTAGATGAAGATTGTGTAGGGCACCGCGAAGAACACATCGAGCGCGGGCAGGTGGTGCCCCTGTAGCCAGTCACCAGGCGTGTGTCCGGTACCAAGGCCGAAGAGCGCTACTTCCGCCTGACGCAGCTGACATCCAAGCACGCGGTCTGCCGAGACGAAGACGGGCCGCGCGTAGCGCACCAGATCGTAACCGAGCGCGACGACGAAATAGGGCGAGATGTCGACCAGGAAGCGCTTGCTGCGGGGCCCTATTACCGCAAGGATCCACACGACGAGGCTGAGCCCAACGTGCTCAGGGCGCAGATCACCGATCGCGAGCATGATCAGCGAGTAGCTTGGGAACACCAGCAGAGGCAGGGGCCACCACGGGCCCCACAGAGCCCGGATCCTCGCGGCGAAGCCGCTGGGCAGCGCGGCGCTGGCGGTGCTCATGCTTGGGCTCCTCCGCGTTGCGATCCGACACTCCACCAGACCCGCGAGCTGCTATGGTCCAGCCCATGAATTCCGATCGCGTCGCCGAAGTACTGGCCACTTGGTTCGGCTGCGGGCTTGCTCCGAAGGCTCCAGGCACCGTGGGCTCGCTCGGCGGAGTTCCCCTCCATTTGCTGTTGCGGACGCTCCCGCCGCTGCCCCACGCGCTGGCGGTGGTTGGGGTGACCGCAGTAGGCACCTGGGCGGCTCACCGCGTCGCGGTGATTCGCGAGGAAGAAGATCCGCAGCGCGTCGTGATCGATGAGGTGGCGGGCGTGTTGATTGCGATGGGCTTGGTGCGCACGCGCTCGGTGCGCACCCAGGTCTTGGCGTGGCTCCTGTTTCGCGCGTTCGACATCACCAAGCCGGGTCCCGTCTCGCGCGCCGAGAAGCTGCAACCCGCCGGAGTGGGCATCATGGCAGACGACCTCGTAGCTGGCGCCCTGGCAGGGATTGCTGCGCGCTTCCTGTGATTCACGAGCCCGTGAATTGAGCCCCACAAGGTGTGAATTTCGGCGCACCTCCGGCGTCGGCTGCACTGGCCGGGGCAGCTCACTCAGAGCCTCTGGAACCAATGTAAGTAAGAACAATTCCACGCTTTATAGGGCCCGAAGTGCGCGCCGCAACTCCACGGGTCGTGCTAAGCATGCAAGCGAGGGACCTGATGAACATGCTGCTCAGTGGAATTGGCAAGACACCGAAAAGCCCCGGCAAACTCGTGCCCTTTCGCTTTCGCGAGGTGGACGGCGCGGTGTTGCTCACGAGCTACTTCGGCGACTGGACGTTCGTGAGTCGCGAAGAGTTTCGGAGCCTCTATCAAGGCGACCTATCGCCAGAGCTCCAAGCGCGACTCGCGGAAAAGAACTTCATCCGAGATCAGGTCGACGTTGAGCAGCTACGAGAGCGCCTACGCTACAGGCGCCGCTTCCTGAACTACGGGCCGATCCTGCACATCATGGTGGTGACGCTGCGTTGCAACGAGACCTGTGTCTACTGCCACGCGAGCCGCGCGAACATGGATCAGGTCGAGACCGACATGAGCCGCGACTACGCGGAGAAGTCGGTGAACCTCGCGCTGCAGAGCACGGCACCGCGCATCACCATCGAGTTCCAAGGCGGTGAGCCGCTCGCGAACTTCCCGATCGTCAAGCACATCATCGAGTACGCCATCGAGAAGAACCGTGCGTACGGCAAAGAGCTCGAGTTCACGATGGTCAGTAACCTCGCGTTGATGACCGAGGAAAAGCTCGACTACCTGATCAAGCACAAGGTGCAGATCTGCACGAGCATCGACGGCCCAGAGAAGCTCCACAACAAACAGCGCATCCTGACCACTGGCAACGCCTATCAGCTGGCCGCCAACTGGATCGAGCGCATCAACAAGCGCTACATCGAGCTCGGCCTAGACCCAGTGCTCTACCACGTCGAGGCGCTGCTCACCACGACACGCGCAGCCCTGGATATCCCCAAGGAAATCATCGACACCTACGTCAACCTGGGCTGTCGCTCGATCTTCCTGCGCCCCGTGGATCCGTTCGGGTTCGCTGACAAGACCCAGAAGACCATCGAGTACGAGCGGAAGCGCTACGAGGAGTTCTACCGCTCCGCCGTCGACTACATCATCGAGCTCAACAAGCAGGGCACGCAGGTGTTGGAGCGCTTCGCGTCGATTTTCCTCACCAAGATCCTCACGGGCGATGATCCGAACTTCCTCGATATCCGCAATCCGTCGGGGGCTGGCGTCGGTGGCATCGCCTACAACTACGACGGTAACGTCTTCATCAGCGACGAAGGACGCATGCTCCACGAGATGGGTGACGACACCTTCCTCTTGGGTCATGTGGACACGGCGAAGTACCGCGAACTGATGACCCACGAGACGGTGCGCGCTGCGCTCATCGCTTCGAACCTGGACGCCCAGCCTGACTGCGTGAACTGCACGTACAACACCTACTGCGGCATCAAGCCCGAGAACAACTACACGACTCACGGTTCGATTCAGGGGCGCACGCGCGAGAACGCGATCTGCCAGGTTCACAAGGGGATCCAGGACTACCTGTTCACGAAGCTGCACCAGTCGGATGCGTCAACGCTCGAGATCTTCCGTCGCTGGACCACCATCCGTGAGCGCAGCCACTTCCTGCAGACGGGCACTGCATCGTAGTGTTTCCCCGAGGCAATTGGCCCTCCCAATCTGGCGCGCTGACGTGCGGCGTGATGGTGTACGCCCTGCTACTCGGAGCGTGTGAGAGCGGCACCACGCCACGCAAGGAGCCTGCGCGGAACACGGCGCCAGAAACGCCTACCGCACAGCAGACCGCAGCTACGGTCGCGAAGCAGTTCCCGCTCCCCACGACGAAGAAGCCCAGCGTCGGCATCGAGTGGGCGGGCAACATCGATTGGCTCAGCTACGAAGCGGGCTTCTCGAAGGCCAAATCAGAAAAAAAACCGCTGTGCGTAGTCGTCTACGCGGACTGGTGTCCGCGCTGCAAAGAGCTCGCGCAAGTATTCCGCCAACCCCAGATCGAGCGCTTGGCCAAGGACCTCGTCATGGTGCGTCAAAATGCTGATGAGCCAAGCGAGTGGCTCAACACGCCGCCCCTTGCGGCCCACGGCAAGTACGTACCGCGAGTCTTCTTCTTCGACCGCAAGGGTAGCTTTGATGCCGCTATCACCAGCGGTCACCCTCGCTACCCGTTCTTCTACGCTGCAGCCGCTCCCCAGATGCTGACGAGCAGCATGCAGAAGGCCATCGCGCTCCCGCTCTGAGGACGCTAGCTCCGCGGAGCTAGCTCAGCGCCTCTGAGTGCCAACACCGGCGCACGCTCTCGTGGTGGTGCAGCGTGTCAGCTCCATGGACGCGCGGCGTCATGACTGCTTGCTGGTTGATCCACTTGGCGTTGCCCTGCGTAACCAGCTGCGCATGCCGGGTTTCCCTACGGGATCCCCACGGAGCGCAAGCGACTGCGCACTTGCCTGATTCAGTGCGGCTGCGCCAGGCTACTCCTCAGCAGGGGCGACGGGCGGGACTCGTCGTCTTTCAATGAGGGAAACGACTGATGCCAGATCCGAAACACGCGAGCCTGACGGACTACTTGGAGTTCAAGGACGAGAAGCTCGCCCAGAAGTTCGCTTCCGCCCCCATCCCGATGTCCACGCTGTACGAGGCGTACTTCGACGGAGCGGTCGAACTGAAGACGGATCTGACGACCCTCCTCAGGCAGCGCCACCTCTTCGTGAAGTACTCCCTCACCCAAGACCACCTGAAGTGGGCGGTGACGAACTTCGTCCCCGAGGTGAGTATCCACTCCAAGGCGCGGGATCAGCGCATCGTCCGCGAGCACTACGACCGCGGGAACGACTTCTTCGAGAGCTTCCTGGGCGAACGCATGGCCTACACCTGCGCGTTCTTCTCGCAGAATGGCGAATCCTTGGACAGCGCCCAGTGGACGAAGCTCGACCGTGTCTGCCAGAAGCTCGGTCTGGAGCCGGGGATGAAGCTCCTGGATGTGGGCAGCGGGTGGGGGTCCTTGCTCGCGCACGCCGCGGAGCACTATGGCGTGGACGCTACCGGCGTTAGCCTTGCGGAAAAGGAAACGGAGCACGCAAACTCGCGACTCGCGCGCCTCGGGCTCAGCCCACATGCTCGCGCGGTCTGCGCCGACTACCGGGACATCGAGGATCAGCGCTTCGATCGCATCACCTGCCTCGAGATGGTCGAGCACGTGGGAGTCAAGAACCTCTCGTCTTTCTTCGAGCGCTTGTATGAGCTGCTCGAAGACGACGGCATGTTGCTCATGCAGTGGACGGGCTTGCGGCGCGGGCTGCACCCGGAGGATCTGATCTGGGGCTTGTTCATGAACAAGTACATCTTCCCCGGCGCGGATGCTTCATTGCCCCCGGCTTCGATGCTCAAGGCGACGGAGAAGGCTGGTTTCGAGTGCCAGCTGCTCGAGAACTTGAGCCCCCACTACGTGCTGACGATCCGTGCCTGGGCGAAGAACTGGGAACAGAATCGGGCGGCCGTGGTCGCTCGCTACGGCGAGCGTTGGTACCGCATCTGGAGTTTCTTCCTCGCCTGGAGCAGCCTCGTCGCTGAGCAAGGCAGCGCGGCGTGTTTCCAGTTGGTGCTCAACAAGAACGTCGACCAGTTCGATCGCATGGGTCGCCTGGAACTCGCAGAGAGCCGCGCGGAAACGCTCAATCGACGTGAGCGTGAGCGCGAGCGGGAACGAATCTTCGCCGCGGAGTGAACCCGTCCGAAATCTAGCTGGTGTCAGCGGGCGATGCGACGTCGCCTACGAGGCACGACTTGCTCGGCAGATACGTCGAGCAGGGAGTAAGTCCCAGAGTCTGCGACGCGCTCGCGTCGCTCAGCTTCGGTGACGCTCGGAGCGCGCTCTCGGGGCGGGGCCGGCAGCGTAGGCACGCCGTTCTCTTGGCATGGCCTCGACACCGGCGGAACCACTCGAATCGTAGGCTGGACATGGCGGCCGGACGCTGCGCCGGCGGGCTCCTGTTCCTCGCGCCGATCGAGCGCTCGCTGCAGCTCACTGACCATAGCCCTCGCCTCGTCGCGCTCCCGGCTCACCTTCTGCAAGACGCGCTCCAGCTGAGCCCTTGCCCAGCGCAAGCTCTCCATCGCCTCGTGCTGGGCGCTCAGCGCACCTTCGAGTTCGAGCACGCGAGCAGACAACGCTCGTTCGTTTTCCGCCATCAGAGCCCGGAACGGCACCCACAGCCAAACCTTGAGCCGCTCTGACCTTTCGGGGCGCCCGTGGCTTGCGTATAGGGCTTGCATGAACGAGGCGCCGGCTACCGAGCATCCCTCCCCGCTTGGGGAGCCGTCGCCCAGCGACGAGGAGCTGGAGCGCTGTCTGGAAGAGCTAGGCTACGGTGCATTTCGCCCGGGCCAGGCTGAAGCCATCCGCACGCTGCTCGACCGTCGACGCCTACTGCTCGTCGCGCCGACAGGCGGCGGGAAGAGCCTGACCTACCAGCTGCCAGCGCTGCTCTTGCCAGGCACGAGCATCGTCGTCTCGCCGCTGATTGCGCTGATGCAAGACCAAGTCAGCGCCCTCGAGCAGCGCGGCGTCGCCGCGACGTATCTGGCTTCCACCTTGGACAACGCCGAGCGCGACAGACGCCTCGCGGACATCGCCGCCGGGCGCTACAAGCTGGTGTACGTCGCACCGGAGCGCCTCGTATTCGGTGGATTCCAGAGCCTCCTGGATCGCATCGAGTGCCCACTCTTGGCGGTCGACGAGGCGCACTGCATCTCCGAGTGGGGCCACGATTTCCGCCCGGAATATTTGCGCGTCGGCGAACTGGTGCGGCGGCTCTCGAGCGCCCGCGTGTTGGCTTGCACGGCGACTGCCACTCCCGTCGTCCGCGACGAAATCCTGAGCAGTCTTGGCCTGCCGGCAATCACACCCCAGCTCGTGCGCGGTT
>JBFXBK010000155.1:0-19181 GCA_050183255.1 Polyangiaceae bacterium | reverse complement strand
CTGCTCACATCAAGGCGGGCTACAAGGTGCTGTCCGTTCGCCAGCGCTACATGTCGGACCCGGCCAGCGTGAACTACTCGACGCTGATCGAGATGGAGAACCCGGAGTACAGCGCTGCCAAGCGGCGGATCGCCGCCACCCCAATCTCGCGCGCGTTTCGCAAGGCGCGGGTCTGCGCGGCGCAGTACCTGTTCCGGCGCATCGCAAGCTGGGAGGAGTTCGAGACGAATATCCGCTTCTTCGTCGACGTGGCATCGGACTACCACTGTCACTTCCTCGTGCTGCCAGAGCTCGTCACCGCGCACCTGTTCGCTACGTTCCCGAAAGAGGTCACGCCAAAGCAGGCCATGCGCCGTGTGGCGGAGATGCACGACCGCTACCTGGAGCTCTTCACCGGCCTGGCGAAGGAGTACCAGCTCTACATCGTCGCTGGCTCCACACCGGTGGCGCGAGAGGGCGTGCTCAACAACGTCGCTCACTTCTTCACGCCTGCGGGCAACCACTACACTCAGGACAAACTCCACATCACGCCGGGGGAAAGGAAGTATTTCGACATCCTCCCCGGGGAAGGATTGAAGCTGTTCGCGACGCCCTTTGGGCGAATCGGTATTCAGATCTGCTACGACATCGAGTTCCCCGAGGTAACGAGGCTGCTCACCTTTGCCGGTGCCGAAGCCATCTTCGTGCCCTTCAGCACGGACGATCGCAAGGCATACAACCGGGTGCGCTACTCAGCCCAGGCTCGAGCCGTAGAGAACATGGTGTATGTGGCAATTGCGGGCAACGCCGGCAACTTGCCGAGTCAAAACTATTTGATCAACTACGCCCAGAGCGCCGTCCTCACTCCGAGCGACTATGGGTTCCCGCACAACGGCGTCGCAGCCGAAGCGGATCCCAACGTTGAAACGGTGGCGATTGCAGATCTGGACTTTGCCAACCTCGCCCAGGTGCGCGAGCTCGGCTCCGTCCGCCCACTACACGACCGGAGACCCGATCTCTACGATCTCAAACCCCGCACCCGGGTAGAGCTGATTCATGTGGAGTGAACATGACACGTTCAATTGCGCCGCAGCTCGACGACGACGACCCAGCTAGCGGCTACGTATCCAGCAAACTACGCGGAGATTGGATTGGCGGTGGCCAACGCGGTGTCTTTGCCGCGGAAACGTTTGAAGCCGGTGAGCTGGTCGCCGTCTGGGGCGGCAAGATCATGCACCAGAGCCAGCTCGGCAAGCTCGGTTCCTGGCTAAACCGTAGCGTGCAGATCGAGGACGAGCTCTACCTCGTGAGCAACGTCGAGGGGCCCTCTGACTGGATCAACCACAGCTGCGATCCAAACACCTGGCTGTCTGGTCAGATCGCACTCGTTGCCTCGCGGAAAATCTATCCCGGCGAACAGATCTGCTACGACTACGCCACCACGGACGGCTCGAACTACGACGAGTTCGACTGCCAGTGCGGCGCCGTGACGTGCCGACACCATGTCAGCGGGGAAGACTGGCGCCGGGTCGAGCTCCAGGAGCGCTACCGCGGGCACTTCTCGCCCTACCTCGAGCGCCGAATCGACGCGATAAACCCGCGCCGCTTGCTCTGAAGGCCGAAAAGCGATCCGAACGGATCACGGTTCCGGCAACAACTGGCAACTGTGGGGGGACGACGTGACTGCGACCCCCTCTTCCGGCACCCTTGAGGTGATGCCTTCTCTGAGCGCCCGCGCCGCCTTGGACTCAGCCCTCGAGCCGCGCCTGACGGTCGAGCCGGGGCCGCACGCCCGCGTGTCAGACGAAGCGCCCCCGAGCTTCGAGCAGATCTACCAGGGGCACGTGGACTACGTGTGGCGCTCGGCACGCCGCATGGGCGTACGCCCAGCCTCGGTCGACGATGTGGTGCAGGAGGTGTTCTTGGTCGTCCACCGACGCCTGCACGAGTTCGAGCGCCGAGCGTCTTTCAAGACGTGGCTGAGCCGTATCTTGGTCAACGTGGTGCAGACGCATTTCCGCACTCGCAAGCGCAAGGCCAAGTACTTCGAAGGCGGCGACATCGATCCAGACGATCTCCACGGCACCATCGAGCGGACCCCGGGGCTAGGCCCCGAGCTGCTCACCCAGCAGAAGCAAGCAAACCGCGTGCTGCATGAGATCTTGGGCCAGCTCGACGAAGAGAAGCGCATGGCGTTCGTGTTGGTGGAGCTGGAGGAGCTCTCGGTGGTGGAGGCAGCAGAGACCCTCGAGGTCAACGTCAACACGCTGCACTCGCGGCTACGGGCCGCACGTAAGGCTTTTTCCGAGGCGGCGGCGCGCTTTCGCGCCTCAGAGGGGTGGACGAAGCCATGACCGAGCTCGACTCATGGTCCAAGGACTTGATCCTCGCGGCAAGGGGCGCCGACGACCCAAGTGACGCTCAGCGCGCTCGGCTGCGAGCGTCGCTACTTGCAGCGACGGCGGGCGTGGGCATGGCCGCCGGAGGAGGCGCGGTAGCCAGCGCCGCAAGCAGTGCGAAAACCGCCCTGTGGCTGAAGCTCCTGTTGAGCGTGGTCAGCGTCGGAGCCGTCACGGGTATCGGCTACAGCGTATACAGCGCGGCGACCGGGAGCCAACCAGCAGAACCTCCGGCAACCGCAGCGGCGCCAGCCTTGCTGCCAGCACCCCCAGCGCCTGAACCCACCGCCGAAGCGCTCGCTAGAACCAGCGAGGCACCCAGCGAAGCGCAGGAACCGCCTGAAGCTCCGCGCGCCGCACCCAAGGCCGTCGCGCCTGCCAAGACTGCTGCCACGCCTGGCCTCGCCGAGGAGGTCGCGTTGATCGCTCGGGCGCGCTCAGCAGTCCAGAGCGGCAACACAACGCTCGCGCGGAAGCTCCTGGCTCAGCATCGAAGTGAGTTTCCTCGAGGATCTCTGGGTCTCGAGCGCAGCGGCCTGGAGCTGATCCTGGCCTGCCGCTCCGGCGGCGGAAAGAGCCCAGCCAAGGCCTTCTTGAAGCGCTACGGCAAGACGCCCATCGCAGGCTCGGTACGCTCTGCGTGCGGTATCAGCGAGTGAACCGACAGCCGCTCGTCCAGCCGCTCGCGCTCCTGGGTGCCTGCTCGACGGGCACCTACTCCCTGGGCAGCGATCCCCTAGCGCTGAGCGACGCTGGCGTTGACGTCGGGGTTGACGCCGGGGTCGACGCGCCGGCTGATGCGGGCCCCGACTGCGGCGTTGGTCTGCCTCCCTGCGCGGCGGGTAGCTACTGCGACTTCGCCGACGACGCCTGCGGCGGCATGGCGGCGAGCGGGGCCACACGCGGCGTCTGTCGCGCGGCCTCGGCGAGCTGTGACGCGACTTGCACCACGGTTTGTGGCTGCGACGGGGTCGAGTACTGTAACTCGTGTGTGGCGGAGCAAGCAGGGGTCGACGTTGCGCCCGCTGCCTGGTGCGCGGTTTCGGGCCGGCGCTGCGGCGCGTGGCTCGGAAAGAACTGCGGCCCTGACGAGTTCTGCGACTTTGCTGCCATCGACTGTGGCGCCACGGATCCGGGTCGCTGCCTCGGTAGACCGCTGCAAGAAGACTGTGCGACGTCTCCGTGCGGCCCCATCTGCGGCTGCGATGGCGTCCAGTACTGCGGGGAGTGCGACTCCCAGGTCGCTGGCTTCGATCGCATGCTTGCCTGTCCGTAGTCTGCGACTCGGCGTGCTGACCGCGCTGCTCGCTTGGAGCGGCGCTGCCTCCGCCAAGCCGCGCCTGGAGTTGAGCTGGACCGCTCCGGAATATTGCCCCACGGAATCCCAAGTGCTGCAACGCGCCCGGCGCATGCTACGCGGCAGCGAAGCAGACGTCTCGGTCAGCGCCACCGCGCGGGTGTCACGCGTGGGGGAGCGCTTCATCGTCAAGCTGCAGACTCACGGTGACACGGGAGACGGCCAGCGGACGCTCAGCGCTGAGAGCTGCGATGCGGCGGCTAGCGCCACGGCTTTGATGCTGGCGCTGGCGGTGGACCCAAACGCTCGACTGGGCGAACCCGGGGAAGCACCTGATGGGCAGCCTGGTGGCGTTGACACTGCAAAACCTCGAGGAAATGGCCCTCAACCAGCGCGCCTCCCCCAAAAATCCAAGTCGCCTGAGACAGCTAGATCCGGCGAAAACGTGAGCGCGAACAGCGATCGCGTCCGGGGCGCTTCGAAGCCGGCCCCGGTCACCGCACGCATTTTGGTTGGGGGAGAGGCCAGCTGGGGAGTCCTCCCAAAGCTCACCCTCGCCCCGTCACTAGGTCTCGGCTTAGGCGTCGGGCGCCTCGCGTTCGACCTCCAGGGCGCTTATTTCCCTGGGAGCTCAGCCACCCTCAGCGGCGGACGGCAGGGCGGCGACTTCTCCCGCTGGGCGCTCAGCTTGCGAGGCTTCTATGGCCTCGGCAGTCAGCGGTTTCAGCTGGGCCCGGCGGCGCGCATCATTGCCACACGGATTCACGGAACGGGGTCAAACGTTTCGAGGCCGAGCAGTGCCGATGCGTGGATAGCTGCGCTGGCGTTTGGTCCGCGTCTTGAGTGGCACCTGGGCGGTCTAGCCTTCGCGCTGAGCGCCGAGAGCGGCTTGCCCTTCACGCGCCCAAGCTTTGCCCTGGATGAGCTTGGTACGCTGCACACGCCGGCGCGGGTGTTGTTCGCGGCCGCGCTCGAAGTGCTCCTGGTGTTTTGAGCTACTGAACGTAGCCCAGGCAGAAGCTGCGCAGACCGCGAGTCAACGTGGCGCTCTGACTCATGCCGTCGAGGAATGCGCCACTGTAGAGCCGGTCGTTGGACGAGCCGACCAGGAGACTATCCGCTTGGAAAATTACCGATGGCACGTCGCCGTCATGGTGGGTCCAGGCGGCGCCATCCGTGGTGGACTCATAGCCATTGTCGGTCGGCACGATGAGCCCGCCATCGGCGACGCTCGGACTATCGAAGCGCCCCGCGTTGATGCCGCACGCGCTCCAGCTGCTGCCGTCTGCGCTACTGAAGCACGAGACGTCGAAGCCTGAGCCGTTCCAACTGCTGCCGGTCGCCACCCAAAAGCCACTCGGCGCGTAGGCGACCGCTGAGAGTCCGACGGCGCCGGACTGCGAGTAGTCAGCCCAGCTCGTGCCGTCGCTGGAGGTAGCGATCATACCGCCGTCGCCCACCGCCACGAAGAGCCCGCCACCGTAGGCGATGTCCCGCCCTGCTGACGGCAGGCGCTCGCTCGCATCTTGCCACACGGAACCGCCGTCGTCTGAGTAGATCACCGTGCCGACTCCGCCCACCGCAACCCAGCGCCCACCTCCGTACGCCACGCCGCCTTTCCACTGGGTGCCGGACGGGTGCAAGTCTTCCTGCCAAGTGCTGCCGTCGGTGGAGCGCATCACCATCGAGTTCTGATCGCCGCCGACCGCGATGAAGGCGCCATCGCCCCAGGCTACATCCCGCAACAGATCCGGCGAATGGTCGGACGCCGTCTCCGGGTTCTCGGTCACGGTCGTTTGCACACCATCCGGTGTCGCCACGCGGTAGCCCCAGTTGCCAACCCCAACGAACAGAGGCGTGCCTGACGGCACGCCTCCCGTTCCACCCGCTGCATGCCCCGCGGAACCGCTGCTACCAGCATCCCCTCCGCTACCCGCGCTACCAGCGTTCGAAGTACCACCTGTTGCTCCCGCGCTGCCGCCCATTGCTGCACCAGCTGTGCCGCCTTGTGCAGCGCCAGCGCTGCCCGCGTTGCCACTACCGGCGGATCCAGCAGATCCGCCTGAGTCGCTGTCGCTGCCGCATGCATTGAGCGTGGGTAGCAGCGCGACGACCACAATGGACACGAGGCCAAGCGAATTGCGCAACGGCGCTGATACTCCACACGACATGCGCCAACCATACCTGACGTAGATCTGAATCTCTGTCGCACTAGCCGGCAGCGGTGTGTCGATCGTCTCACGGTTCATCACACGCGCGGCAACGGTAGGACATGCGCTCTGCTTTTCACGTCTGGAAACTCAACTCCCCCTCCCCCGCCCCAACCACGATGCGTCGATTCTCATCCTCTGCGTGGCTCGTTTTGCTCGCGGCGAGCTCCGTGGTCGCCTGCTCATCGGATTCCGACGGCGTTAGCGCGGGAGCCGGCGGGCTGAACGCCGGTGGCACGGCGGGCGCGGGTGGCTCTGCCCAGGGCGGCTCGACTCAGGGCGGCTCCAGTCAAGGCGGGTCCGCACAGGGCGGCTCAGCGCAAGGAGGCTCGGCACAGGGCGGCAGCGCTGGTTCAGATCCCGGAGGAAGCAGTGCGGGGGGGAGCGGCGGTGCCGAGACTGGAGGTACAGCAGGCGACGCCGGTAGCAGCAGCGGTGGCACGGGCAGTGGCGGCACCGGTGGCAACCCCGACACCGTGCCCAACGGCCCGAGCATCGTCTGGGTGCAAGGCCGGCAGCTGCTCGTGAAGCATCGCCAGCCGAACGGCGATCTCGCGGGCGAAGCCGCCTGGGACATGAAGGGGATCAGCTACAACCCCGTCCCCAAGGGCGAGAACCATGACGGCCAAGGTCGCTACTTCGCGCAGCTCGCGGATCGGGACATTCCGCTGATGAAAGCCGCCGGCATCAACACCATCAAGACCTACGACCCGCCGGAGAGGAACGCGAACGGCCTGGCGGTGCTCGACAAGTACTACAAGGCCGGCATCAAGGTCGCCCTCACCGTGCTCCCGGGCTACGACTCGGACTACGTTTCCGCGGTGAACTACTTCAAGGACCACCCGGCGGTGCTCATGTGGATCGTAGGCAACGAGTGGAACTACAACGCGCTCTACTCGAGCCACAATCAGACCGAGGTGATGGCGCGCCTGCAGCAAGCGTCCCAGACGATCCACGGCCTGGATCCGAACCACCCCGTCGCCACCGACCACGGTGAGGTGCCGAGCGCGCAGACCTTGGCCACGGTGAGCGACCCAGATCTATGGGCGCTGAACCTCTACCCGCACCTCTCGTTCAGCGATCGCTTCAGTCGCTGGGCGAACCTCACCAACAAGCCGATGTTCGTTGGTGAGTACGGCGCCGACGCCTGGAACCGCAACACCAACTCCGAAGACCAACCGGCCCAGGCCTACGCCGTCGAGCTGCTCACCGACGAAATCCGCGGCCAGCTGAGCGCCTACGACGGCAACAAGGTCGTGATCGGCGGGTGCCCGTACGCGTTCAGCGACGAGTGGTGGAAGTCGGGCAACCCTGGGGGCCATGACATGGGCGGCTTCGACAACGGTGGCGTCTACCCGGACGGCCACGCCACTGAAGAGTGGTGGGGCATCGTCGACATCGACGGCAATCCCCGCCAAGCCTACGACAGCCTGAAGAACCGCTATACGCAGTGACTTTGAGGGCGCAGAGATCTTGAAGCGCAGGGACCTTGAAGGCGCGCGACTTAGTGTCATACTGACACGATGTCGCGCTTCACCTTCTTTTGGCAGTCTGAGTCGCCGTTCTCCCAGTGGCACCTCTCCCGCTTCGAGCTGGACGGGCACGTGTACGTCACCGCAGAACAGTGGATGATGGCGAGCAAGGCGCGGCTCTTCGGTGACGAAGAAATCGCGCGACGCATCCTCGGCACCCAATCGCCCCGCGAGCAAAAAGCCTTCGGCCGCAAAGTGCGCGGCTTCGTCCCTGCCACCTGGGAAGCCGAGCGCGAAGCCATCGTGTACCGCGGCAACCACGCCAAGTTCACCCAGCACCCGAAGCTCCTCGAGGCGCTACTCGCGACCCGCGGAACCACGCTGGTGGAAGCGAGCCCCCTCGATCAGATTTGGGGCATTGGTCTGGCAGCGGATCACCCAGACGCAGAAAACCCAGAGCAGTGGTGCGGACTCAACCTGCTGGGAAAAGTCCTAACCCAGCTCCGCGAGGATCTAATCGCCGAGGGCCATGGATAGGCTACCATCCGCCCATGGGCCTCTTCGACCGCGCCAAGCGCGCCCTGTTTGGGGGTGAGGGCGCAATGCAAGCACCTGCACAAGTCGCAAAGTCGCCAGAGCAAGTCTTCGCAGAGGAAGTGCTGGGAGTGATCTTGAGCGAGGAGCGCGTCACACGTGCCGAACAGGCGCCGGACGACGTGTTCAAGATCAGCGTCTGGGTCGACGACAGCGAAGAACCAGTCCACCTGTTCTTGAACAACCTGCGCCGCGATACCCTCGAGCAGCCTCCGGACGAACGGCGCGCGTCTATCGAACGCTTCATCTCCATCCTCACGGACGACCGCTCATTCGAGTGGGCCGACGTGGAAGGCAACCTGGTATCGCTCCTGCGCAACACGGCGTTCCTCGGGTTCATGGAGGACGGGCCGCTCGCACAACCCTTCGTCAGGCACGTGCAGTGGGTGATCGGCGTCGATCGACCCGACTCGATTGCGATCGCAACGCGCAAGCAGTTCGAAGACTGGCCGATCAGCGAGGAGCAGGCGTTCGAGTCCGCGACGAACTTCGTCGTGCGCTGCGCTCAAGGAGACGCGCTGGGCCCTTGGGATCCGGATGCTCCCTACCCGATGTTCCAGATCGTCTCGGACAACGGCTACGAAACATCGCGGCTCACGCTGCCTGGTTGGCTCGCCTCTCTCGAGCGCTACGTCGAGAGCAAGCCGCTCTGCATCTTTCCGCTCCGACACCTCGTGCTGGTCGCCGGTGACGCGCACCCCGCTGGCGTAAGCCGACTGTTCGAGACGGCGTACGCCGAGTTCGAATCCGGCGGACGTCGCATCTCACCAATGGTTTACACGGTGGATGACGGCGGCCGCGTCATCGAGTACGAGCCCGCGAACGACCATCCAGCGTGGCCGCTTTACAATCGGAATCGTCTGATCTTCGACCTTTCAGAGTACGAAGATCAGAAGGCTATGCTCGAGGAGCGCTTCGAAGCGCAGGACCTCGACGTGTTCGTCGCGAGCCTGAGCGTGGTGGGCAAAGACGACGATCCGGGGAGCCATTTCTCTTACGCCGTCTGGGTGGATGAAGTGCTCACGCTCCTCCCAAAGTCGGACTACGTCGCGTTCGTTCGCGGTGAGGGTGAGGCCGGCCAGACCTTCATGGTGCCATGGGACACAGCTCAACAGCTCGTCGGCGACTTGATGCTCGAAGAGCCAGACATGCTCCCCAAGCGCTGGCGCCTCGAGTCGTTTCCCGAAGGATCGATGCTCGAGGCGCTACGAGAAGCCGCCGAAGAGCCTTGAGCTTCACAGCTCCTGAAGCAGGGAGAACCAGTTGCCCGAGTCGTCGAGCAGCATCGCCTCGAGGCCCCAGGGGCGCTCCGTCGGCGGCCCACGGAACTTCACCCCTTTTGCGCTGAGCTCTTCGTAGGTCTGCTTGCAATCGTTGGTGCGCAGCACCCCAACACCGAAGGTGCTCGCTTGCACGAGCTCGCGCAGCGTCTTCACCTTCTCGTCGTCCCACATCGGGCCTTGCTGAATTGGCATCAGCACCAGCTCCAGGTCGGGTTGGCTCTTCGCGCCGACAGTGAGCCAGCGAAAGTCGCCCATGCGCGCGTCGGTGCGCACCTCGAAACCGAGCTTCTGAGTGTAGAAGTCGTGAGCGCTGTCTTGGTCCAGAACGTACACCGTTGCGGTGCTAAGTCGTTGAATCATCGCAGAAATCTCCTGGTTCAGTGGGGGTGTCGCGCGACGTGAGCTAGATGTAGCGCAGCCCACTGGCTGCGCGCTTCTCGAGAATTGCTCTCTCCCCCAAAAAAAGTCCGACTAGGTCAGCGGCGCGCCAAACATGAAGGCAAAGCAGCTGGGCACGACGACACGCTCGGCGCCGCCAGGAGCCCGAGTGGCCCACACCAGCGCACCAGGCACTTGAGCCCACGCGAGCGTTTCCTTACGGTACTGAGAGGGAGTGCAGCCCACCGCGCGACGAAACAGCGAGCTGAAGGACCCGAGGCTACTGAAGCCGACCTCGAAGCACGCCTCCGTTACGCTGCTCCGCGGGTCGCCGAGCAACGCTCTGGCCCGGCGGAGGCGCACGTGAGTCAGGTACTGATGTGGGGTCACGCCGAATGCCCGCGCGAAGCTGCGGATGAAGTACGCATCGGAGAAGCCCGCGGCGCTCGCCAGGTCCCCAAGCGCGAGGGGCTCCGCATAGCAGGTCTCCATCAGCTCACGCGCGTCGAGCAGTGCCCGCAGCGTGTCTGCGGGAAGCAATCGTCGGACGGCTGCGCTCGACTCACGGCTCACCCTCCGGAGATACCGCGTTGGCAACGCGCGAGTAAAGGCAGCAAACCGGCTACATCGAGTCGAAGAAGTTGCGCACGGCTTGTCCCGCGAAGTCGGGCACGGTGTGGTCCCCATTGAAGGCGCAGAACACCACCGGATCGGTGCAGCCGTCGTAGGCGACGCAGGGCGCCGGGTCGAACGGCTTGGTCGTGGTGCCGCAGCCGTTCTCGCCGAGCCAGTGATCGCGGCTCTTCTCGCCGTCGGGGAACACCACCGTCATGTCGCTCATGCCATGCACCAGGAGCGCCGGGATGGCTCCAGAACACTCCGCACCAAACCACGGTCCCGAGCCTCCCATCGGCGCGATGGCACGCAGCTTGTCGATGCGCGCGCAGGTGAGGTTGTTCGTGAACATCGCGCCGTGGCTGAAGCCGGTGCTGAAGATGCGCGACTCGTCGATGCAGTAGTTCGACTTCAGCTCGTCGACCAAGGCATCGAAGAACTCGATGTCGCCCTCGCCTTCCTTCATTTGCCAGCCAGCGCTCGAGCTACGGGAGCTCGGGTAGACGAAGATTGCGGGCTTACCCGTCGCCTTCTCGAGGCGCAGGTAATTGTGCGCCGCCTTGCCATCGGCGTTCAAGCCGTGAAAGCCGAAGATCACCGGATACGGCGAGTTCGGGTCGTAGTCGTCAGGCACCGAGAGCACGAAATCGCGGGTCTCTCCCCCAACCTCAATCGTCGCCTCTTCGTTCACTCCAGTTGGGCTCTGCTTGCCGCAGCCATCACTGCCCGAGCTTTGCCCCGCGGATCCACCGCCACCTCCACTGGCGCCGCTGCCGCCGTTGCCTCCAGTAGCGCCGCTGCCGCCACTGGCTCCGTTGCCTCCACTGGCGCCACTGCCACCGCTCGCACCGCTGCCACCGCTCGCACCGCTGCCTCCGCTCGCGCCGCTGCCTCCGCTCGCGCCGCTGCCTCCGCTCCCGGAACCATCAGAGTCCGAGCCGCAACCCACGAGAGTCAGGCAACACACCGCTCCCAGCCCGAGTGTCCACCGCCCAGCGCTTCTCATGACACCCAGTGTAAGCCGGAAGACATCTCATATGGAAACGCGGACTGCAGCCCAGCGCAGGCAGGTGGGTGCACCTGCTACCACTGGCTGTGTTTCCCAGTGTTTCAGCGCTCGCGGCTACGCGCCTTGCGCCGCTTGCGGCGCGCAACGGCTGGCTCGCCGCCAGTCTCCGTCGTGGTGGAGTCGGGCGTTGCGTGCGTCCCAGCGGCCTTCGCTTGGCTTGCCGCGCGCTTGGCCTTGGCCTCGAGGTCATCCAGTGAGCGCGCCGAGAGGTGCATCTGCAGCGTCGCATCCTCTGCATCCACTTCTTCCGCGTGGATATACAGCTCCTCGACGTCCATCTGCTGTTCGTCGGGCGTGTCTTCGAACGTGAGCACGTGGTCGAACAGCGCGTCGGCGTTGGTGAGCTCTGCTGGCGCCATGCCGGGCTCGGCGGCGAGCGCTTGCAGGCCAATGCGCATGGCGCGCGCCAGGGTTTCCCTCACCCCCTCACCCTTGTGGGCTTCCGCGGCGATGATCGGCACCTCATCGGAGAGGCGAAGCTTCTTGCGCACCTTGTGGGGTTCCATGGCGCCCGGAGCGTCCTGCTTGTTGGCCTGCACGATCACCGGCACTGGCGTGCCGCGACGTTTGATCGAGCCGCGCAGGCGCGCGAAGGTCCGCATGCTGTCAGGCAGGGACTCCGGCATGCAGTCGCACACGAAGACGACCACGTCCGCCATCTCCACCAGCGGGCGGCGGCGATAGTTGCGCTCGATCTGCCCGGGCACGGTGATCAGGTGGAACTTCACCTCGACCGAAGTGATGGGCGGCCCTTTGACCTCCATCCAATCGAAGAACATCGTGCGCCCCTTGAGCTCAGCGGGCGTGTACAGCTCGCTGCGCTTGGTGGCGGGGAGGAGCGCGCACACCTGCTGCAAGTTCGTGGTCTTCCCCGCGAAGCCAGGGCCGTCATAGACGATGCGAACGATGTGGCAGCCTTGCTCCGCGTCGAACGTGGGCATGTATTGCGGCTACCGCCAAAGCGAGTGGGAGTGAAGCGCTTACTTTCGCTGGGGGAACGTCAGGCGCAGAACACCGCAGCTTTGCGCCCATCCTAGACTGGCACGCTTCACGCTGGACCAACGGGAATGGCCGAACACGAGGCCGCACGCGCCTATTGCCAAGTGCTCGGAATGCTGTCACGAGCCGCTGGTGTCGTCCGCGTTCCATGACGTGCGTTTCGAAGTCGCGTTGCCTGAAGTGCCCAGCGGCGAGTCGGAGCACGCTGGCGCGCGCCCCCGTCGGCGCCAGACACCTGGAGCCAAGGGTAAGCGGCGACCCTACGTGCGACCGGGCGAAGCACCACCACCGCGCGAGCTGCGCCTGGACCAGGCAGTCCGCGCCCATTTCCCCGAGGCAAGCTGGTCCAGCGTCCGCGAGCTGATCAAGACGGCGAAGGTTCGGGTCGATGACCACGTCGAGCTCGACCCAGGTCACACGGTGCGGCCGGGCCAAACCGTGGACATCAAGCTCAACGCGCCGCGCCCGAGCAAAGCGAAGCTGCCGGAGTCGGCGCTGGTGTTCCTGGACAACGACCTGGTGGTCGTTGAAAAGCCTGCGGGCATCGCCAGCGTGCCGTACGAAGGCGACGACGCGAAGCCAGGCAAGAACGAACCGAGCGCGCTGAACGAGCTGGTGCGGGATACCATCCTGCGCTCGAAGCAGCCCCTCGCCCAGCGCGGGCCGAAGACGCCTCTCGGCGTGGTGCAACGCCTGGACAAGGAGACCAGCGGTCTCATCGTGTTCGCACGGAGCACCCGAGCGAAGAAGCACCTGCAGCAACAGCTGCGGGTCCACAGCGTGCACCGGCGCTACCTCGCGCTGGTCCAGGGCGACGCAGCCTCGGGCACGTTGGTCTCGCGCCTGGTGCAGAACCGCGGCGACGGCAAGCGCGGCTCGACGGAGCGAGAAGATCTCGGGCGCGAAGCGGTGACCCACGTGCGCGTCGTCGAACGCTTCGGCGTGGCGACACTCGTGGAGTGCCGACTTGAGACGGGGCGAACTCACCAGATCCGCATCCACCTGGCCGAGGCTGGACACTCACTGCTCGGAGAGCGTGTGTACGCGCCGCGGGACGAGACGCTCTTACCTGCACCCCGGGTAATGCTCCACGCGGCGGAGCTCGGCTTCGAGCACCCGGTCAGCGGCCGTCAGCTGCAGTTCGAGAGCCAGCTGCCAGAAGACTTCAATCAGCAGCTGCGCGAACTCAGGCGCATCACTCGTGAGTCGCGTCTTTGAGACCGGCGCTCCACACCTCGAGCTTCTGCCAGATCTTGTCGCGAGCCGCACGGAAACGGCTCAGCATCTGATCGCGGGGCAGCGGCTGGTCACTCGCAGGATCCTCGATCGGCCAGTGCAGTCGCTGAGCGTTCGTCAGGAACACCGGGCAGACCTCCTCGGCGCATAGCGTGATCACGCTGTGCACCCCGTCCGGGTCGATGTCCTCGACCGACTTCGAGTACTGATCGCTGATCGAGATCCCGAGCTCACCCATCACCTCGATGGCGTACGGGTTGAGGCGTGAAGGCGCGCTGCCGGCGCTCTGCACGGTGAAGCGCCCGCGCAACATCTGGCGGGCGAGCCCCTCGGCCATCTGGCTCCGCGCGGAATTAGCCACACAGAGGAAAAGGATCTTCTGATTTGGATTGGTGGGTGAGGTCATACGCTCGCATCCTTCGGTCCGAGCGAGCCCCCCTCGCTCATGCTGCTTGATTCCACCATAGCTCGCTCGTGGAAGAAACGCCGCTTGGCCCACAAAGCGACGTTCACGAGCCCAATTAAGACAGGCACTTCCACCAATGGACCAATCACCGCGGCAAAAGCCGCGCCACTGTGAATGCCAAAGCTCGCGATGGCGACGGCGATGGCCAGTTCGAAGTTGTTGGAGGCCGCAGTGAACGAGAGCGTCGCCGACTGCTCGTAAGTGGCGCCCACGCGTCGACTCATGAACAACGAGACCGCGAACATCACGAGGAAGTAGATGAGCAGTGGGATCGCGATGCGGACCACGTCGAGGGGCAGCTGCACGATGGCCTCACCCTTGAGGGAGAACATCACGACAATCGTGAACAGCAGCGAGACGAGCGTGATCGGACCAATCCGTGGCACGAAGTGTCCTTCGTACCAGTCCCGTCCCTTCGCCTTCACCAAGAGCTTGCGCGTCAAGAAGCCCGCCGCGAACGGCACACCGAGGTAGATGGCGACGCTCTGTGCGATCTCGCCAATCGTGATGTTCACGACGGCGCTCTTCAGACCGAGCCAGCCCGGGAGCAGCGTCGCGAAGAAGTACGCGTAGAGCGAGAAGAACAGCACCTGGAAGATCGAGTTGAACGCCACCAAGCCGGCGCAGTACTCGCGGTCGCCCTTGGCCAAGTCGTTCCACACGATCACCATCGCAATGCAGCGCGCGAGGCCGATCAAGATCAGCCCCAGCATGTACTCAGGCTTGTCGCGCAAGAAGAGGACCGCGAGGCCGAACATCAAGAGCGGCCCCAGGATCCAGTTTTGCACGAGCGACAGCGTGAGCACGCGCTTGTCCTTGAAGACGCGGCCGAGCTCCTCGTAGCGCACCTTCGCGAGCGGCGGATACATCATCAAGATCAGCCCAACGGCGATGGGGATCGAGGTGGAGCCCACACTGAGGGAGTTCAGCGCCGTGTTGAAGCCGGGCACTGCGTAGCCCAGCGCGATGCCGAGCCCCATCGCGAGGAAGATCCACAGCGTGAGGAAGCGGTCGAGGAAGGAGAGCTTGCTGAGCAAGCCTTGCGCGGGTTGGTTCATGAGTTGCAGCAGGGTTTGTCGGTGCCGCCCTTCGGAGCGTCGGAGCTGTCGGAGAAGGCTTCGGAGTCGGCTTTGACCACGAACACCTCCCAGGCGTTTCCGTCGGGGTCTTCCACCCAGACCTTGTCCTGCACCGCGTAGCAGCAGGAGGTGTTCTCTTCGCTCCGCGTCTTGAGGCCAGCCGCTTCGAAACGTTGCTTGGCGCTGGCGACGTCTTCGGTGGACGCGACCTGCACGCCGAAATGGCTCGCGTTCAGCCCCGTGCGCGGAGCCTGCACCATGGTCAGGTTCAAGAGCGGCTCTTGGAGGTCGAACTTCGCGTAGCCCTGCCGGCGCTTACTCGCGGAAACGCCAAACGCGGCCTCGTAGAAGGCAACCGAGGCATCGATGTCAGAGACGTTGAGTGACACATGAGGCTTGAGGATTTGCATGACGGCTCCTTGTGAAATATCGAGTTACTTCCAAACTTTTCGAACTATTAGAGCTAAAAAAAGCGCTCCAGCGCGCCTCCCCCCAGAATCCGCGAGGAGTTGTCCTAGTACCTTGCGGCAACACCCGCCCCCGGGCTTAGCAACAGCCGGTCTTGCCGCCACGACGGCAGCAGTCCTCCCATAGGTAATCGGTGAGCCCACGCAGCACGCCGTAGTCCGCGGAGTAGTAGTGGAAGGTGCCTTCACTGCGAGTCTGCAGCAGCTCCGCGTCCACCAGCCGCTTGAGGTGATGGCTCAGCGTGGAGGCGGGCAAGTCGACGTGGGCCTGGATGTCCCCGGCTGATGCGCCCTCGAGGCCCGCTTGCACGACGAAGCGCAGGATCTTGAGCCGCACCGGATGCCCCAAGGCGCTGAGCTGAGTCGCGTGTTGCTCCAGAACGTCCACGAGCTACTTCTAATATTTTCGAAGTAGCTCCGCAAGTGCCCGAGCGACACAAAGCAGGACCGCTGGCAGCTACTCGCCGATCAGGCCCTGCTTCACCGCGAAGCGCACCAGCTCGGCGTTGGAAGCGACGTTCAATTTGCGCTTCAAGCTCTTGAGGTGCGAGCTCACGGTGGAGGGCGCGATGTTCAAGGACGTCGCGATCTCCGTGGTGCGCTCCCCAGCAGCAAAGCGCCGCAGCACCATCAGCTCACGCTCGGACAGCTCCTGCAGTGGGTCGAGGGAGCCGTCAGGCCCCGCCTCGAGCAGCAGCTGCGCCAGCGCGCCTGACATGTACTTGCCCTCTTTGGCGATGGTGCGCATCGCCATCAAGAGCTCATCCAGGGAACGGCTCTTGGTCACGTAGCCGTCCGCGCCAGCTAGCAAGAGACGGATCGCACCGGGGCCTTCTGGTTGCGCGGTGTAGATGAGCACCTTTCCCTGCGGATTCTTCTCGCGCAAGGCGGACAGCAGCTGCAGATCGTTCGCTCCAGACAGGGCTAGATCGAGCACCAGCAGATCCCAGGCGCCGGGAACACATTGCTGCAACAATTCCGAGGCCGTATCCGTCGCGCCGACCACCGCGAAGTCCGTCTGGTGACCGAGGAGCGCGAGCAGGCCTTGGCGCACCACCGCGTGGTCGTCCGCGACGTAGACCCTCAAGACTGGCGCCAACTCAGCCATGCGCTGGGTCTATACCAGAACCGCCGCCTTGAGCAGCCTCATCCGCCGTTTGGCCTGGGTCGGGCGGGTTCCGCGCAGTTTGCGCGAGCCGCGAGAGCAGGCGATCGACCTGAATCGGCTTGTGGATGATGGGCAAGCCGCGACGGTATGCGTCCAGGAGGACAGCCGGCGCGGTGTCTCCGGTGACTATCAGCGCCTCCAGGTGCTCTGGGGATTCCCCATCAGGGTCGCGCACGCTCCGCAGCTTCTCCACCAGGTCGATACCGTCAATTTCCCCGGGGAGACGCAAGTCACACACCACCCAATCCAGGGGCTGTTCCGCAAGCACCAGCGCTTGCTCCGCGTCCGCCGCGACGTAAACCTGCGCGCCGTGACTCGACAGGAGGGCATCCATCGCCTGACGAGCGTGGACATCGTCGTCGACCACCAGCACTCGCAGTCCATGCAGCTGAACTTGCGCTTTCGGCGTCGCCAGTTCTGGCGTGCGCTCGGCGCGGGCGCGCGGCAACTTCAAGCCGAAGTAGGAACCTCTGCCGGGCACCGACTCCACCTCGAGGTCGTGGTGCAGCAGCCCCGCGAAGCGCTGCACGATGGCGAGGCCAAGACCCAGGCCGCGCTCTGGATTGCGCTCTGGGTTACCCAGCTGATGGAATTCGCGGAAGATCGCCTCGCGCTCGGACTCCGGGATGCCTGAGCCGGTATCCCACACGCCGACCCGCACGAACTGTCCATCCACGCGGCAGCCCACCAGGATCCCGCCGCGCTCGGTGTAGCGGATCGCGTTGGAGATCAGGTTGCGCAAGATGGTGGTGAGCAGCTCCGGATCGCTCCTCACCCACAGCGCGCGCTGTTTCACACGGAAACGCAAGCCCTTCTGCTCGGCCACGGCGCGCCACTCCACATCCATGGTGTGGAGCAGGCGCTGCAAGTCGAGTGACGCCGGTCGCGCGCGGATCACGCCAGCGTCGGCGCGCGATAGATCGAGCAGCGAGTCGAGCAAGCCCGCGAGGGAGTTCGTGGCCTCTTCCAGCTGACCCACGATGCGTGCGCGCTGGGCCTCGTCTGGCCCAGATTTCAGGGCGCCCAGGAAGAGGCGAATGGCGTGCAGCGGTTGACGCAGGTCGTGGCTGGCTGCGGCGATGAACTGGGTCTTCGCGGCTCCTGCCTCCTCAGCGATGCGCTTCTCGACCTTCACCCGCTCGAGGAGTTGCTGGTTCTGGAAGCGGATGGCGACGCTGTGACGCAACATCTCGTGATAGCGCCGAATGAAGCCCGCCAGCGCCACGATGTAGAGCAGCGCGGTCACCGCCTGCAGCCGTAACGCCGTCGGTCCCTCCCACAGGATGCGCGCGAACCACGGCAGCGTGAGCGCCGCCACGAACGCGGAGAGCGCCCTGGGATAGGGCCCGAGAGCTAGCAGAGCGCCGTTGACCGTCGCGCCGACGAGCAGCACAGCGACGTAGATCACCCACGGGTCGTCGAACTGGAGGAGCCCCGCAGACGAGCCCCAAGCTGCCCCGAACGCCGCTGCTTGCCAGAGGAAGTAGGTGCGAAACGGGGGAGCTTCACCCTGCTGGGCGCCAAGCTTCCACCGGTTCCTCGCGGTAATGATTGGGATCCGACTGAGTCCCGCCAACCACACGAGCCCAACCCAGAGCAACGCCTCGACGTGGCGGTAGGCCGCAAACACGGTGACACCCATCACCAAGCAAGCGCCCATGCTGGTCAGCACCATGCGCACGCCATTGGCGAACAGCAGCTCCTCGAGCTCCGCCTGGATGACCTCCTCCGGGACGTCACTGACCGACTCGCCCGGCCCCTTCCGAACGACCTGTTCAGCTTGCCGTGCGTCTGCTCCGGTCGCTTCGCTCATGCTCCGCAGAGCAAGCTCTCATGCCGCTTTGGGCTTGGCAACTACTTGATCCGGATGTCGATGGTCACCGGGGCACCGCCGCGCTTCAGCTGCAGCTTGAGGCTATCCGCGGTGCGCAGCCGCGCATAGGCCTGCAAAGCCACTTCGGGGCTGCTCAGGTCAAAGCCGTTGATGCTCTCCAGTTGATCGCCGCTCTTCATGCCCAGGGTGCCGAGCAGCGTATCCGGGCGGATACCAGTCATCTGGATGCCGGCGCCCTTGCCTTGGCCCATCGGGGCGATGCGCACGGAGCCCATCAGCACGCTCTGCTCGGCGATCACCTTATCGACCACGCTGCGATCGACCTCGAACTCCGTCTCGGAGATCTTGCGGATCTTGTCCGCGATGTCTTTGGGCAGCGCACCCTTGCTGGAGCGCCCTGGCTTCGCACCAACAGGCTCCTTTGGCGCTTCACTCGGCGGCGCATCGGGCTGACCGAACAGCGTTACCTGGCACAGCGAGGTGCCCGACTCGAGCCACACGGCGGGGCTCTTGCGCGCTGGGTTGTTGCCAATGTACGCGATGGTGTACTCGCCGACTTGCTCACCGACTCGACGCATCGCAGGCACCGGATCGCTTGCCTCGCGGATCGCTGCGAGGGACCACAACGGATCCGGT
>JBFXBK010000154.1:0-19195 GCA_050183255.1 Polyangiaceae bacterium | reverse complement strand
CACAGCTCAGGCGCTCCGACCGACCTGCAGCTGCGGGCCTGTCGGCGGCTGGATCCCTTGCTCGAGGCAGCGGGTGAACATGCTCGCCGCGCAGATCTGTTGGAGCGCATCAGCGCTTTGGCGACGGAAGTGCCTGACTCCGCTGCCGAGCGCGTGCATGTGCTGGCGACAGCGGCGGTGCTAGCCGATCGAGAGCTAACGGACCTTGAGCGCGCGATTCGACTGTGGCGGGAGTTGCTCGAGATCGAGGGCGACGACCGCACTGCCCTCGATGGCTTGGTGGACGCGCTGAGGCGTGCCGGGCTTCACGCCGATCTCGTCGCTGCATTGGATCGACGCGCGTCGCTGCTCGCCGAAGCGGGCGAGGCTGCTGCGGCGCGAGCCGACCGCGTCTGGGCGGCCAAGGTCCTGGCAGCCGAGCTTGGAGAGACATCTGCCGCGATCGAGCGCTGGTCCGCGATCGAAGCAAATCACGGAGGTGACGAAGAGAGCTTCGAGGCCCTGCTTGCGCTGTTGGAGCAGGAGCAGCGCTGGGCTGACTTGGCGCAACGCATCGAGCGTCAGGCGGAGGCCACGGCAGATCCCATCCCTCGCGCAGCGCTCCTGGTTCGCCTCGCGGAGCTGTACGCGAACCACACAGGGCAAACCGAGCAGGCACTACATGCCTACGCAGCGGCTGACGACTGGGATGGCGCCATGAACGCCGTGCGCGGCGTCAGCGATGCCGAGGCGGGACTCGCGGCATGTACAGAGCTCTATCTCACTTCCGTGCGGTACTGGAAGCGGAGCCGTGATGAACGGGTGGGCGAAGTCACGCATTGGGCTGTGACCGAACAGAGGAATCGTTTGCTGGAACGCGGGCGTCACCAAGACGTCGTTGACCTCCTGCTCGAGGCGGCCGAGCTCGATTTCGCGACTCAGACCAAGCGAGCGATGCGGCAGGAGGCGGCGCTGTTGTGCCAGGAGCGCCTAGCGGCAAGCGAGCGCGCCGCGGAGATCTTCTCCTCTCTGCTCGAAGAGGATCCCGCCGACGAAGTCGCTCAGGCGAGTGTGCCTCGGCTTGCGATCCTCCTCGACGAGCTTGGCCGGAGCGAGGCCAAGGTGAAGCTGTGGGAACAGCAAGCTGCGTGTCGGGAAGCACAGGAGGATCGTGGCGGCGCGGCCGCGCTCTGGTCCCGGGCCGCGAGCCTTGCCGAGAGTGAACTCAAGGACATCGAGCGTGCGCTCACGGACTATCGCTCGGGAGCGGCGCTTGGCGGAGAGGACTGCCTCGAGGCGCTGGCGCGCTTGTATGAGCAACGCAGCGAGACTCAACAGAAGGTCGAGGTACTGGAGTGGCTGTGCGCGTCTTCCGGTCGGGAGCACGTCGCCGAGCGCACCTTGAGGCTGGCAAAAGGCTACGAGGAACTCGGGCGGCGTGACCGCGCTAGGGCGCGGCTGGAGGCGGCGCTCACGCTGATGAATCAGTGGCGCGGCGTGGATGCGGCGCCGGTGCGAAAGCACCTCTCAGAACTTTACCGTGCGGATAAGGCTTGGGTGCCGCTCGCGGAGTTGCTCTCCGAGGAGGCCAGGCGCGCGACGCTGAAGCGCAAGCGCCGCAAGCTGTTCGAGGAAGCGGCGGCCCTCTTCATGGATCGCGTGGGTAACCCAGCCCGCGCCATCCCGCTCTTGGAGGCTGCGCTCGAGGCCGAGCCCGAAGACGTCGACCTCCGCCTCGCGCTGGTCGACGCGCTATGCGATGAACAAGGGGAGACCGAGGCAGGCTTCGAGAGAGCCGAGCAGCTGCTTCGAGATCAGCTCGAACTCTACGGAACTCGGCGTCCCAAGTCCCGCGCCCTGGTTCACCACCGCTTGGCGCGCGTGCTGCACAAGGCCGAGGGCAGCGAGTCGGCGTTGCGGGAACTCGAAGTCGCTGCGAAGATCGATCCGGCGCACCCTGAAGTTTTGGAGGAGCTCGGGCGCGTTGCGTTCGAGCTTGGACGTGGGGAGCGCTCCGAGCGCGCGTTTCGAGCGTTGCTTTTGGTGCTCAAACCCGGCGCCGAGCCCACGACCAAGGGGCCAAGCCGCGCCGAGGCGTTCGTGTACTTGGGTGAGATCGCCGCGCTGCGAGACGACCCGATCCGAGCGACTGAGTTCATCGAGAGCGCCTTCGAAGCCGCGATGGAGAGCGATTTCGAGAGCAAGCGCCTGGAGCGTGCGCTGCGTCAGCGAGGGCGACACGAGCTCTTGGCTCGCGTGGTGGAGACGCGCCTGGAGAAGGCGAGTAACCCCGCGGAAACGGCGCGGGCGCTGGCAGACCTGGTGCTGCTCTACGCCGAGGACGGTCAGGGCCCCGGCGCGGAGCGCGGGGATCGCATCAAGCACCGGGCAGACGACGTCTTTGAGAGCCTCGACTCTGGGGAGAGCGACTCACTCGCCTGGTCCGCGCTCGGCCAGGTCTATGAGTGGCTGGGTGATCGCGAGCGGGAGACCCACGTGCTTGAACGGCGCGTCATGGCGCAGGGCTTGGACAACGCGGACGCGGACGCGTTGTATCGGCTCGCCGAGCTTCGGTTGGCCAGAGCGGATACGCGAGACTCGGGGATCGATCTCCTGGAACGCGCGCTTGAGCTTGGCCCCGACGTAGAGCGCGCTGACCAGATGTTGCGCGGACTGCTCCAACGCGAGCCCGGCCTCGAAGAACCGGCGCGGCTGCTGGAGTCGATCTCTCGCAGCGCCGGGCGTGAAGCGTCCCTCTTGGTCGCGGTGCGCTACATCGCCGCGCTTCCCGGGCCACGACTCGACGCGCTGCGTGAGGCGTTTGAACTCGCGAGGTCGCTGGACAAGCTTGAGGTCGCCCGCAAGATCCTCGAGGAAGCGCTATCGCGCAACGACTCGGGCCTGGACAGCGAAGACGGCGCCTGGGCACGCCTGCAGTTGTCTCAGTTATTGGAGGCTCAAGGTGCACTGGCCAAGGCGCTGGAACTCAAGGAACAGGCCGCGCTCTTGCTGTCGCCGGTAGATGCGAGGGACCTGTGCTTGGAGATCGCTGCTCAAGCCCAAGAACAGGGGCAGCTCGATCGCGCGGTGCGCGTTCTCGAGCGGGTGCGTCAGGACAACCCGGCGGACCGTGAGGCCTGGGAGCCGCTGATGGCGCTGTGCCGGGAACGCGGCGATTCCGCCCGCCTCGCTGAGCTGATTGAAAGTACGCTGGCAGTGGTCGATGACGCCGAGAGTCGCGGACGACTCGCGTTGGAGCGCGCGCGCATTCTGCTCGGGCGTGGCGACACACGGGATGCAATCGACGTGTTGCGCCAGATCGTCGAGGACTTCCCAGGGACGCCCGAGGCCGGCGATACGCTGGTCGAGGTGCTGGAGGCCGAGGGGCGACGCGATGAATTGGTGGAGGTGCTGGTTGGTGAGCTCGAGCGCGCGAAAGACGCCGAGGACGTAGAGCGCATCACTCGCACGTCGCTGCGCCTCGGGCGCTTGCTCGAAGAGCTCGAGCGCTCCGACGACGCGTTCGACGTCTATCAGGGGCTGATGGATTGGGCTCCGAACGCCGCAGAAGCGCTGCGGCGCAGCGTGAAAATCCTTGAAACACGCGACGACGCATATCTCCTCGCGGAAACGATAGAGCGGCTCCTGCCACTCGAGGAGCCCGAAGCCGGAGCTGACTTGGGCCGGCGTCTCATGGATCTGCGGCGTGAGCAAGGCGATGAGGAGGGGGAGGAGCGCGCCCTGAGGTTGCTCTTCGAGGCGGAGCCGCGCGACCGAGAGATAGCCGAGCGCTTGTCAGCGCTGTTCGAGGCGCGGGGCGATCACTCCTCACAAGCTGACATCCTGGCGCGCTGCTTCGAAGCCAACCCGCATCAAGCCGACTTGCTTGGTCGCCTGGTAGAGGCCCACAAACAAGCTGGAGAACTCGACCGAGCGCTCGAAGCGCTCAGCGTGGCGCTGACACTGAAGACGAACAACGTTGAATTGCTCAAACAACGTGCCGGGCTTCTGGAGTCCCTCGATCGCTCCTTGGATGCGCTGGACGACCACGAGCGCGTCTACGCCCAAGATCCGAACCATGGCCACGTGTTGTGTGAAGCCCTACAGCGCGCCTTGGACGCTGCCGAGGGCGACGCGCGACGTGGCATCCAGAAACGCCTGGTGGCCGTGTTCGAGGAGCTGGGGGACAGCGAGGGCGCGCGAGGTGTCCTGAGCGCGGTGCTGGAAGAGCGACCGGAAGATCGGGACGCGCTGTGGCGACTGGCCCGCATCGCACGTCGCGTCCAAAACGACACCGAGATGGCGAGCCACTACCTACAGCAGCTGTGCGAGCTGGAGCGCGGGGAGCGGCTGATTCAGGCGATCGCAGAGCTCCTCGAGGTCTGCAACGAGACCGGGCACCTTGAAGACGCCCGCGCGGGCCTCGAGCGGGCGGTTGAGCTTTACCCCGAGGATCCGGAACTCTCCGAGCGCCTGAGGGAGTTGTATCACGCCCTCGGTGCCACGCGAGAGCTTGCGCACCTCGTACTGCGTGACGCGAGCCAGGCAACGGAGCTCGAGGCCCGATACCAGCTCCTCGTAAACGCTGGACAGCTCCTGGCTGGCCCGGGTGGGCACCTCGGCGAGGCGATCGGTGTCCTGGAGCAGGCGCGCTCGCTGGTGCCCGACGAGCTTGAGGGGATTGCTGCGTTGGGGCGTGCCTATGCCAGCGCGGGCCGCGCGGCGGACGCGCGAGCGCTGCTGGCCGAAGGGGTAGCATCCCAGCGGGGGCGACGTTCCCGTAGCCTCTCTCGCATCTATCGCGAACTCGCGCACCTTGACCTGGGGGCGGGCGCGCTCACCAACGCCTTGGATTCCCTGAACAGGGCCTTCGAGATGGACCCCAAGAATGGTGCGCTCGCGATGGAGCTGGGTGAGCTGGCGCTGGACCTGGACGAAGAGCCAGTCGCGAATCGAGCTTTCCGTGCGGTAACGATGATGCGCCCCGTAACGGATCCCGACGATGAAGGGGCCACGCCTCAAGCTCGCGCCCAGGCCTACTACCACATGGGACGGCTCGCCCACCGCAAGGCGGATGTGCGCAAAGCCAAGATCTTCTTGGCCAAGTGCCTGAACGAGGACCCGAACAACCAGGCGGCCCGCGACCTGATGGCGCAGCTCGACTGACGCCAGTGGTCCGTGCCAGCTCGCTAGGCTGCCGGTTCGCTGGCGCCTGCGGGAGGCGTGCCAGCAACCGCTTCCGGGCGCACATGCGGTGCCCGGCCGTACGCCGGGCTCTTTCCGCGGCGGTGCCGCAGCATGGCCGGCAGGCTGAGCGGTGTCGACAGCCCGGCGAAGAACAGACAGGAGTAGAGGACGTGACCGTTCTCCGGCTGACCAGGGAAGAAGAAGCGCACCAAGAGCAACCCGATGCCGATATTGCGCAATGTCACCTCGATGCTGATCGCGGCACTTTCATCGTCGTAGCGCCCCAGTAGCCGCGTGAGGTGAGGAACCGCGAACATCAGGATCAGCGCGAAAGCGACGATCACCGCCGGGGGGCCGAACCCGTACTCCGCCACCTTGATCCGCCCGGAACCGAGGGCGCTGATCGTGATCAGCACCACGAAGGTCATGGACAGGCGGATCGCCCACTTGGATAGCCCCGCGGTGTGTCGCGGCAGGAAGCGATAGGTCAACATCCCGACCGCAAGGGGCAAGAGCAGAAAGCTCGAGATGTCCCGTACGATTTGCCCTGTCGGAAAGACGAAGTTCGCGGGCAGATGCTCGGAAGCGGTCAGCCGCAACACCAGCGGGATGGTCACCAAGCATCCGAGCGTCGTAACCGTCGTCACGGAAATCGAGAGTGGGACGTTTCCGCGACCGAAATACGTAAGCAGGTTCGAGAACGCGCCTCCAGGCACAACGCTCACCAGAATGAGGCCGACGGCCCAGCCTGGGCCCAATCCGAGCGCCCGCGAGAACAGCACCGCGATCACGGGTACCAGCACGACCTGGATCGCCAAGCCCACCCCGAGCCCGCTCGGATTCCGGACGATGCGCTCGAAATCCCGCACGCTCAACGTCGCGCCCATGCCGAACATCGCCAGCAGCAGCTGGACCGGGACGAAGTAGGCCTCGACGAAGGCGTGATGGGAGAAGAGTTCGCGCACGGTGACCGAGTTGTAGCCCCTTTACGCCCGCGCTGCGCCCATGGTTTCGCCGAACTCGACGGCGTGCTGAAGCGCGCTGGCGCAGCTGCGCTTGTCGCGGCGCCGTCGCCATCCGATGATTCGCCCATGAGCAGGTTCATGGCGGCCATATACGACTCGTTCATGGAGCAGACCGAGGAGGCGTGCCTGCGCGCCTGGCGCCAGGAATTGCTCGCAGGCCTCAAGGGGAGCGTCCTGGAGGTGGGCGCGGGGACGGGTGCAAATTTGCCGCTGTACCCCGAGCGGGTTGAGCGCCTCGTGCTGGCGGAGCCTGATCGGGACATGGGCCGTAAGTTGCGGGAGCGCTTAGAGGGCCTGGGGCGCAGCGCAGACCTCTGCGAGGCTTCGATGGAGGCGCTGCCGTTCGAAGACGGGACCTTCGATGGCGTCGTCTGCACGTTGGTCCTGTGCAGCGTACCGAACCCCGAAGCCTCGCTTGCCGAGGTCAAGCGGGTGTTGCGCCCGGGGGGCAAGCTGGTCTTCATCGAGCACGTGTGCGACGAGCAGCGCTTCGGACGACGCTTGCTCCAGCGTGGCCTCGAGCCGCTGTGGAAGCCGCTCGCCGGAGGCTGTCATTTGACTCGCCGCACGGAAACGACAATCCGCCAAGCAGGCTTCGAGCTCGGCGAAGTCAAACGTGAGAGCCTGCGCAAGGCGCTCCCGATGATTCGCGCTTCGGTGCGCGGGGTCGCCTTGAAGCCGGATTGACGACGGTTACTCCAAGAGCCAATGGAAGGCGGCGCCCATCACCTGGGGCGCTTCAGGCCCGTACTGGCCATGTCCAGCCTTGGGCAGCAGGAACAGCTTGGAGTCTACGCCGCCCTGGGCGAAGTGCTGCGCGGTGGCCTCGATGTGACTCTTCGCTTCCCGTTCTCCTGCGAGGAGCACCAAGCGCTGCGCCCCGGCGACGCGGGATGCCGGGGTCTCCGTCGGTAGGCCGCCGAGCACCAGCCAGGGGTAGCGCGCGGGGAACTGAGCATGCAGCGCTAGCGCCCGTAGGGCGCCCTGGGAGTAGCCGAACAGGACGTTGCGGTCGCTGTCCAGTTGATTCCCTCGGGCTTGTTTCACCACCGCGAGAGCCGCTTCGATGCGTCGCTCCTGAGCGCTCGTGTTGCCTGTCCAGCGGTAGCGCCCGCCGTCGCCGCAGCGCTCGTCCGCGTACAGGGCGATCAGGGTGAAATGCTCGGAGGCCGCCTTAGCCCAGGAACGGACGGCGTCGATGTCGCCGCAGACGCCGTGGAGATAGATCGCCGCGCGGCGCACGGACGCCCGTGCGTGGGCTACCAACACCGGCTTGTCGCCGGGTACGCCGAGCTTCACAACGTCGCCCGGGGTAATTCCGGGAGGAAGTGAAGCGGGAGCCGCGGGCGCCGTGGTAGGCACGTCGTCGCCGTTGGGGGGAATGGCGGGCGAGGCAGACTCCGGCGACTCCGAGCTGGTCGTCGGGCTGGCTGTCGCGAGGGACTGTTCGCTCGCGCTCAGTGACTTCACGGGCGGGGAAGGGGACGCACTGCCGTGGGGAGATGCAGCACCGTGGGGATACGTCGACGGCGCGCAAGCCTGGCCCAATGCGGCGCACATCAACGCGATGCTCAGGCGGGGCTCCCTCACCCCCAAGAATACGGGGAAAGGCGGCATATTTAGCCTTTGGTGAGCCACTCGAGGGCTGCGCGATACATGCCGCGCTTGGACTCCAAGAGCAGTTCGTGGCCCATGTCGCCCGGAGTCGAGATGCGCACGGGGACGCGCGCCTTTTGTAGCCAGCCCTTGACCGTGAGGGTTGGCTCGTAGGTGCCGTCTTCCTTGCCGGTGATCAGGTAGACGCGGCGGATGCGCGCGTGGTTCTTGCCGAGCTCCTCCAGGCCTTGCCCGCCCCAGTACTTGGTGTCTGCAGCGAGCACGAGCCAGCGGTTGAAGGCGCGGGTTTCGCGCACGCCGACGTTCATGGTCACGAACGCACCTTCGGAGAAGCCCATCAGGGTGTTTCCGTAGAGCTGCACGCGGCGGCCGTACTTTTCGCGCAGCGCGTTCAACGACGCGAGGGCTGCGCGGTGGCCTGTTGCCCAGTTGTTCGCCCAGCCGTGGCGTCCTCCGCCGCGATCTTCAGGGCCCACAGGGCACACGACCCAGCCGAGGTTGCTCGCGACGCGGGCCCAGCGCTGGCAGTCGTGTCGGGGGTCGCCGCTGCGAGCGTGCATGTACATCAAGACGGGACGGAGCGTCTTGCGGCCCGGTCCCGTGGGGAAATAGTAGTAGGCGCTGCCACCGGCGAAATCGAGCAGGTGGAGGCCGTTCTCGTCCTGCTTGTCGCGGCTCGCGCGCTCCTTGCGGTCTTTCGCCGCCTCCTTCGCGCGCTCCTTGCGGTCTTTGGCGCGCTCCTTCGCCCGCTCTTTGCGTTCCTTCGCCCGCTCTTTGCGCTCGTGCTTGTCGCGCTCCTTGCGCGCCTCTTTCCCGTCCTCGTCGTCCTTGTCCGGGATGTAGAGCTTCTGTCCGGGCTTGATCGGGTCGGTCTTCTTGATGTCGTTGGCGGTGCAGATCGCAGCGACGCTCACGTGGTAGCGCTTGGCGATCTTGCCCAGGGTTTGACCTTTGCCCACGGTGTGGGTTCGAGTCTTGGCTTCAGCGAGGTTCGGAGTCGCAAACGCGCAAACCAGCGCCAAGCACAGTGTCAGCCACCAGCGCACGGTCGAGCCGTAGCACACGCGTGGGCGCTTGGAAAAACCATCGGTGCAGAAGACTGGGCCGAAAACTTGCGAAAACCCCGCGAAATGTCGGGTGCGCGAGGGAATGTGGCGCAGAGCTGGGGCGTCAGCGCTACTTCTTGAGTTCGACGCCAGTCGCAACCAGCGCGACTTCTGATGCGCTTCCGTCGGGGTCCTTGTTCGCAAACGTCGCGCCTTCCTGCTCCATGTGCTGGACGTGGTCGGCGGTGACTTTCTTCAGTTTTACTACGCCTTCGAGGCGAGCTTCGGCACCTGCGGAGTCGGTTGGAACAAAGAAGCCATAGTCTTTGAACGTCACGCGACAGGTCGCTGGCTTGTCCTGCGGGCCCTCTGCGAGTTCCATCCAGCAACCCTTCTGCGAGCAAGCGCGGCGAACCTTGGCGTCCACGTGCACGGTCTTGCCTTCGTAGTCGGCGGGCTTCTGCAGCACCTCCGTCAGGCTGACTGGCTTGAGTTCTGGGTTCAGCGCGTTGCCGTAGAGTTTGTAGCCCGCGGCGGGCTGGGGCGTGGTGTTAGCGGCCGCGGGTTCGGGCTTCTGTTCCGCCGGCGGCGTGTTGCACGCCGCGAGCAGGGCGAGCCCAGCGATGAACCCAACGACTCGGAACCGGGCGACGCTGTGCGCCATAGCTTGCTCACGCATGGCGCGGAATATAGCGCCACGTGTAGAAAACGCAGCATCTAGCCACCGCGCTTCGCCAGTTCGCTTTCTCGAGTAGGGGTTTCTCCGGCGCGAAACGGGCACTAAGCGTGTTAGCGTCGAAGGCCGAGGTTGCTGGAGCGAAGTGCGCTGCTCCTGCCGGAGGGCGGAATGAGCGAACATCAGTTGGGCTCGGAAGAGCGGCCCTTGAGGGTCGCGGTGGTTGGTGCAGGACCTGCAGGCTTCTACGCCGCGGAGGCGTTGCTGAAGCACAAGGAGCTGAAGATCGAGGTCGATCTGCTCGAGCGCCTGCCGTTTCCGTTTGGGCTCGTGCGCTTTGGCGTCGCGCCGGACCACCAGAAGATCAAGACGGCGGCGTCGGCCTACGAGCGCACCGCGGAGATGTCGGGCTTTCGCTTCTTGGGCAACGTACAGCTGGGCCGCGATTTGAGCTTCGCCGAGCTCCGCGATTGCTACCACCAGGTGGTGATCACGACAGGCGCTGCGGGTGATCGCAAGATGCAGATCCCCGGGGAAGAGCTGAGTGGAAGCTTGCCAGCTACGGAGTTCGTCGGCTGGTACAACGGCCATCCGGATTTTCAGGACCTCGAGCTCGACCTATCGGGGGAGCGCGCGGTGGTGGTTGGCGTCGGCGACGTGACCACCGACGTGGTGCGTTTGCTGCTGAGGAGCCGTGAAGAGCTGGGCAAGACGGACATCACCCGTGCATCCCTCGAGGTGCTGAAGCAGAGTCAGATCCGCGAGGTAGTGGTGCTTGGGCGTCGCGGTCCGGAGCAGCTCAAGATGGCGGTGAAGGAGCTCAAGGGGATCGCAGAAGATCCCGACATCAGCGTCAGCATCGACCCGGTGGAGCTCGCAGAAGCGCGCAAGCGCGTCGACGCTGCCAAGGAGCGTTACGACTCGGCGACCCTCAAGCGCCTCGACCTGCTCGAGGCGATCTCCAAGGGCGAGGTTGGTGCGCCCGGGCGCCGCGGTACGATGCGCCTCGAGTTCTTGCGCTCGCCGAAGGCCCTGGAAGGCGAAGGCAAGGTCGAGCGCTGCATCATCGAGAAGAACCGCCTGGAGCCCGCAGGCGACGACTTCAAGGCGCGGGGAACCGGCGAGCTCGAGGCCCTCGAGACGAACCTGGTGTTGCGCTCGATCGGCTACGTGGGGACGCCCCTCGAAGGGCTGCCTTTCGACGAGCGCAACAACGTGATCCCCAACGAAGAGGGGCGCGTGGTGGTCGACGGGGAGCCTCTGTGTGGGGTCTACGTTTCCGGGTGGATCAAGCGTGGCGCGACGGGCGTGATCGGGACGAACCGTGCGGACTCGGTGGCCACGGTGCACACGATGATCAGCGACGTGATGAATGCGCGCCAGGGTGAGAGCTGCCTCGCCCCGGGTGCAGCCGAGCGCACTCATGACGCGGCAGCCATCGACGGACTGCTCAAGGAGCGCGGCGTCCGCGTCGTGAGCTGGGCCGACTGGCAGCGTCTAGACCAGTTCGAGGTTTCAGAGGGCAAAGCCGCGGGCAAGGTGCGGGAAAAGCTGGTCAATGTCGTGGAAGCACTGCGGCGGATCAGCTAGCACTGCGCCGAATCAGCTAGCGCTGCGGCGGATCAGCTAGGCGTGGCGGGCAACCGCGATTCCACGTGTGATTTGTCCTTCACGGTGGGCGCGTGACGTGGCGGCGTTCCCCGAGGGGCTGTGACGGGTTTTCCGTGGGAGATCGTGGCAGATGCTGCTGAATACGCGGAGAGAGCCTATGCTCGGTGAGAGCGGCACGGGCCGTGCTTATGGCGTCGCGATGGTTGATTGCTCGCGCCTCCCAGGCGCGAGCCACGAGGGAGCGACATGAATCGAGTTGGGTTGGCGAGTGTTCTTGGCTTCGGGCTGGCTGCTGCGGCGTGCGGCAGCTCCGACGGGACTGACTTTGGGAGCGGCGCGAGCGGCGGCGCAGGTGGAACGGGGGGCAGCGGCGGCAGCGTGAGCCAGACCGAGCTCGAGATCGTGATCAGCGCCACGGACGAGGCGTTCCCCCATCAAGATCAGCTGGCTTCTCAGACGGCCACACAGATCCGCGCCGGGGTGCGGACGCTGCAGCTCGAGGACGAGCAAGGGCAGCGCCTGACGTTGTTCGACTCCCAGACGCCGGTCCAGGTGAGCTACGACGCCGGGGCGAGCAGCGTCTTGAGTAGCTTGAAGCCTGATTCAGTTTCCGCGGGGCACTACGTGCGCGCGCGGCTCGTGCAGGATTGGTCCCGCTTCGACATACAGGCCGTGTTGCATCAGGACAATCAGGCCCTGTCGGGGACGCTGAACATCCTGCAGGTGACCTCCGACGGTGTGACGCTGGATGGCGAGAGCTACGACTCGGGGGACTTCGTGCACCAGTTCGGCGGCGCCGGGGGTAATCAGGAGTTCACTGGTGTATTGCCCATTCCGGATGAGAGCCACACGGCCGAGGCGTCAGCGTTCATCGAAGACGGCGCCTGGGTGGTTTATTTCCCTGTGGATCTCACGCTGAGCGCGGGCCAAGTGGGGCGCCTCGAGTTCCGAGCGAACCTCGACCACGCCTTCCGCTGGGCTGACGCGGACGGCAACGGCTACGTGAACGACGTCTACGACTTCGCGCCGCCGTTGTTCTACGAGACGGTGAGCCAGTTTGGCGCCAACCGCTTCGAAGTCATCGTGAAGTAGCTCGGGGCAGCGAACGGTTTTTTGGGGGGGAGGTCAGCTATCGCTGACAGAGTGACGCTTCAAGAGTCCTTGAGCTCTTGATCCAGCGCGTCGTCCCACTCGTCCCGTTCGGTCTCCGGGGGCGGCGGCTTCTGCTCTGCCTTCGCGCGCCGTTGCCAGCCATAAAGCATGTAGCCCAAGCCAAGCAGGGCGCCGCCGCCGATGATGCTCAAGATCAGCGCAAAGCCCTTGAGCGGGTTTCCCTCGGGAACCGCGCGGATCTTCTCGCCGTAGCGGTCCACCAGGTCGGCTTCGATGGCGTCGGGCTTTTCCCCCGCCTTGAGCCGCGTCTTGATCTCGCGCTTGAGTTCGATGGCGACGGGCGAGTCGTGGACATCCAGCGTCTGCTTGCTGGAGTCCCAGCAACAGGGCGCCAGCAGGCGCTGCTCCAGGCGCTTGGCGCCTGGCACGTACTCCGAGTCGTCGACCACGCTCGGCGCGGGCATCGCTGCCGGAGGCTCAGCCGCGAACGCAGCGCTCACACAGGCGAGCGTGGCCCACAGCACCAGCAGCGACAGCAATCTCCTCGACATCGCTCGGGAGACTGCCACGCCCCTTACGGCTTGGCACCCTTTTGTTCAGGGGTCGGTGCTGCCCGCCAAAGCGCGGCGGTGTACGATCTCCAAGCTGTGAGGGAGTTCGTCGAACGCTACCGAGCGCGCATCGAGGCTCTGAGACAAGGGGACGGTGGAGTCCTACGTGCAGGGGCATCAGAAGCGGCTCTCGCTGAAGCGGAGCGGCGCCTCGGTTGCGCGCTGCCGGGCTCCTACCGGGAGTTCTTGCTCACCACGAACGGCTGTGAAGAGTTCGGCTTGGAGATTGGGCCGTTCTTGTCCGCCGAGGAGCTCAACTGGCGGGTCGATGAGGAAGTGGAGTTTAGCCGCAGTGTCTACTACCCAGTCGGGCAGGGCGTCTCTTGGGAAGACCACCTGGTCTACGGGGATGCACAGACCTCCGTCATGTTCCGCGCGGATGCGCTCAGGGGTGCGCTGTGGATCGGCGGCGGCATCTCGAGCTACTGGCTGTCTCCCTTGGTGAAGACTCCTGCTGCGGAGTGGGAGGCATGGCATGTCGCGCACTGGCACCCAGGGGCGCGGCGCTACCGGTCCTTTCGTGAGATGCTGGAGGAACTGTTAGCGGATGAGGAGGCGTCTTCGCCCGAGGCGTCCTCGCCCAATTCGCTCTCGCCCAATTCGCTCTCGCCCAATTCGCTCTCGCCCAATTCGCTCTCGCCGCGGCCACTGTGCCTGTTCCGAGTGCGCTGCATCGACAATCGGCCGTACCTCAACGCACAGAAAGAACCCATCGAGTTCGAGCCCCAGGAGGGAGCAATGACCGATCTCGTGCTCGGTAAGGTGTACCCCGTCTACCGTGTCGAGCACGGAATGTATCGCATCATCGACGAGAGCGGGGAAGACTACCTCTACCCGAAGTACATGTTCGAACGCCTTGAGGGCTGACCACCGATCGAAACAAAACTAGCTGGTCCAGCGTTGGTTGCCGCGAGGATACGCAAACGAGCGTGGTTGTCAAAGCTCGAGCAACGTAGCGCTTGAGGCGCAAGAGCTCGCTTGCTGCTTTGTGATATTGCCTAGGGGAAATGAAGCGACCGGACGCACTCGGCGCGGCTGGGGTAGGTCTGCGGTCTGGCGCGGGTTGCCCCTAAAGGACACGGTCGGATGCGCACGCTGCTCGGGGAGCAGCGCCCTCCGTTGACGGGTAAGAGGAGGCTCCGCGCCGCTTTCCAGACCTTAAAAACGGCTCCCACCCGCCGGCCAACCCCGCACAACCCCGAGCGACGCCCGCGTCGTCAGGAGTGCGAGTCCAGTTTGAGTCTGCGCGGTTTCGGAACTGCGCTATAAGGCAGAGTGATGGTTGCTTTGTTTCGTCGTCGCCCTTGGCTCAAGCCACTGGGCCTGACCGCTGGCTTGGTGTGGCTCGCTGCCTGTGCGAGCGGTGGTGAGGTCGATGAAGGCGGGATCACCGCGAATAATGGCGGTAACGGGGGCAGCGACACGGCGGGCACCGGAGGCAGTGACGGCGGCAACGGTGGTAACAGCACCATCAACGGCGGTAACGGTGGCACCGGCAGTGGTGGCAGCGGGAACGCTGGCAACGGCGGGAATGGCGGGGACGTCAACGGGGGCAATGGCGGGACCGGGGGCGTGGGTAACGCCGGGAGCGGCGGCACTGCCGGGGACGCTGGCGCGGGCGGCGTGAGTGGTTCTGGCGGGAGCAGCGGTTCTGGCGGGAGCAGCGGCTCCAGCGGGTCGAGCGGCAGTGGCGGCTCCAGCGGCAGTGGCGGCTCCAGCGGCAGTGGCGGTTCCAGCGGCAGCGGCGGCTCCAGCGGCAGCGGTGGAACGAGCGGTAGTGGTGGCAGCGGCGGTTCCGGCGGTAGTGGCTGCGACAACAGCATGGCGGCCAACACTTGCAATACCGCGACGGACTTGGGCGGCCACTGCGCCGACAGCAACTGCGGCACCTTGTGCCCCGTGGCAGGTGCCATTTCCGCGGGGATGGCGACGGGGACGACCTCCGAGTGGTTCGTGATCCAAGCCCAGGAGTGCTCGAACTGCAGCGCAGACTTGCTTGGCGAGGCGACGCTCGACGTTCCCCCGGGCGTGAACTACGACCTGTTCCTCTGGTCGAGTTGCAACACCTTGGTTGACTCCTCGACCAACGGCACCGGCACCGACGAGAGCGTGCTGGGCACCATCTCCAAGGAGGCGCTGATCTCCGACAACACTCAAGATTACTACCTCGAGGTGCGCTACGTCGGAGGCAGCTCCTGCGCTGCCTGGTCGCTCTCGATCACTGGCTCGAACTGCAACTGACGCAATAGATCACGGTCGACACAGCGCGACGTTGTAGCCCGGCACCTGCTGGCAGGTCATGTTGCTCGGGCAGAGCGCGTCGTCGGTGCAGAGGCGCGTGCACACGCCGGTTCCGTCACACAGGCCCGAGTCGCACTCACGCCCGGAGCTACACGCTTGACCGAGGGCTTTGCTCCCGGCGCGCGCGCAGAGCAGGATGATCGAGCTGCCGTCGACCTCCGGGGTGCAGCCGAGGCTCGGGCCGCAGCCGCCTTCTTGAGTGCAGGCTTGGGTGCACATTGCGGTCGGGAGGGCCGCGCTGTTGCAGGCGCCTGAGCGACAGGTCGTGGTGCCCGCGCCTGAGCACGCGGCGCCGATGGGGTCGGAGCCCAGGATGTCGTTCGGAGGAATGCAAACCTTGGAGCTGCTTCCCTGAGGAATTGCGCAGGTGTACGGCGGTAGCCCAAAGTATCCGAGCCTGCCAGGGCAGTCTGCGGCGCTGTCGCATGGCGCCGTGCAGCCCACCGTCGGGAAGGAGAGCCCCGTGGGGCAGCTGGCGGCGGAGCGCTCGATGTCGACGCACACCTTGGTGCCGGAGATGGGCTCACACGCGAAGCCAGCCGGGCACTCGCTGGCGTTGGCGCACTCCCGGGTGCAGTGCGCGGGACCGGTGGAGAGGCCGATGCAGAGCCCGAGGCCGCAAGAGCCGGGGCTCGCGGTGCTGCAGAGCGCGCCGGTGTCGTCTGGGTGACAGAGCTTGTCGGTGCCGCACACGTGCTCGCTGGCGCAGTCGGTGTGGGTGTTGCACACGATGGTGCACATCTTGGTGCCGTTGACGTCCGCGACGCATTTCCCCGAGGCACAATCGTTGTCGATACTGCAGCGGTCGAGGTACTTCGCGGTGCCGAGCATTCCTCCGGTGCCGGCATTGCCGGTGCCTGCTGCGCCGCCCGCCGCGCCGGAACCTGCGGCGCCGCCACTGCCTCCAGCTCCGCTTCCGCCTGCGCCGCCCGCGCTGGTTCCACCTGTGGCGCCGCCGGTGCCGCCCACCGCACCGGTGCCACCTACCGCGCCGGTTCCGCCCATGCCGCCGCTCGTGCTGCCGGCGCTGCCCGCGTCACCGCCGGTCGCATTCCCCGCGGTACCGCCATCGCCAGCCGTGCCTGCAACTCCCGCGGACCCACCGTTCTGTGTGATGATCCAAGGACGCTGACCGTCCTCAGCGCAGCCGCTGGACAGAACACCCACCAAGCCAAGCAGGGCCACGCTGGCCGATGCGTTCCTCATATCCCATCTGGATAACAGGAACTCGGCGCGACGTCTCTGGAGATCCCATCCGGGAATGCCCGCGTTTTGTCGCGCTACCACAGACGCAGGAACGACTGGGCTCGGCACGATCCCGGCTTGGCGTCAGCGCGGTTCGACGTCGGCGCGCGCTGCCTCGATGAAGCGCTCGGCAGAGCGCTCCGCGGTCATATCCCAGCCGAGGATGCGCATCGTGCCGCGAACCACGGCGTCGCGCTCCGAGGTCTGGCTGCGTAGCTCACTCACCATCTGCGCCAGAAACGTGGGCGACACCCAGCGAGCCACCGCGGGGGGTAGCTCCTTGAAGAGCGTGTGGGCTGCCTGTGCCACCACCGTGGCAGTGTCTTGAGTCGGCCGCATGATGGTCCGGTACGTACGGCGCACCGAGTCCGCGACGGTGGCCACTGCTTGGCTGTCGAAGCCGCCACCAGCCCAGCTGTCATACGCGCGGTCCACTGCGGCGATCACGCTGGGGCCGGGCTCCTGATTATTCAGGGCCAGAGTGATGCTGGCTTCCAGCGTGCTCGCGAGCTCGCGGGCCCGACGCATCCACGGCGCAGCGTTGGCAGGCAGCGCCGCCTGGCGAGCGATCGGCTCCTCCGAGCGCACGGTGCTGTCGGGGCTCGGGGCGATATCCCCAAGGTCCCGATCTTGGGGTCGGTGCTGCTGCTTCGGACTCTGCAGCGTGCTGCCGAGACCGTCAGTTCCTTGAGGAAACGCCTGCGGGCGCACTGGGGCGTATGCGATCGCCTCCATGGTCCGCTTGCGGCTGTGCGGGGTCAGGCCGTCTTGCACGGTGGTTGCTGGAGTCATCGGCGCTGGTGGCGCGTCGCTTTCTCGCAGCGTCGGTGGGGCGCCTGAGCTGGTCTGTTGGCGCTCGTGCTCGACCAACGGCAGGGTCGCCTTCAGGTCCCGAACTTGCTGTGGGGCAATCACCGGGCGCGCCTCGATGACTGGGTAGTCCTCTGTAGGCGGCGGCGCCGGATCCGTCGTGCTGCGGGCGGCGTCGAGCTCATCCAAGGAGTTCATCGTGGGGACGTCCGGCCGTCGCTGCATTGCCTCGCATCTTGCCACGTCGCGCCGCAAACGCACACCTTCGGCGCGAATCGCGCGGGGCCTCACGCTGACATTTTGGTTGCAGAGGCGTCGCAACGGTCGGGGAGCGCGGTCTACTCCGAGCGGTCGCTTGACCGTGGAAGGCTCGCGACACCGTAGTGGAAGCGGATTTGCTCCTCGGGATAGCGAAACTCGCGGCCAACCGGGCAAGCGTCGCGCACCGCTATCCAGGCGTCGAAATGCCGCGTGACCATTTCGCGCCCGCTGGGCTCTCCTCGGCTCGCTGCGAGCGCGCGCTCGAACAAGGGCACGCACGGTGCCGAGCAGCCCGAGCAAGGGGATGGGGGGAGGTGCGCCGCTCGGGCGATGGGTGACGCTTCAGGCTGCTGCAATGCATTACCCCAGGGAATCAATAGAAGCGCACGTAGCCCAAACCAGGGCCCGAACTCCGGGTGAACCGCCAGGTGCGCGGGGCCCACCTGACACAGCCCGAGCGCCTCGCCGAGGCGGGGAAAAGGCAGCGGCGGAGTCAGCTGGTGTGCAAACCAGAGCTCCGCGTCGGGGAGCCAACGCGCCGCCGCCGCGCGATGTACCCGTTCGGCGTAGGCATCCAGCGGGTCGGATGCAGGTAGGCTGGGGGCAGCGCGCTGCAGTAGCGGCCAGAGCGCACGAGTGTTCCCACTCAGGAGTACGCAGTGGGTCTGCGCTGCTCCTCCCCCCCAACCCGGGAAGACGCGCTGCAGGGCCTGCTGCAGATCTTCGGGGAAGCTTGCGGGGTCGCCCTGGGCGCTGAGATCGAAGCCGTTGCTTCGCAGCTCGTCGACGCAGCGTTGTAGGGCCTCTGGATCGCGCGCTTGCACCGCCCCGGAGCTTGCGTGCTTTGAGTCCCGCTGGCCAAGGGCGAATTTCGGCGAAACTTGACGCTGAGCGTTTCGAGCGGGATGTAGAGAGCCATGAGTCAGCCCGAGTTCGACGGAAAACCGTATGAATTGCCGACCCTGCGCGTCACAGGCAGCGCGCGGGAGCTGGGGCGGGGCCACGGTGAGGCATATCGCGAAGCGATTGGGGCCTTCGTGAGCCAGCGCCTCGATGCCGCGCGAGAGTACATGGGGGAGCGGCTGCCCCACGTCGACTTCGATCAGTTCCTGGCGCTCGGGAAGGAGTGTCTGGAAGTGGCGCGGAAGTGGGATCCCCAGGGAACCGAAGAGCACGAGGGTATCGCAGAAGGCGCGGGTCAAGACAGCGCGCGGCTCTACACCGTCGCGAACATGACGGACATCCGTGACGTGCTGCTGCTGCCGCCGCCCAGCGACGACGAGGGATGCACGAGCTTCCTCTTGCCTCCGGAGCTGACGCAATCTGGGCAAGTGCTCGCCGGGCAGACCTGGGATCTGAACCCCCAAGACTTGGAGTACGTGCTCGCGGTGCACCGGGTGCCCGACGAAGGGCCCGAGACCTGGTCCGTAGGCTGCGTGGGCTGCCTGACGCTGGTCGGTATGAACCAGCACGGACTCGCTGTGGGCACGACCAACATCAAGGTCAAGGGGAGCCGCCCTGGCATTGGCTACCTCAGCCTGCTCCACCGCATGATCCGCGCGAAAACGCGGGAGGAGGCGGGCAAGATCGTGGAGACGGCGCCGCGCTCCGCGGCCCACACCTACTGGGCGGCCGATGCCGGTGGGGCGCTCGAGTACGAAGTCAGCGCTCAAGACTTCTTGCGTCGAGAAGCCAAGCTCGAGCCGCTCGCTC
>JBFXBK010000153.1:0-19332 GCA_050183255.1 Polyangiaceae bacterium | reverse complement strand
GACGGCGGGCTTTGGCCCACTCCCTGCCGACGCGGGCCCCGGGGACGTTTCGCCCGACGGTGTGCACGGCCTCGCGGGTGGCCTCGGCGAGTGGTGTTTGGACGACTACCAGCGCTACGACGGGGACTGCTGGGGCGCCTCACAGAACTTGAATCCGGGCTGTCTCCGGGACGACGCCCGCACGCGCAGCGTGCGCGGAGGCTCCTGGGTCGCGCCTACGCCGGTGATGCGCAGCCAGGCGCGAGCCGGAGCGCCAGCGCAGAATCGCGTGGCGTTCATCGGGGTACGCTGCGCCTACGCCACGGAGCCGGCAGAGTGAAACACCCTGCTTCGCTCTTGCTCGCCGCGCTTGGTCTCACAACCGGTTGCGGCGAGGAGAGCTTGCCACCGCGCGGGCAAGTCGTGTTGTATATCAACACGGACGCGCCGCTGCCAAGCGCGCCGGGTGAAGCGCCCGCGGCGGTTGCTCCGCTGTTCGACCGCTTGAAGCTCGAGGTATTTCCACCGGGATCCGACACCACCTGCCAGGGTTGCACGCGAGAGCTCGCCGCAGACACCCAGCTCTTTCGCAGCGGGGTTTCCTTTGGGCTGGTTGGCGCTCCGGGCACGCGGATCCGAGCACGCTTGTTCCGCAGCGCCTTCTTGCTGGGAGATGAGCCGCGTGCGGAGTCGACGCTGGAGGCGGTGGTCGCGCTGCCCGGAGTGAGCGCCGATGGGGTTGTCGAACTACACGTCGACCTGTTGGTGGACTCGCTGGGCGCCCCGCTCGGGAGCCTGAGCGCGCCTCATGCCGCACGTTCGGGGCCGGGCCAACCGGAGCTAGTTGGGAGCTGGTGGGGAGCGCAACGCAAAGATTGCCCCACGGCAGCGCACCCGGGGGAGGCGTGTGTGCCTGGCGGCGCGTTCTGGATGGGTGATCCGAGGCTCGATTTCAGCGGCGCCCCGGAGCATGATGGCAGCCTCGAGCGCCTGGTGGTGCTCTCGCCATTCTTCGTGGATTTGCAGGAGCTGACGGTCGAAGCCTTTCGCGCCTCAGGCCTCGAGCGGCGTCGCTTGCCGACCTTCCCGGTGGATGATCCCCACGAACGGGACACTGGCATCGTCGGCTGCACGTACACGCCAGAGCCAAGCGAGACCGACCAGCTCAGCGTCAACTGCATCACCTGGAGCCTCGCTGACGAGTTCTGTAGCTCCGTGGGGAAATCACTGCCGAGCGAGGCACAGCTCGAATACCTGCTTTCGGGACTCGGTCACGGCAGCTTCGTGTGGGGCAACACGCCGCCGAGCTGTGAGGATGCAGTGTTCGAGCGCAACCTCGGAAACGACTGCCACGACCTCGGCGGCGGCGTTCAGATCGCCGGGAGTGGCGCCCGGGACCGCCTGACGCTGACGGCAGGCGACGTACTCGACGTCGCCGGGAACGTCTCGGAGTGGACCAAGGACGAGTGGGACCCCGAAGACGGGAGCTGCTGGGGCAGCGGGCTGTTCGTCGATCCAGTGTGCGTCAAAGGCGAACCTGACCCAGAGCTAGCCACCCACAGCTACCGCGGGGGCCACTTCGGCGACGTGGCGAATGGCCTGCGCAGCGCGGTTCGCGGATTCATCACCAACGCGCGCTACGCGGCAGCGCCGGAAATCGGCGTGCGTTGTGCGCGCGCACCTTGAGGGCTCAAGCCTTGCGGCGCCGAGCCGTTGATCAGCTCGATCATGAACTCATCGTCTCCCGAGGACTACGTGCCCTCTGCTTCCCTGCGTCCTCCGCCGGTGCGCAGACGTCAACGGGGCCGCAGCGGCCAGTCCCCAAGCGAGCTCGCGGCCATCCGCGAGATCTACTCGGAGCTTCGGGGAGGTCACCCAGCCGCGGCTCTCGTCAGCGCCCAGCGCTTGCTCGCCGAGCACCCGGAAAACTGCTTCGCGCTGCAGGCGGCGCTGCTCGCGCGAGAGGCGCTCTTCGAGACCTACTGCAAGCGCCTCGCGCCGCTGAACCGAGTGGCGGTGCTGAACGCGTCGGATTCGCTCTCGATCGACCACGAGGCGCTGCGCCTGCTGAGTCAGCTCGACGGCGTGCGCACCTTGGCCGACCTCTTGGAACAGGCAATCCTGGGGCGCGTCGAGACAGCACGCAAGCTCTGGCAGCTCTACCGTGAGCAGCGCATCTTGCTCGAGTCTTCCGAGTCACCCGCCGAGACCGTGCGACGGTTCTGAAATCAGGCGAAGGCGCCAACACCGCCACCCGCGGTGTAATCCGGAAATACAGCGCTGGGCTTCAAGCCGAGGTGCTTTTGACCTATCTCCGCCACCACGTCGCGAAAGTCCGTGGTCACGGCGACGTCACGCCCTTGGTACAGCTCATCGGGCTTCAAACCGGGAAACTGCCCGAGCATGCGCTTGCCACGCACGGGGCCACCGAGCAGCAGCGCGACAGAGCCGTGGCCGTGATCCGTACCCCCGCTGCCGTTCTGCGCGGCGGTACGCCCAAACTCGGTCATCACCAGCGTGACGACGCGCGATCCGGCGTCCCCAAGATCCTCCCGGAAAGCGGCGAGCCCCTTTCCGAGCTCGTCCAGGCTGCGAGCAAGCCGTCCGCCACCAGCGCCACCCTGCGCAGTGTGGGTATCCCAACCGCCGACTTCGATGAAGCCGAGGCGCAGCGCAGCGGAACCATGAATGAGTCGCGCAAGGTCGCGCAGGTTATCGCCCAGCGCGCCCTGGGGATACCTCGCAGCACTAGCTCGTGGCGGCAACTCACGCAGCTGCTTCAACGCTTTGAGCCCCACCTCCCCGGCATCACCGATACGAGGTGAACGCCGGCGAGCCTTCGCGTACAGGCGCTCGAAACCAGCTTCCAAGCGCGATTTCGCCTGCGCCGGCGCGTCCAGGCCGAAGTCATCGATGCTCTCTAGGGACAACGCCGGCGCGGTTCCGCGGAGAATCATCGGCATATTCGCCGCCAGCGCGACGGCACCCAGCGGGTCAGCGATCCCCAGTGCACCCGCCATGCGATTCAGCCAGCCGCTCTGATAGTGGGCGCCGGCCTTGCCCGCCACACGTGGCGTCCCAAGCTCCATACGATCCTGCGCATCGAAGTGGCTGCGTGTCGGGTCCGGCGAACCGAAGCCAACAATCGGCGCAAGTTCTCCCGCGTCCCACGCGGCCTTGAGTGGCGCGAGGCGCGGGTGTAGTCCAAAGCGGCCATCCAGGTCGATCGCGGACTGAGCCTTGCCTGGCCTAGCGATCGCGATCTGCCGCCGCAGGTCGTAGTACTCTTTGTCTCCGTGCGGCACCACCACACTCAGACCATCCGCCGCGCCTCGCAGCAGCACGACAACCAGCACCGGCCGGGGTTGGGGGGGAGGAGCGCCGGCTCCCGACGCGGGCTCTGCCCAAGCCGTCTTGAGCCCTACCCCCAATCCAAGGCTCACGCCGGCACCAACGCCCAATCCAAGGAATGCTCTGCGATTCATCTGCTTCGTCTCCCGAGTCACTGACGCTGAAACTCCGGTCCGCCCACTGCAAAGGCCACGGCGTGAGCGCGCAGTTGCTTCGCGTTGGAGAGGCCTTTCAGCTCCTCCTCGAGGTCGCTCGCGCTGTCTCGCCCAAGCGTCCCCGCGAAGAACACCTGGTCGATGTTCGCGGTCACTTGCGCTGCATCGTCGACCAGCGGCAACACCCGGTCGGGTTCGTAGCTGATGCCGTCGACGCGCCCAGCAGCGAACTGAATTCCGAAGCGCATCCGCGACAGAGCCTGACCGGGGCCCATCCACGCGTCGCCGCGCTCGGGATAGCCCGTCGGTGCAGCGTACAGGAACAGCGGCTGCCCCAGTTCCGCGAGGGTACGCCCAAGCCCCACTCCGCCGTCGAGGTGGCCATCTGCCGCGCGCACCGCGCTCACCACGAGCTCGAGCGGTGACTTGATCTTGGAGCCCCGCACCTCGGGTGCCCAGAAGCTCGCGCCGCTGGCGATGCTTCGCACGACCGCCGCGATGTCGCCCTGACTCTGCATATAGGCTTGCGCGGCGCTGTCGACGCACGCGGCGGGCGGGTCGTCGCTGACGAAGCGCGAGCACAGCTTGCGCGCTAGGTGCCGCGCCGTTGCCGGGTGCCGCGCGAGCATGCGGATCAGCTTTTCGCCTTCCGCTTGGCCACCGCCCGCGGGGAACTGAGTACCGAGAACCGTCTTCGCGGCATTGTCGTGCTGACGCGCCCGGAACTTGAAGCCGAGTTCATCCTCTTGAGGTCGAGTGACACTCCAACCTGTCAGCACTCTCGCTACTTCAATGACATCTTGCTGAGTGTAGCCACCGTCGACACCAAGGGTGTGTAGCTCGAGCAGCTCTCGGGCGTAGTTTTCATTCAGTCCCTTCTTTCGCTTGGCGGCTTGGGTCCCGGGCGCACCAGCCTTGAAGCTCTTGGCGTTGTCCAAGTAGATCAGCATCGCGGGGTGCTTCGCGGTGGCCAGCAGCAAGTCTTCGAACTTGCCGAGGGCGTGGGGGCGCAGCGTGTGCTCGACGTAATCCGATGTCAGAAAGCGGACTGGTCCTTTCCGCGCGTAAACGTTGAAGTGGTTCGACCAAAAGTCGGTCATCACTTCTTGCAGCTGGCGATGGCTCTCGATGAAGCGGCCAAGCTCCAACAGCTGCGCTCGTGCGGCCAGGTCGCGGAAGTCTTTTCTGGAGAGCTCTGGTAAGTCCGTGTCCGGGTTCGCCGTGCCCCCCTTCTTCAAGGCGCGAAACGCTCGCAGCTGCTGATCCGGCGATAGGCTGCTGAGGTACGGCTGAAGGCGGCGCTCGGTGTCTGCGTCGGCGATGCGCTCGGGGTGCAGCTGTTGGTCGAGCCACGCGTTGAGGCCCTCGCGCTGCAGCGCAGTGACCTCGCCGGGCCGAGGGCCAAACGCGAAGCGAGAGAGCACGTGACGGGCTCCTTGCGCATCGAGCGCCTCCAGCTTGGCACTGACGGGTTCGACGGGTACTTGGCGGGCGGCGGGGACGTTGGCAGAGCCGCCACATCCGACCGTCAGGGTGGTTGCAATCAACCAGGGTGCGTGGCGCCAGCTCGACATGGCAAGGCCATGCCCCGCCCAGAGAGCGCGTTAATCAGTCAGAAGCTACTGGGTGCTGCGCTGGGCGCGACAGGCAGCTCGGGCTCGTCTTCGTCTTCAACCGGAGTGCTCTGCCCCGCGCTGCCGTAGCGCGGGGCACAGCGCACTACGCTGAGCTCGCTGGCGAGGCCCTGGGGTCTGCCGAGCAGGATCTGATCGTTCTTCGCGGCGAGCAGCTCCGCTGGCCCAACCAGGGGGTCATTGTCGAGGTCTTCCACCGGCTTGAAGTCAGGTCCGAACGCGAGAAAGCTCGTGCGATCGGAGGCTGTCCCGAGCCCGAGCCACGCGGCTTGTTTGGTTGCCGGGCTCACAGCCAGCAGGTTGGGTACGCCAGCACCGACGCGCTCGTCCTCGATCTTCAGGTCGGTCCTGCTGCCGGAAGCGTCGACTCGAGCGAGCAACACGGCGCGCCGCTCGACACCTGGACTCGTCGCGTCGTCTCGCCAAGCCAGCCAAGCGGAGCCGTCGGGCGCGCTCATCAGGGAGAAGACCAGGACATGGCCTTCACTCGGACTGACCTTCAAGGGTTCGCCTTCCCTCACCCCATTCTCGTCGAGCTTCACCAGCTCGAGCCAGCGCGTCCCCAGCTCAACCAGGCTCTCCAAGTCGATGTTCTTCTCGTCGGGTTTGCTCGGAGGCGCGAGCTTCGAGTGGGCAATCCAAGCGAGCCAAAACCCACCGGGGCGTAGCGCAAGCTTTGGAGCTTCAACGTCTTGTCCCTTGACGGATACGACGCGCGGCGGGGTGACCTTGGAGGGGTCGTCCAGCCCAAACGTGAGCGTCCACACGCTGCTGTGCCCATCCGACTTCTTGTAGTCGTCATAGGCCAGCACGCCGCGCTCCTTGCCGAGCGCCAGATCGAACACCTCCGACTCGTCGCTGCCGATCTGGGGTAGCGCGCCCCAAGTGATCTGCGGATCCGTATCGGCTTTGGAAATCGAGGCCAAGCGTACGATGGCGGCGGAGGCATCGTGGTCCGCCACACCGACGAACACCCGATCTTTCCCTGCGGCAATCAACGGAGGGTCCACATCCCCGTGCACTCGACCGAGTTCCACCAACCTTCCGCCCGAGGCATCGCGATTCAAGCTCGCTAGCATCGCGTGAGACTCGCCCCCCACTGAGCGCAGCGCTGTCACCAGAAAGCCAGAATCCAGCGCCTCGGCGCGACCGAGCTCCACGGCAAATGGCAAGTCCAGCGCCTGATCCTCTTCCGGTTTGGCGGCAGACGGCTTGCCGATCACGAAGCTTGCTCCCGGGCTGACCTCGGCGCAGCGGGGCGCAGGTGGCGCCGGAGCGGCGCTCGCGGCCGCGCTCTCCGCAGGCGCTGGGGGCTGCGACTTGTCCTTGCAGGCGACGCTCAGCAACGGCGCGGAGAGAACAGCCGCGACGAGCACAGCCGCGCGCAATGGGTTCGTGGCGCTCGAGCGAGGGGCAAACACGCGCTGAGGCACTTTGGAAGAGCTGGAAGGGTAGACCACGTGGAGGACAACTCAAGCATGGAGGCTCGCTTCGAGCCACCGGCGCATCGGAACCTTCCTCACGCTAGCCAAGGAAGGCAAAACACTGGAACCGACCAGCCTTCGAGTACTATTCCCGATACTCTTTTCATTCGCCCGGTGGCAAACGAAAGCGCCGGCGCCACCCACCACCGTCCCACACGATTTCAGAGATCATGTCGAAGGGCCAGCTGACCCGCACTTACGAGCCGAACCCGCTGCTTCGCGCGGTCTACTCCAAGTTCTTCGACGCGATTCAGGTCGACGAAGACTGGGTGCGCAAGGTGCGCGAGAACGCCGCGCGCGGCACGCTGATTTACATTCAGCGCAACCTGAACCCGATCGACTTCTTCGCGCTCGATCACCTGACCAAGCGCTATGGTCTGCCCCAGGTCCGCTACACGAACGACCTGGGCCTCGGCGTGCTGAACCCGATGGGCAAGGGTTGGCTGAACGCGCTGTTCCCCCCCACCGACGTCACCCCGGCAGACGAGCTGAGGGACGCTCTCGAACACGGCGGCTCCGCGAATCTGTTTCTGAAGCGTCCCCCTGGCGTGCTCGACGTGGTGGCGGGAGCGAGCGGAGGACGCGGACTGAAAGAGGGCGACGAGCTGATCGGGACGCTGATCCAACTTCAAAAAGACTGGGACCGGCCCATCCTGCTCGTGCCCCAAGTCTTCGTCTGGAGCAAGGGTCCCGACACTCGAGGCATGCGCCCCATCGACCTCCTGCTTGGCCCGCGCGAGTGGCCGAGCCCCGTGCGCACCATAGGTCAATTCCTCTACAACTATCGCCACGTCGCGCTGCGCGCGGGAGAACCGCTCGACCTGCAACAATTCCTCAAGGAAACGGGTGAGGTCACCGAAGACGTATGCATCCGTCGCGTCACCTACGCGATGCTGCGCCGTGTGGAACGCGAGCGTCGGAGCGTGATCGGGCCAGCTGAGAAACCACCCGACCGCGTGCGCCTGGAGATCGCCCGCAGCCCGAAGCTTCAGCACATGATCGCCGATCTGGCGGGCGAGCGCCCACAGGAGCGCGCCGTGTTGACGGGGCAGGCGTTGTCGATGCTGAGGGAGCTCCAAGCTACACCCGAAGCCACCGCGATCAAGGCCATGGAAGTCGCGCTCGACCGCGTCTTTCGCCGCATCTACGCGGGCATCGAATACGACCGCAAAGACCTAGAGCGGATCCGGGAGCTGGCGAAAGAAGGCACGCTGATCCTGCTGCCCAGCCACAAGAGCCACATCGACTATCTGATCCTGAGCTACGTCTTCAACGAAGAGAACCTCCAGCTTCCGCTGATAGCAGCCGGCGACAACCTCGGCTTCTTCCCCCTAGGCCCCCTGCTAAGGCGCGGCGGCGCGTTCTTCATCCGGCGCTCCTTCAAAGGCGACCGCCTCTACTCCACGGTGGTGGACGCGTACATCCGCCGCTTGATCAAGGATGGCTTCCCAATCGAAGTCTTCTTGGAGGGCGGGCGGAGCCGCAACGGCAAGCTCCTCCCCCCCAAACTCGGCTTGCTCAACATGATCGTCGAAGCCGCGCTGAGCGTGCAGAACCGGCCCGCGTACTTCATCCCCGTCAGCATCGGCTACGAACGCGTGGTCGAGGCGAAGAGCTACGAGCGCGAACTGCAAGGTGGCGAAAAGAAGCGGGAGGACGCCGGCGGCTTGCTGCGTTCTACGGAGGTGCTGCGCCATCGCTACGGGCGCATCAACCTGGAGTTCGGTGAGTCCCTGTCCCTCGACTTGATCCGCGAGGAATTAGGCTTCAACACCGGAGAAGGGCTCAGCCCGACCCAACGCCGCGCGGTGGTGCGGCGGCTCGGCAATCGGGTGATGGACGAAATCAACTGGGTCACCGCCGTCACGCCCGGGGCGCTCACGGCGCTGTCCCTACTGAGCCACGACCGGCGCGGGCTACCCCACGAAGAGTTGGTCGAACGCTGCCGGCGTTTCCTGACCGTGCTTCGGGAAATCGGCGCGCGCGTCACCCCCGCGACTGCCACCAACACCGGTTCGCTCCGTCCGGACGCGATCCGGGAGGCCGCCACGATGTTCATCGAGGCGGAGCTGATCGAGGCCCACGTCCCGCACGATCCCGACGCGCCCAGCAAGGAACGTCGCAAGCGTCCACGCCCGGGCTCGATGAACGAGCCGATCTACACGGTACCCGACAGCAAGCGCATCACCCTCGATACCTCGAAGAACATGATCCTGCACTTCTTCGTGGAGCGCGGGCTGATTGCCCTGGCTATGCGTCCAGAAGACGGCAAGCCGGCGAGTCGACATGTCGTGCGCGACCGGGTGCAACGCCTGTCGCGCTTGTTCAAGTTTGAGTTTCGGTTCCACGCGGATAAGACCTTTGACGACATCTTCGACGAGACGCTGGCAGCGATGCTCGAAGCTGGAGAAGTGGCGCTGGTGCGCCGCGACCAGCTGGAGCCAGGCCCTGGACGCCTCGACTGGACGGGCCAGGAGTGGCTCGCAAACTACGCACGCGCGTTCCGCAACTTCCTTGAGGGTTACCGCATCGCCGCGCGGGGTCTCCTGCCGCTGGTGAAGGGCGCGCTGAGCGAGAAAGATCTGGTGAAGAAGGCGCTGGCGGTAGGCAATCGCATGTTCCTGGCGGGGGAAATCGACCGCAAAGAGGCGGTGAGCAAGCCGCTCATTCAGAACGCGTACCAGGCGCTGATCGACCAGGGCTACCTGCGCAAGACCGGTGACAAGCTCGAGTTGATGGAGTCCTTTCGCAATCAAGCCGCGGTGCGGGCGATCGAGGGCCGCATCGCCGGCTATCTCGAAGGAGGTTTCGAGGAGTGATCGCCTCACACCCCACGCTTCGGCTATTGGCCGCCCTCGCCGGCGCCTGGACCGCGCTTGGCTGCACCCCCACCCCGAATCCACTGGCTCCGGCCTTTTCAGGCACCATCGGCGTGCCTCACGCGGGCATGCAGACTGGGGCAGTGGAGCTGCCGAAGCGCGGCAAGGGCTTCGCGCGCTATCGCCCGTATAGCGACCACTATTGGGGGCAACCGCGGCTGGTCGCCGCCGTGGAGCGTGCGGCGGCCAAGGTCCACGATGAATTTCCCGGCGGCAAACCACTGCTACTCGGGGATCTCTCAGGCGAGCACGGCGGCAAGATCCCTGGGCACCACTCCCATCGCACGGGTCGAGACATTGACCTGCTGTGGTACGTGACGACTCCGAGCGGCGCGCCCGTCGTGAGCCCTGGCTTCATCAAGCTGAGCAGTGATGGGCTGGCCCAGGTGGGAGAGGACTACTACGCCTTGGACGTGCCGCGAGAGTGGGCGCTGATCAAAGCGCTGATCCGCGACCCCGAGGCGAGCGTCCAGTGGATGTTCTGCAGCATGCCTGTCGAGGCCTTGCTCATCGACTATGCGCGCGCCAAGGGCGAGCCGGATGACCTCGTCTGGTACGCCGAGACCGTATTGCAGCAACCCGGTGACAGCGCGCCCCACGATGATCACATCCACATGCGCTTCGCATGCTCCGAAGCGGAGGCGGTGCGCGGGTGCATGGGGGGAGGGCCCTACTGGGAGTTTCTGCCCGGGAAAAAGACACCTGAGCCGTCAGAAGATGAGCTGATCGCGATGGCGCTCGCGGAGCCAATCTTGCCGGCTCTGGATCCTGCCAAGAGCGATGACGGGACCAGTCCCGATCCACCCGACGGCGTCTCGCCCGAGCCCACCGCGACCGCCCCGTGAGCACCCAGCGCAAGCTCAAGAGCGGCCTGTACGCCGGGGATTGCCTCGACATCCTGCCCACGCTGGTCGGCCAAGTAGAGATCGACCTGGTGTACTGGGACCCGCCGTTTGCTGCTGGCGGAACTCGCGGCGCTCGCGCCGAGAAGGGCGAACGACTGAAAGGCGAGGCCGCGTATCACGACGCTTGGGGTGGGATCGACGCATGGCTCGAAATGATGCGGTCACGAGCTGAGCTAGTTGGCCAGATGTTGTCTCCCCAGGGAAGCATCTGGCTGCACCTCGACCACCGCGCCGTGCACGAAGCCAAATGGCTGTTCGACGAGCTGTTCGGCCGCAAGGCGTTCAAGGGGGAGATCATCTGGGTACCCGGCAACGGCGCCCGAAACACCAAGGGACCGAGCGTCACACACCAGACCATCCTGGTCTACGCGCCGAGGGGCAAGCTGATTTGGAACGTCGACCACCCCGCTCTGCGCGAGCCATTCGCTGAGACGAGCCAGCGCATGCACTTCCGTCAGGTCGACGCAGAGGGTCGCCGCTACCGCGAGCGCGTGATTGGCGGCAAAGCCTATCGCTACTACGCCGACGTCGGTCGCCGCCTAGGCAGTGTGTGGACGGACTGCCCCGCGATGAACGCGAACACCCCGCTAACCCAAGAGACCACCGGCTATCCCACGCAAAAGCCTGAGAGCTTGCTCGAGCGCATCATTCACGCCGCGAGCTTGCCGAACTCGTGGGTGCTCGATCCGATGAGCGGCTCGGGCACGACGCTCGCTGTCGCCAGACGCCTCGAGCGGCGCTGGCTCGGCGTCGACCGCTCTCCGGTTGCGTTGCGCATCGCGAGCCAGCGCCTCGGCGTGGAGGTGGCCAGACCCGCCGGACGTTCACGAGGCTGAAGACAATTGCCGTCGCCCACCGCGCCATGACAGCCTGACACCATGAGCGAGTGGCAACTCGACCGCGCAGGACTGGAACGTGACGCGAGCGAGCGCCTCGAGAGCGCCCTGGACGCGCCGACCACGGACTTCGTGGTGCAGTGGCGCGGTCGCGTCTTGGTTCAAGACTCTCGTGCACGAGTCGAAACCGGGAAGACAGCGCTGGTCGATGCCGCGAGCGAAATCGTGTGGCTGGGCAAGCTCACGCGCGACGGTGTTGCTCGGGACTGCTTCGTCGTCGACGTGTCGCCCGTTGACGAACCCAAGCAAGCGCTGGACCTGACGGGCAGCTTCGCCGACTTGCGGCTGCTCGGAGACTTGCCTACGGCTCACTTCGGCTTGCTCGCCTACGCGCGCGGCATGCTGGCGTGGCACGAGAATCACCCGTTCTGCGCCAGATGCGGGGCGGAGACGCGCCCGAAGAAGGCGGGGCACACCCGAGTTTGCCCCGAAGGCCACGAGCACTTTCCTCGCACCGACCCGGCGGTGATGATCCTCGTGACGCGAGGCGATCGTTGTCTGATCGCACGCCAACCGGGATTTCCCCAAGGAATGTTCTCGGCGCTAGCCGGCTTCGTGGAGCCCGGTGAGTCCCTCGAAGACACCGTGCGACGCGAGGCGCTCGAGGAGGTGGGGCTCGAAGTCGCCAACCCACGCTATTTCCGCTCCCAAGCGTGGCCGTTTCCAGCCTCGCTGATGCTCGGGTTCGTGGTGGACGCCGCGAGCGAGGCGTTTCGTCTGGATGACGACGAGCTGGAGGAAGCGCGCTGGGTCACCCGCGATGAGTTGGCGAAGCCCGAAGGCTTCTTCACTCCTCCAGCGTCATCCCTCGCCCATCACCTGCTCGGCGCCTTCGCCCGACGCGAGGTCTAGACAGCTCAGGGTGCCAGCTTCACTCAGCCGCGCGCGGCCTCGAGCACCGCGTCGACCGCTTCTGGATTCGCGAGCGTGCCTGGATTGATCACGCGCTCTCGCGGCGCGCCAGCAAGCACGCGCTTGATCGGAACCTCGAGCTTCTTGCCGCTGATGGTGCGAGGCACATCGCTTACCGTGAGGATCCGGTCGGGGACGTGACGCGGGCTGAGCTCCGAGCGCAGCGCTCGCTTCAGGCGCTGCTCGAGATCGGCGTCCAGCGAGTGCCCTGCCGCAAGCACCACGAAGAGCCACAGCTCGCCCTCCTTGTCGAGGGTGCCGGTATCCACGACGAGACTGTCCTTGAACTCGGCGAAGGCGTCGACGACGCGATAAAACTCGCTGGTCCCCATGCGTACGCCGCCACGGTTCAGCGTCGAGTCGCTACGACCGTAGATCACGCAACTGCCGCGAGGCGTGAACTTGATCCAGTCGCCGTGGCGCCAGCGACCCTCGAAGCTCGAGAAGTAGGAGTCGAAGTAGCGCTCCCCATCGGGATCGTTCCAGAAGCTCACCGGCATGCTCGGCATTGGCTCGCTCAACACCAGCTCCCCAACTTCACCAATCACCGGCTCCGCCTGCGGACCATACGCCTCGACCTTGGCGCCGAGCTCAGCGCACTGGATCTCCCCGGCATGTACGGGGAGCCAGGGGCACGATCCGACGAAGGCCGTGCAGACATCCGTGCCTCCGCTCACCGAGCCGAGCAGCAGGTCTTTGCTGATGGCTTCATAGACCCAGCCGAACCCATCGGACGGCAGCGGCGCGCCCGTGCTCCCGAGCCCACGCAGCGACGAGAGCTTGAAGTCTCTGCCAGGCGCGATGCCACCCTTACGGCACGCGATCAGAAACGGCGCGCTGGTGCCGAAATAGCTGAGTTCGTGAGCCTCCGCGAATTTCCACATGCGATTTAGGTCGGGGAAGCCTGGGTTGCCCTCGAAGAGCACGATGGTGCTGCCCAGCAGCAGGCCACTCACGAGGAAGTTCCACATCATCCAGCCGGTCGTGGTGAACCAGAAAAAGCGATCTTTCTGCGAGAGGTCGCAGTGGAACGCGAGGGACTTGAAGTGTTCGAGCAGGATCCCTCCGTGCCCATGGACGATCGGCTTCGGCAGCCCCGTGGTTCCACTCGAGTAGAGGATGTAGAGCGGGTGTGCGAACGGCACTGGCTCGAACTCGAGCGGTGCGTTCCCTTCGAGCAGGTCGTCGAGCGCCTGCGCTCCGGTTGGCAGTTCTCGCGTCTCGTCGCGGCGCTCGATGATCAGGTGCTCCAGCGTCGGCAAGCCGGCGCGGATTTGCTCGATTTCCCCGTGGCGAGAGAACTGCTTGCCGCCATACACGTAGCTGTCCACGGCGATGAGCACCTTGGGTTCGATCTGCGAGAAGCGATCGAGGACGCTCTTCACGCCGAACTCTGGCGCGGCGCTGGACCAAATGGCGCCCAGCGCAGCCACGGCCAAGAACGCGACCAACGCCCCGACGTTGTTGGGCATGTAGGCTACGACCCGGTCACCTTTGCCGACGCCAAGCTCGCTCAAGCTACTGCGGAGCTGTGCGACCCTGCGCGAGAGTTCGGCGTAGCTCAATCGCTGCACTTCCCCCCCTTCTTCCTCGTAGATCACGGCGAGGCCGTCGTCTCGCTTCCTGAGCGCATGCTCCGCATAGTTCAGCGTTGCCCCAGGGAACCACTCCGCCCCTGGCATCTGGCGCCGTCCCAACACGCTCTCAGGAGGCGTGTGAAACTTCACCTCGAAGAAGTCACACACCGCGCCCCAGAAGCCGTCCAGATCCGACACGGACCAGCGCCAAAGCGCCTGGTAGTCATGCTCCTCCGCGATCGCCGCGAGGTCGCTCGGGCCGCGCCCAACAGCCGCCAACCAATGCACGAAACGCGTCAGCTCCGCGTTGGCTAGCGTGCTCTCGCTAGGCTCCCAGAGCAACGTCCCCTCGGCGGTCTCCTTCAGCTCCGTCATGGCCTCCGTCATACGAGCACTCGAGGGATGCGCCAAGCGTCAGGATCCGGTTGCCCGCTATCGCGGCACGGGCTAACCGGCAGGCATGCCAGAGCTAGCGCAAGGCAACGTGAGCCTGCGGCGTATGAGCAGAAACGACCAGCGAGCGTTCGTCGCCGCAGCGCGCCAGAGCCGTGCGTTGCACCAGCCTTGGATCTTCCCTCCAGTGAGCCCTCAGCGTTTTCGGTCCTGGTTCGACAACGCGGAGCGCCGCGAGCGCTATCTCGTTTGGACCAAGAGCGACGAAGGTGAAGCGCTGGTCGGCTACGTCGCGATCAACGAGCTCACCTGGGGTGTGTTTGAGAACGGTTGCTTGGGCTACTGGGTGAACGCTCCTTGGGCTGGGCAAGGCCACATGCGCTCCGCGCTGGAGCTCCTGGTCGACCACGTGTTCAAGCGCAAGGAGCGGCGGCTACACCGCCTGGAAGCCAACATTCAGCCGGGCAACTTGGCGTCACGCCGCCTGGTGGAGCGCCTCGGGTTTCGCCTCGAGGGCTTGAGCCCGCGCTTCCTCAAGCTCGATGGAGAGTGGCGCGACCATGAGCGCTGGGCGATCACCCGCGAGGACTGGCACGCCGGTGCGGCACTCCGAGGAACAGCTAAGCGACGCTAGACAATATTTCCCTGCAGAATATAAGGAGCAGCGACGCTTCACTCGCGCTACATGCCAATCGCGGCGCGCTGCGCGGCGTTTTCCCGGGTGTCTTGCCGGCGCCACAGGACGCCGTCGAGCAGGTAGTGAGTGAACTGCGGCAACGAGAGCAACGGGACCAAGAGGCACAACGCCCAAGGCGCGAGCTGGATGTCACTCGCCCCGAAGAGCCATGGGTTGTCCTTCCACACCAGGCGATCCCAGATCAGCTCCTCCACGAAGGCCAGCAGGAGCAAGCTGCCGGCGAAGGCGAGCAAGCCACCGACCAGCAGCTGGGACCCCGGCTGATGGGGAGCTTCACGGCGACGCGCCTGACCATAGAAGTAGAGCAGCGCCATGTACGGCACGCCGTGGACGACCACGTTGGTCACCGTGAACTCAGCGTCGCTGTTCGTAGCGACGATACCGACGTACCAGGTGAGCGCCGTGGTGGCTACGACCACGCACTTACCGAGCTGAATGACGCCCTCTTGCTTCACCAGCCATAATTGCCGCAAGGCAAATACGATGAGCGCAGCGACCCAGATGGCACGCGCGACAGGCAGCGCCGCGGTAGCTACCCCGCTGACGTCCACGAAGTCACCTTGCACGAACCAGGTGAAGCGCGTGTGGGCGAGGTTTGCGTGCCAATGCACGATGGGAAACAGCGTCGCGGCGTAGACGGTGACTTCGTCGATCAGCTTGTCGACGCGCTGGCGGCGCTCAACCTCACGCCGCGCCGCCTCTCCGTTGCCCTGCGCCTGGTCCCGCCACTGGGCGGCGGCCCTGGCTCGATACAGCGCGACCCACCCCACCTGCTGACGGATGAAATGGAACACGGCGACGTAGGCGAGCACGCGCCAGAACCATAACGCGCCCACCGCGTACAGCGCGACTCCGATGCCGTAGGCTATGAGCGGTACCGCGAGGTAGCGCGCTCGATGCCGCGCGAGCTCCTCGCCGTCGAGGTAGGTGCGGAACAAGGTGGAGTAGACGTGGGACACGTCGATCCCGACCACGAACACCAACCACGCCCACGGCGGGAGGCTCCCCGGGGCGATGCCCAGTGCGCGCATGCCGAACACGCACAGCAGCGCAAACGCCGCGCTGCCCGCGAACACTCCAAGATCCACCCGCACACTCCACAGCCACGGCCCCAGTGCGGAAGCTCGCGCGGGCGCGCTCGCGTGCGACGCACGCGCTTCAGTCCCGCTGGGAGAGGTGCTCACGGTCACGGCACTGAACCTTATTACATGCCATGCGGTTTGACCCGCACGGACACTGCGGCGCAAGGAAACTGCGGCGCAAGGAAACTGCGGCGCAAGGAAACTGCGGCGCAAGGAAACTGCGGCGCAAGGAAACTGCAGCGCAAGGAAACTGCGTCGCTTCGAGACCCCTCAATCGAAGGGGTTTGGGCTCAGCCCGCGAGCACTCAAGACGCGATCCGCAGCTTGAATCCCGCGGTACTGCGCCTCTTCAAAGAGCGCGATCCCGGACAGATCCGAGTGCGCGAAATGGACCCGCCCGAGGGACTCGCTCGCCTTCTCCCTCGCGCCCCCCCAGATGAAACCCGGGCGTGGCCGCACCATGGCGTGGCCCCAGCGCCACACGTCGATGCGCTCGATGCACGCCTCCAGGTCCAGGTGTGCGCGACTGAGGTCCGCCACGATGGCGTCGGTGAGCCCGCGGTGATCCGCGGCCAACAGGCGCTCCCGCGCTTGCTTCGGATCGGCATCGGTCAACGGTTGGTAGTACGTCCAGACGCTTGGCCCCCGGTCGTGCAGCGTCTGGTGTGAGGCAACGACGTAGCCGAGCGCGGGACTATCGTAGAGCACATTGTCCCAAGCGAGCTCGAAGCCGCGGCTCTGCGGGCGCCGGCTCAGGTGGATGTTCGCCACCAGCCACACCCCGTAGGAGAACTCCTTCAGGTGCTCCGGCATTGCCTCACGGAAAGGCCTCAAGATACGTGGCACCACGAACTTCGGGAGTGCCAAGATCACGTGGTCGGCGATGTAGCGCTTGAGGCCTGTGTCGGGCGAATACACGCTGAACTCGACACTATCCTCGCCGGGGACGATATCGGTCACGACGCGACCGAGCTCGAGGCGCGGCCCCGCCACGTCCACCAAGTGCCGCACGAGATGACCGTTGCCCTCTGGCCAAGTGATGAACGGCGCAGAATCAGCCCCTGGCTCCGGCACACGGCTGCAGAAGTAGAGCAACAGCGCCCAGGCGCTGGTGTGCGCCAGATCGAGGCCGTAGTCGTCGCGGCAGGCGTATTCGACGTACCAGCGTACTCGCGCTGAGGTGATCTTCAGGTCGTCGAGCCATTGCTTCGCGCTCAGCTTGTCCAACGCGCGCACGGCGGGAGCATCCGAGGCGCGCGCCATCGGCAAATCGAAGGCGCGCCGACCTTGAGCATCGCGAAACGCCACCCAACGCGAGACTTCCGCCTCGAAACGCTCGAGCTGCGCCCAATCATCTGCGTTCGCTCCTGCCGCGGGGAACAAGCCTTCGTGCCAGGCGCCATCGATGAACAGGCGCTCTTCAGGCGCACGAATGCGCATTTGCTCCAAGGCACGCGGTGGCGCGTCCACGTCGGGCTCGAGCACATCCATCTCGCTCAGCAGGCGATAGAGCGCCGAGGTCTGGCGTCGGGGAACCGGGACGTAGTGCGCGCCCCACGGATGGGGCACCGCGCCGTCGGTGCCAAACGTCGAAGTACCGCCGGGTTGACCCTCGAGATCGAACACCACGTAGTCGGCCACGCCTTCGCGATCGAGCCGCCACGCCGCAGAGAGACCGCTCGGCCCGGCACCAACGATGGCGACACCCACGCGAGTCGGAGTCCCCGCGGCGCGCTCCACCGTGGCCTCTCGCAGGCGGTGACCGAGCTGGAAGCGCGCCCCCTTAATTTCCCCAGGGATTTCACGCCGGGGCAAATGTTTCTCGCAGGCGGCCGCCAGGGGCGCCCCGAGCAAGAGACGCAAGACGTCTCGTCGCGAAGCTTGGTTCACGGGCTGCCGCTAGCTTGCAAGTCGGTTTCCCTGGGGGTTACGCGCCCTATTTCGTGCAACAGAACGTGATCGGGAGCTTCGGCGTCGCGCTACCCGTAGGCTGACCTCCGGCCGGGTCGCACTTGCCGCCGCTGGCCGTGCCGACGGTGTACTTGAAGTGCTTCTCCTGGTTGGCGGTCAAGGTCGCGCAGCTGGTTCCTGGCGTCGCCACGGTGCCTTCAGGACTTCCGCTGCAGCTTGCGCCGTTCCAGATCTCGAGCTTCGCGCCGTTGCAGGTCACGGAGTTCGGCGAGCCGCAGGTACAAGCGCTGCAAGAGCGCCCATCGTCGTAGTCCGTGTAGAAGAGGTGCTTGAACGTGAAGCCTCCGGTTGGACACGCCTGATCCCCGTCCTGGTAGACGCAGGAGCCGCGGTTGAAGGCGCTCCCGGTGGGCGGCACGCAGGTGTTCGCTCCACAGCCAGTCGGCGCGGCTGTCTGGGAACAGCTGACGGCGTTGGTGTTCCACCCCGTATTCGGAGTCGTCGGCACGCCGCCGCTCGGCGTGCAGGAGCCGCCGGTGGTTGGTGGAGCCGTCGTCTCGGCCGAGCCGGGGAGCTCCCCGTTGGGTCCAAGGAACGGGTCAATCGATCCAAAGCACGCGCCCGATGTGACGCCGCCCGACTCGAGGCTGGCACCATCGAAGGTCCAGCCCGCTCCACTGCATGCCGCGCCCTGGAGGACGTTGATATCCGGGAAGTGGCACGTGATGCTGCCAGTCGGCGAGCCACAGCTACACGCGGAACAGCTCAAGTTGGGCGCGTTCAAGTCCTTTCCGCCACCGGGGCCGCCCAAGCCGTAGCTGCCGCTGCAGCTCTTCGACGTGTCAGGCCCTTCGTACAGCGCGACCGGGCCTTGCCAACCCGCGGGCAGCGCGAAGCACTTGTAGCCCACGCTCTGACACTTCGTGTCCTCGCAGTCAGCCTTGTTGTCCCCGTCATCGTCGACACCGTTAGTGCAGTCTTCGGTGCCCGTGCCGCCCGAGCTTCCGCCGGTGCCAGCCATACCGCCGGTGCCGCCACCGCCGGTGCCACCACCACCGATCCCTGCGGAACCGCCCTCCCCGCTGGTCCCAGCAGTGCCGCCCTGGGCAGCAGTGCCCGCGGCACCCGCGTCACCACCGACAGCGCCCGTGCCACCGCTCGAGTTACCGGCGTTGCCACCGACGCCTGAGCTACCGCCACTCGTACCGGCGCCGGTGCCCGCGTTACCGTTTCCAGCGTTGCCCCCGTTGTTGAACTCGTCATCGGGGATGAAGCTGTGCTCGGGAAACGAACAGGCGACAACCAAGGACGCCGCCAAGCTCGTGAGTGCAACCGAGCGCCAAACGTTGGTGCGAATCATTAGTCTAAGTCCTCAGTCAAAACTGTCCGCTCAGGCGAACGCCAGAGAAAGCCTTGGTCGTGCCAACATCCCAGTGCAGGCCCTTGGCCTCGCGCGCGGGCTCTGGGGAGCTACTGC
>JBFXBK010000152.1:0-19368 GCA_050183255.1 Polyangiaceae bacterium | reverse complement strand
GCTGCTCCTCACCCCAAACCCGCTCGCGAATCCACCCAATGCCTGGACACGTCGGGTGTCTACGTCGGATGCATCGGTTCATCCAAGCTACGCTCGCCGCATCGTTGCTCGTCGCTTGCGGAGGCGCTCCCAACGAACCCCCGAGCCAAGCTTCGGCTCCCGCGAAGCCACCAGCAGCGTTCTCTGGCCAGGCTCCGCACCGAGACCCCACGGAATCACAGCACTTCGCGCGCATCCTGGACAAGGTGGAGCTACCGAAAGAGAGTCCTGAGGGCTTCGATGACAGCGAAGTGCCAACGCTGCGCTACACGCTAGACCCAAAGTGCAAAGGTCAACTCGAAGTCTTCGAGGGGCTCTACGTGCACCAGTTCGAGGTCAGCGACTTCGCCCCAGATGACACCGACTCCGCGACGTACTGGGTGAGTGGAACCACGGACGCGATGGACCGCCTGCACAGCGCTCCTGCTGGCGCCGTGAAGGTTCGCGGCAAGCTCTCCTCAAAGGGCCACCATGGCCACCTGGGAGGCTACGAACGGGAACTCTACGTATGCGAAGTGCAGATGTACGAGCCCCTGTGCCAGACACCGAAGGGCCCCAAGCTGTGCACCTTGCTGCCCGGCAAATCAGAATAACCGCGCGGTAATCGCGCCCCGGTGGCTTTGCGGCAGCGCGGCGGACGGGCTACTCGGCGGACGTGAGGTACTTCTTGCTCAAGAGCTTGAGCAAGATTTCGCCCGTTTCGAGATCCGAGAGGCCGCTCGAGTCCATCACTGCACCGAGATCGGGTGAGTTGAGCGCGAGCTGCAATACGTCGAGCTCCTTCGCTCCAAGCTCGCTGAGCTTGGGGTCGAGAGGCACGGAGAGCATCAGCGGTACTTCGCTCGCTGGCAGCTTCTCCCTCAAGACGCCAAACTCGTCTTGCTGGCGGAACGCCTCCATCAGGATCTCTTGCACCGGCAGATCCAGCGGGTTGTCGAAGTTGCGCTCCTCCGGCGGGTCGAGCTGGAAGAGACCACGTTGCCAAGTCAGCATGCGATAGATCGCCTTCAAGCCCGGCAGATCGGGGCTTGAGTCGATGCTCGCGAAGTGCACGATGCCTTGCTTGAGGTGAATACGGCCCGCGTTGTGGTCCGTGCTCACAACCAAGACGCCGCTCTTGCGCGATGTGCCGAAGAGCTGGAGCAGATCCGGCAGCGGCACCTCTTCGATCGCGCCGCTCATGCGCGGCCCCTCGTCGCTGCCCGCCATGGTGCGGTTGCGACCTGCGCTCTGGATGCCGCCAGCGGGCACGCGGATACCGGCTTGAGATCCCGTCGTGGAAACGACCTTGAGGATGCTCGTACCGATGAGCACGCGATCGCCCTCTTTCAGGTTCGCTTGCTCGATCTTCTCGCCGTTGACGAAGGTGCCGTTGGTCGAACCGAGATCTTCGATGGTGATATCCGTGCCACGCACGGTGATGCGCGCGTGCTTGCGCGACACCATCTCCTCGACGAGCACCATCTCCAGATCGCTGGAGCGTCCGATGTAGATCTCGCGGTCACTCTCCAAGGGGAACTCTCCCCCCTGGTACTTGCCAGAGATGAACCGGAGGGCGAGCCCCCCAGCTCCTGACGGAGACTGCGAGCCGCTAGAACTGGGCGCGATTCTGTCGGCCATTGCCATGCTGGAGCTCAGCCCCACACCCGCCCCAAGACGCGTGTACGAGGATCAAAAGGATAGGCATTCAGAATAGATAGGGTCAAGCGCTCACGTGTCGCAAAGCTCGGCTGTCCGGATTTGGCTGCCTGGGATTTGGCGGTCTCGATCCTAACCAAGCGGTTTCCGGCAAAGTCGCCTCGTGCGCCTTGGGATCCGCGCGCACAACAGAAGCGGCCGCTTTCCCAAGGCGACGCCGTCCGGCTGCCGGTTTGGACAGCGCGGGCGTATCTCACGTTGGCGGAGGATCCACACATCAGTAAGTCAGCTCTCGGGTACCAGGTTGTCCACCCGGCCAACCTCGGGATCCGCCTGGCGTTCCGCAGCCGCGTGCCCCCGAGTCGGTGAAACGCCGTCGCGGGCGGGCGGCATGAGACTGACCGAGTCTTTGCTGGTTGCAGGCAACGTGATGGTGAAGCGAGCCCCGCCCTCATCCGAAGCGGCAGCGATGTTACCGCCCATCTCCTGAACGAGGCGCTGACTGATCGCGAGGCCAAGCCCCGTGCCCTTGTCCTTGGTGGTGAAGAAGGGCAGGAACAACTTGTCCATCAGCTTGGGAATGATGCCTGGACCGTCATCCACCACCACCAGCTCGACCCAGCCAACGGCGTCTTCTGCTGCTTCTCCCAAGACGCGATTGTCTCTCGCCGGTTGAGTTCGGAGCTCGACCCGCGTGGCGCCGGCTTGGACGGCGTTCTTCACCAAGTTCATCAGCACCTGACGCAGATGCTCGGCGTCCGCCCGAACCAGGGGCAGGTGTTCATCGAGATTCGCCACCAGCCCGCAGCTGTCCGGCGTGTCCGCCCGAAGGATCTGGAGCGTGCGCTGAACGACGGAGTTCACGTCCGTCGTGCCGAGGTTTGACTTGGAGGGTCGCGCGTAGTCGAGCACTGAACCAACTACGCGATCCAGGCGCTCGACTTCCTCCAGGATGATCCCGAGGAACTCCGCGTCGACCGCGGACTGCTCGCCGGCCACCGGCTCGTTGAGGAGCTGCGCCGCTCCCTTGATGGCCCCCAACGGATTCTTGATCTCGTGGGCGAGTCCGGCGGCCATCTGACCCAGGGCTGCCAGGCGATCGCGCTCCTGCAGACGCTGATACACGCGGGAGTTCTCGATCACGACCCCCATCTGCACGGTAAGTGACTCGAGCAGCACGACTTCGTCGGGGCTGAACGCGTCCCGAACTCGTTCGTCTGCCACGACGAGAATGCCCAGCAGCTCACCATCTTCACTGCGCACGCCGAGGCACAAGCCCCGGGAGAGCGGCCCGAGTAGCTCCGCTGCCGCTAGCACTTGGCGATCACTGCTGGCGTCCCTCGTTTCCCCATGGCCCATTCGATTGAGATCGCCCTCGAGTTCCTCCAACAGCACCGAGTTGGCACCCTCGAGCCGCTCGATCAGCGGTCGAGCCGTTGCGGCATCTACGAGCGGTGGCATCGGCGCACCGAAGGCGTCGGCCAAGCGAAAGTCACTACCTCCCGGATTTCGCAGGTAAAGCGCTGCACCAGTGGCGCGCCGGGAGCTCTCGAGCGCAGAAATCACGATCTGCGTCATCTCCTCTACCTGCAGCACGTGCAGCAGGGTTCTCCGCGCGGAAGTGACCGCCTTGTCGAGGTCCACGCGCTCGAGAAAGAACAGTCTCTGGATATACTCTTCGACCTTCGCCCGCAACGGTTCGAACAGCACCAGGATGACGATCGCCGCCAGTACGGCGTTCAGGTACATCGTGTTGAAGCCACCGACCAACACGACGAAGACGTAAAAGATGCCGGCCAGCGAAAACGCCAGCGCGGTCGAGACGACGAGCTGACCCAGGATTTCGTAGAGGTCGAGCAGGCGCTCGCGGGACATAGACTCCGCGAGAACGAACAAGAATACGATGCTCAGCACCGCACCGACCGGCGGCAGCGGCGCACCGATGAACCACAGAAAGTCACCCAGGGTGAACAACGTGGCGAACGCCCCGATCAAGACCAGAAAGCGCACGCGCCTCTGAGTAGCTCGGGAATCGCTCTTCTGGCCGCGCAACGCCAGCGACACCAAGCCCGCGGCGATCAGACCGAAGACGTATAGAAACACCGCCCCACGCACGAGCCCATGCCCGTGAATCGGCGAGAGCACCGCGACCAACATCGGTATCAGCAGCAGCCGCGCAACGCGCAAGAGCGTCGAGCGCCTCGCCGGTTGCGGCACCACCGCCTCGAACAGGTGGAGTGCAAACTGGGGCAAGAGCACCGCAAGCAAGGCGGTGAAGTGCGCCCAGACATCCGCGCGGATAAAGTGATAGAGCCACTGGGCGAGGTACCAGAGCCCAATGTCTGCGGCGAACGCCGCGAAGAAGATCTGCGGACGCTGCGGACGCCCGCGGAGCAGCATGGAAACCGCAATCGCCAGCGCCAGTGCGCCGCAGAACAGCGAAGTCCGTGTGCGGAGGTCCACGCAGAGAGGGTAGCAGGCGCCTCAGGGAACAGCACAATCACCTCGGCGGCGCCAGCCGCTCTGGCGACAGCGAGCGCCGGGTGAGCCCGGGATGGTGCTACTTGGTCTGGTGAGACTGGGCCGAATAGCGGGTGTTGAGGACGTGCACGTCCCACGGTTGCGGCGTCGGATCGGTAGCGTTTCCTACCTGTTCAGCCTCATCCTCGTGCCAAGGCACGGGGGTCGGGTCATCAGATACGGTACCGGCTGCCGACTCTGCCTCGCTCGCGGTCGCCTCAGACTGCTCGAACTCCGCCTCGTCGACCGACTCCCCTTCGTCCTCGACCAGAGCGCTCGACTGGGTGACGCCTTCCTCCTCGGGCTGTGCCTCCATGGCGCAGCCGGCGGTGCCCACGAGCGCGAGCATCGCGAAGAGCGAGATCAATTGGGCGCTCGAACGGCGATTGGTCCGATCGGTGGCAGCGGCACACGTGCGAGATTTCATGATTCGTCCTCGAAGCTTACCGCACTGGGCGACACTTCGCTGGGAGACGGAGTGTCGTCGGCGGAGGAGTCTTGCTGACTCGTGGTCAGCCCGTATTGCTTCACCAGCTGGCTGAGGCGCGGGCGCTTCATGCCCAAGACCCCCGCAGCACGGGTAATATTCCCACCCGTCTCATCTAGAGCACGGGCGATGCATTCGCGTTCTATGTTGCGCTTGAGATCACTCAGGCTGACGCCTTGGTCGCGGATCTGCGTGTAGGCACCGCCCGCGACATCGTCACCGGACTCGAACCCGCACGCCGCGTCTGGGAGCGAGAACACCGCTTGAGGCAGGCCGGTCTGTGAAAAGTCCTGGGAAACGGGGGCGAGGGACGCCGCGGTTGGAAGCGACACTGAAGTCGGCGCGCTGGCCTGAGCCTCCGCGACCCGAGCGAGAGCTTCCACGTGGTTCGTGAAGTCCTCGCAACGAACCTGATTCGATTCCGCAAACAGGCTCGCGACCCGGAGGGCGTTCTCGAGCTCGCGGACGTTGCCCGGCCAGCGGTGCTGCGCGAGCAGGTCGAGCGCCGCCGCGTCCACCTGCTTTGGAGTCTCTGACCGCTCGCGCGCGATCGAATCAAGCAGAGCTCCGCACAGCGCAGGCAGGTCGCTCAAGCGGTCGCGCAAAGCGGGCACCTGCAGCGTGATGCCGCTCAAGCGGTAATAAAGATCCTCACGGAACTCTCCGCGTTCGACGAGCCGCTTTAGATCACGGTGAGTCGCGCAAACGATCCGCACGTCGACGGAGATGGGCGCCGAGCCGCCGACGCGCTCGATGCTGCCCTCTTCCAGCGCCCGCAGCAGCGCCACCTGGGTACGGGCTGAGATGTCGCCGATCTCGTCGAGGAACAGCGTGCCCCCATGTGCGCGCTCGAAGCGGCCGCGCTTGCGGGAGTTTGCCCCAGTGAAAGCGCCCTTCTCGTGACCGAAGAGTTCGCTCAAGAGCAGCGTCTCGACGAGCGCTCCGCAGTTCACCTTCACGAGCGGCCCCGACCTCCGGTAGCTCGCGCGGTGCAGGCCCTCAGCGATCAGCTCCTTACCAGAGCCGCTCTCGCCATGAATCAAGACGGTGGAGTCGGTCTCACCGACGCGCGCCACCGTGGCGAGCAGCTTCTTCACGCTGGCATGTCGCCCAACGTACTCCCGCTCACGCCGGGCTGCTGCGCGCGTCCAGTTGGTACCTCGCACGGATGGCGCGGGCAGCGGCTCGCTGTCAGGTTCGATCAACAGCACTTCGAGTTGGGACAAGCCGCGCAGATCCGGCCGCGCGAGGTACACCTCGCGGTAGTTCCCGCTCAAGTTGTTAGCGACCTCGTCACGCAAAGACACTGCCGCACGGATATGTTCCGTGGCGAGCCCTTCAGCGCCACGATTGAGGGCCATCTCCGCGACCAGGACGTGCGCTTCGCGAGCGAGTTCTTCGTCCCCCGTCTCACGCGCGACAAGTACGGCCTGCAGGCAGTGCTCGAGATCCGGCTTGCCAGCAGCGCGCTGGACCAGCCCGCGGAGGATTGCGACCTCTGCAGTAGAGAACGGGTTGTTGCTCAGACTCTCGGCGCGGGCGAGATCTGCCTCGGCGCGAAGCACGACGCCTTCTTCCAGAGCAACGCGCACGGCGAGACGGTGACACTCGCAGAGCTTGTCACCATCGCTCGAGAGCGTCGCGCTGCGCATCGCCGTCCGGAGCTCGCGCTCTGCCTCGAGCGTGCGACCGCGCGCGAGGTGCACGCGCGCAGCGGCCAGGCCTAGCTCCGTCAAACGCGAAGCCGGCGCCCCTGGACCCAGCGCCTGACGACCGAACGTCAGCGCCTGCTCGGCCGCGTCGACCAAGCCGAGCCGCAAGCGCAACTCAACCAAGTTGGTGACGTCACGAGCGAAGCCGAGTCGCTCACCCAGCTTGCGGAAGACGGAGATGGCGCGCTCACTCAGATCGAGCGCCTGCGCATAGTCGTGACGCTCGATCGCCAGCACCGCGAGGTTGCTGAGCGCGAAGCCTTGGGCTCGCACCTCACCCGCCTGCTCCGCGGAACTCAACACATCAACCAAGATGGGCCGAGCCTCATCGGGACTGCCCCGAGACAGCAGCGCAATCGCGCGGTTGATGCGGGCCCGAAGCTCGGCGACGCGCTCGCCACAGAACGCAGCCTCACACGCGTCCGACGCGAAATGTGCATCCGCCGCATCCCACTCAGCTTGAGCCAAGAGCAGCTTGCCGAGAAGGTTCCGCGCGGAGAGACGTACTGAAGCCTTCTCCGACTCCAGCACCTCTTGAGCGAAGGCGCGCGCGCGCTCGATGTCACCGGAGGCGTAGGCCACTTCGGCCAACTCAGCGATCGCCGCCTCACGCACGTCCGACGCCGCACCGAGCTCCCGTGCGCGGCGGAGCGCAGCCTCCGCGCTCACGAGATCGCCACGAGCCAGCGCCGCACGCCCGAGCACTAGAGCGGATTCCGGACGAGGCTTGATGCCGGAGGCCCGCTCAGCCCAAACCAGCGCGACGTCCACGTCCCCGAGCTCAAGCGCCAGCTCCGCGCCGCGAATGCCGAGGGTCGAACGCTGAGCATCGTCCAGCCGTTCGAGCGCGGAGCGCCAGCGCTCCCACAAGACAGAGCGACTCGAGGCGTCGGCAGCCATGCGCAACGCGCGTCGCATGCCTGCCTCCGCAGCGTCGCCATCGCCGGCGTCCGCGAGGAGCTCGGCGGCGCGTACGAAGGCCCATGCATCCGCGGGGAAAACAGTCTGCAGCGCCTCTGCGACACGGACGCGATCGGTGTTCGCGACCGCAGGCTCGTCTCCGCCCGCTCCGAAGGCATCGGTGCGCAGCACGCAGATCAGGCCATCCCGGAGGTCGACTTTCCCCGCGGCCAGCAGCTCGGCGAGCGCACTGCTCGGCGCCAACGCCTCAGAACCGAGCGCCGCCAGCTTTCGCTCGGGCCACGCACGGTGCGCGATGCGGATGCGGCCGAGCAAGTGCCACGCACTGTCCGACAGCTCCGCGGAGCACACCGCCTCCTCTTCGGTTCCGCGCAGCAGGCGACTCGACATGCCACGCTTTGCCCAGCGCTCGAGGCCGGCCAGACCGACATCCTCGGCGCGCGCACGGGCGGATTCGCTGAAGGCGTCCCACCAGCGGCGAGCCTCTTCAGAACTCAGCTCACGACCAACGCTGAAGCTCAGCGCCTCGAGTTCCGCGCTGACCTCTAGGTCCCGGGGCGAGATCAACACGACCAGCGCCTGAAATTCCCCACGGGAAAGCGCAGCAGCGACGTTCAGATCCCACTGGCTGATTTGAGTTCCGCCAGGGCCAGCGACGAGGGGCACGGCGAGCAGCAGCCCGCGACGCGACGCCTCTTCTCCGATCGCTTGGGCGGCCTCTCCTGCATCGTGAGGCACAGCGCGCAGACCCAGGCGCTGGGCGGCGTCGCGGAAGCTGCTCTCGACGCCAGCGCTGGACACCACGACGATGGGTCGCCCGAGCTGCTCGGCGCGCCGCTCTAGGTGTCCGATCACGGCGTTTAGATCGGAGTGGGCTTGCACCCGAACGCTGAGCACACCTTGAGCGCTCGGCTGACGCACGATGTCGTCAAGGACATCGAACGTAGCCGCCTCGCGAGCGCCGGATCCTCCCGGGGCGTTCGCAGCGGAGTGAGCGAGATGGAGCGCCAAGCGCGTGAAAAGTAACGTCCATCCAGGTGACGAGCAATGCCGGTGTGGGTGAGCACCGCAGATGGTGTCTGGGCGGCTCAGCCGCCGCCCAGCGCGTCTCGCTTCTTGGTTGGCTCAGAAAGCCTTCTTGGGGCGCTTACCGACGCCTCGCTCGTGGCGTAGGAGCACGCCGATCTGTTCGAGATCCTTGATGGAAGCGTCGCCGAGTCGCTCGGCCATAGGCAGCTGCGCGCGCGCCACGGCCCGGTACAGGTCGGCAGCTCCAGGCAACTCGCGCGAGAGCGCCTCGAGGTGTGACGCAATCACCGCGACACCTCCGCGACGCACGGGCCCGGTCAGCGCGCCTGGCAACCCAAACTGCGAGACGTTGAACGCGACGCTCGCGAGCAGGGGCCCAAGCACGTCCGATGCGCGCTCCTCTGGAACCCCAGCCGCGCGCAGCACCTCAGCACCAACGCTCGCCAAAGCCGCCGCTCCGTTCGCGACCAGCGCCGCCGCCGCGTGGTACAGCCCCGGGTCGATGCCCTCCCAGCGCCGCGGCGTGAGGCCAACGACGCGCGCGAGACGGCTCGCGATGCGAACGGCGCGCTCATCACCCGCAACGAGCGCGTGGCCACCATGAAACCGAGGCTGGCCTGCGCCCCCCAGCTTGAGATGCTTCCGTTCGGAAGCGAAACTCAGCATCGGATGGAGCTGAGCCACGCTGACACCCACGTGGCGCAGCGGGGCGAGCGCATCGGGTCCGAGGGCGCCGGACGCGTGGATCACTGCCGTCAGCTTGGCCCCCCAGGGCGTCGCCGCGAGCTCCGCCGCCATTGGAGCAATGCGTCCGTCACGCAGCGCGAGCAGCACCACCTCGGCGTCGACTTGTCGCGGCAGCCCCTTGCGCGCAGCGCGCAGGCTCACCTGAACCTTCGCTTTTGAGTGTGTGGCCGACTCGCGCAGCGCCGCAGTGAAGTTCTTGCCGAGCTTGCCGGCGCCGATGATCAGGAGCTTCATCGAAACAGTTTTTCGCGCTCGATCGTCTCGCGCACGCACCGAGGCAGCAACAGCTCGAGCTCCCTTTGCGCGTCGTCGTCCCGCGTCTCGAGCAACTTGCGTATCCGCGTGGAAGAAACGTCTGGCAGCACGGGTGGGGGCGCGTCGGGCCGCATGTAACCAACGCGTCCGAGCACGATCGGCGGCGCGAGCGCACACACTTCGTCCCAGGCGTGCCACTTGTGGCTCTCGCCGAGCACGTCAGCTCCGACCACTAGCCGCAGCTGCCAGTCTGGGTTCTGCTCAGCCAGGGCGCGTAACATATGTAGTGTGTAGTTGGGCGGCGGGAGGCTGGCTTCGATATCGGAGACTTCTACCCCGGGGATGAAGCCCATGGCCTCGCGACACATGCTTAACCGCAGGGAAAATGGCACCAGGTGCTTGTCGAATGCGTGAGCGTGCACCGGCACGACCAGCACCCGCTCACACAGCCCCAGGCTAGCGACGTAGGTGACGGCGAGGACATGGGCGATGTGAGGCGGGTTGAAGCTGCCTCCAAAGACGGCGACTCGCATTAGTCCCTCAGCGCACCTTGCAGCGGGTTTGAGCGACCACCCTCACCCCCCAACCCCCTTCGCGGCGCGCGTGTGTCCGCGGATCCACTAGAGCCTCCGGTCAACTCAGCTGGCTCCTTGGACGCGCATGCGCGTTCCGCGCCCGAGCTCCAGTGGTTGAGACTGCAGCTCCTGGAGGTTTGCGTTGAACACGGTGAGGTGGATGCCATCGTCGCGATCCTCGAGGATCATCGAGCCCTGGTTGCCGGGGGACAGAAACCAGCGCGGGCCGACTTGCTTCATCATCACCTCCGGGCTCTTGCCGAACACCAGCAAGCTCGCGGCGACGATGTCTTCTTCATCGAGGTGTGCCTTGTCGTAGATCAGGACCACGACCTTGCCGTTCAAGAGTTCCACCGAGCGTGAGCCGACTCCCGGCAGTACTTCGAGCCGCGCGAGCTCGCGGCGATCCAGCTCGGCGCGCAAGAAGGAACGGATCTCTTCAGGGCTGGCATCGGTGCAGCGGTCGGCGGCGCGCATCCAGAGCGCGTCGTCCGTCGGGTCCTCGCCGACCAAGTCCGACGCCCAGGCCATGACCACGTCATCCAGTGCCCGGTCCCGCCCCAGGTAGACGGCGCGGTCGACCTTGCGCTCCTCCAGTAAGAAGCGCGCAGTGTTGCGTAGGGTGACCAAGTCCCCCTCGGCTGGACCGAGCAACCCTAAGCGCATGCGAACATAGTACCGCCCATCTCTTGCATGTCACCAGAAGACCGAACGAAGCTCCCGCCCATGAGCAAGGCGGCGAGGCAGGAGCAGAAGCAGCGGCGGATCCGTAGCCTGACCAAGCCAGTGCGCGTGTTTCACGATGGTCACGCCCTCGAGGCTGAAGCCGGCGAGCCAGTGGCCATCAGCCTGATCGGCGCTGGGCGCCTGCTGCTCGCCCGGAGCCCGAAGCTCCACCGCCCCCGGGGGCCCTACTGCTTGCGAGCTGCCTGCGACGGGTGTCTCGCACGAGTGGACGGTGAGCCCAACATCATGACCTGTCAGGTGCGCGCGAGAGAGGGGATGCGCATCGAGACCCAGAACGTGCTCGGTTCTCGTGGCGCGGACCTGCTGCGCGCTACCGACTTCATATTTCCCCATGGATTCGATCATCACCGCCTGATGGCCGGCACGCCGATCCTCGGCAGCGCCATGCAACAGATCGCCCGCCGCGTCGCAGGGCTCGGTCGCATGCCTGAGAGCTCCCTGGGCGTGAGTGATGCCTCCCTGACGTACACGCCGGACGTCCTCGTGGTGGGCGCGGGCCGCAGCGGGTGTCGCACCGCGCTCTCGGTCAAGAAGCAGCGCCCGCACACGAACGTCATGGTGGTGGGCTCGGCGCTCGAACCCGGTGGGCGCTTCGCGCTCTCCGAGCCAGAGGCATGGCAGCGCCTGAACCAAGAGCTCGCCACAGCTTCGATCCTCCCGGAAATGGCGTCGACCGTCGCTGGGTTGTTCCTCGATCCAGCGCAAGCCAAGCGCCCCGTTGCCTTACTCGCGCGAGCCGCGAGCGACGATCAACCGCCCCGCGTCGATCGCGTCGAGCCGAAGGTCGTCGTGCTCGCGGTCGGTGGACACGACTACGTCGCAACCTTCGATGGCAACGACTTGCCGGGCGTGTTCTCGGCGCGCGCAGCGCTGACAGCCCTGCACTACGGCGTGCTGGTTGGGCGCCGAGTGCTGGTGGTCGGTGCTGGTGTCGAAGCGGAAGGCTTCATGCGTCGCGCAGAGCTTCACGCAGAACTCACCCAGGTTCCCCTGCAGGCGCTGGAACGCGTCAAGGGCAACTCCAAGGTCACAGGAGCAGTGGTGCGTCACGGAAACACCAGCCAATCGCTGGAGGTGGATGCCGTCGTGATCGGCGGCCCCCGCGCTCCCTCATTCGAACTCGCGGTCCAGGCGGGCGCCGAGGTCGAGTTCGATCCCGCCGCGGGCTACACGCCGAGAGATCCAGCCTTTTCACCGGAAGCTGGTGGCGTCCCGGTATTCTTGGCGCGCACCACCGGATCGACCCCGGAGCAGATCGCCAAGCGCATCACGCTCTTCTTGGGGTGAGGGCGCACTGCTGAGAGCGCCTGCTTCCCCAAGAAAACACGCCGACCGAGAGAGGCTCAGTTGTCCTGAGGCGTCTGCATGCAACCCATGCCGAAATCCGACCCGCAAGGTCCGTTGACAGTGATACAGCACGGCGTGCCGAAGCCGCTGTTTGGACAAAACGCCGGGTTGCAGGTACCCATCGACGAGCCGCCGGTACTTGATGACCCACCGAAGCTCGAGCCGCCCTGACTCGAGCCACCCTGAGACGAGCCGCCCTGACTCGAGCCGCCCTGACTCGAGCCGCCCTGACTCGAGCCGCCCTGACTCGAGCCTCCTTGACTCGAGCCTCCTTGACTCGAGCCGCCTTGACTCGAGCCGCCGTTCCCCCCGGATGCAGCGCACTCCGAGGTGCAACTATCCACGTCGCCGCCGTTGCATACACAAGTCAGCAAGCAACCGGTGCAGCCGGAACAGTTGGGGGCCACGGTGCACTGACTGCTCGAGCTACCGCCCGCGCCTGCCCCGGCGGAGCCACCGCTTTCGAGCCCGCTACCGCCACTACCGCCAGACCCACCAGCGTTGCCGTTCGGAAACGATGTCTCCGCATCACCACAGGCGACGGCCCAAGCCAACGTCACCAGCGCAAACCAACCCAAGCGCCTCATGCGGCGCAGCCTAGCAGATCAGCGGCGCCGGGGTTAATCGCGGATGAGCGCCTCGAACAGACCGAGGCCCCCCGCGATGAACACCAGGTCGAACACACCGAGCAGCATGAAGTAGTCGGTAAGCTCGTGTAGGCGAGCACCGTCGAGCAGCTCCCGGGTCGCCACCACCGCTGACAGCAGGCAAGGTGACAGCAATGGGAAGAGGACAGTGGCCAGCACCAAGTCCCGCGCGCGGGTGCGCACCGTCATGGCTCCGAACAGCGTTCCGCTGGCAGCGATCCCTGGGGTCGCGAACAGCGCGATCACGATCACACCAAGCCCAACCTCGGAGAGTTCGAGGGAGAAAAACAGCGCGGTGAGCGGAACGACGACCACCTCGACCACGAACAGGAAGAGCAAGACTCCGAGCGCTTTGCCTGCGAACAGGGCGCTCGGTGAGAGCGGCGACGTGAGCAGCCCAATCAGCGCGGCCTCATCGCGCTCGCGCTGCCAAGTTCGCCCGATCGCCAGCACCGCGGCGAAGGCCACGGAGAGCCACAGTGCGCCACTCGCCACTAATCGCCGGGTGGAAACTCCGCCGTAGAAGGCCATGCTGGCCAGGATCACGACCAGGATCGCGAAGAAGGCGCTGGTCGTCACGACCTCGCCCGTGCGGACCTCGATGCGCAGATCCTTCATCAGGAGCAAACGCGCTTGGCTGAGCCAGCCCGGCGGACGGTGGGTGGAAGGGGCGTTCATGGCGTGAAGCGGTATGCTCTGCGAAACGGCGGTCGACGCGGATTGTGACGGGAGTGGCTTCTATGAGCAGCAAATGTTTAGCCGTAGCTGCAGCACTTCGGGCCAGTTGTTTGCGGGCCACGCCGCCATTGCGTCTCCGCCGGCCCGCGGGCCGCACGAATGACGCAGTGCGCTGGACGCGTTCCCCTGCCCTTGCTAGGACCGCCTCATGAGTGCCGCGTGGTACCTGCTGGGGCTGGGGGTGCTGAGTCTCGTGCTCAGCCTGAACGCGCGCTTTCCGGTCCAGCGCTTCGGCGCCTTGTCCCTCGTGAGCTTCTTCGGAGGCTGGCTGACCACGGAGCTCGCGCTGCACCACCTCATGGTCCAGCTCGGCCTGGCCGGAGTGTTGATCTACGAGGGCGCCCTGGAGGACTTCTCTCTGCCCGGTTACGTCGGAGCTTTCCTGCTGATTGTCAGCTGGGCCCAGCTCATGCGCCTGCATCGTCGCGCAGCCCTCGCTGAGCTGGCGCTCGACTCTGCGCTGGCGACTTTACGTAGGGAGGGCCAGCAGCGCGCGGCCGTCGGCTTCGGCGACGTCTGGCGTCCCTTTTCCATGCGGCACAAGGAAGTCAAGGTAGAGCGACGCCAGTACGCCACTCACGGGGGCAAGGCACTAAACGCTCACGTTTACTTCCGCAAGGATCGACCTCAGAACGCTCCTGTGCTGGTTTTTGCCCACGGCGGCGGTTGGGTAGTCGGCTTCAAGCGCTTCCAGGCGCTTCCCATGCTGAACCAACTCGCGGCGCAGGGCTGGGTCTGCGTCAGTCTCGACTATCGCCTGGCGCCGCGTGCGACGTTTCCGGATCCGCTGGTTGACGTGAAGCGAGGCATCGCTTGGACCAAGCGCCAGGTCGCCGAGTGGGGTGGTGACCCGAACTTCGTCGCCCTGAGCGGCAACTCCGCGGGCGCGCACTTGGCCGCGCTCGCTGCCCTTACTTGGGACAAGCCTGAGCTGCAGCCAGGCTTCGAAGACGAAGACACGCGCGTTTCCGCGTGCATTCCGTTCTACGGCGTGTTCGATCTGCTGAACAGCAAGGGTCAGTGGCCTCACAGCGGCATGCAGAACTTGATGCGCTTCGTCGTGATCAAGCAGAGCCTCGACCAAGCGCGCGATCAGTACGAGCTGATGAGCCCGATCACTCACGTGCGCGCTGACGCGCCCCCCTTCTTCGTGATCCACGGAGACGTGGACTCTCTGGTGCCAACGGGTGAGTCGCGCCATTTCAGTGAAGCACTGCGCCAAGTCTCGACCTCGCCCGTCCTCTACGCGGAAATTCCGGACGCTCAACACGCGTTCGAGATCTTCAAATCGATTCGCGGCGTGTACACCGTGCGCGCCGCCGCCGAGTTCTTGGAACTCGTCCGCTCAGAGCAGAACGCCCTGGGACACGGCGCGCGCGCTGCATAGCGCTAAAAATGCCGCTCGAATCGCCGATCACGCCGTCGATCGCTGGGCCGCGAATCACCCCTGACTCCATGTGAGGGTTGAGGGTAGGATGCGCGCCCCATGGCAGACGTACGCATCGAACACATCTACAACTGCGACCCCGACACCGTTTGGGACAAGTTCTTCTTCGACGCCGAGTACAACACTCGCCTGTTCAAGGAGGGGCTGCAATTCCCCGCCTACGAGCAGACGAAGTTCGAGGAGACGGACACGGAGATCCGTCGCTCGGTCGAGGTGACTCCTGAGCTCGGCCCGATGCCTGGGCCGCTGAAGAAGCTGATCGGAGACGGCCTCGGCTACCGCGAAGACGGCGTCTTCAACAAGTCCACCAAGCGCTACAAGATGGTGATCACGCCCAACAAGATGGCGGACAAGGTGACCATCACCGGTGAGATGTGGATGGAGCCCAAGGGCGACGGCAAGAGCAACCGTGTCTTCACCTGCAGCGTCAACGCGAAGATCTTCGGCGTCGGCGGGATGCTCGAGAAGAAGACGATCGAAGACATGAAGAAGAGCTATGAGGTGGGCGCTCAGTTCACCAACAAGTTCATCGCAGAGAAGGGCCTCTGAGTCCCAGAGCACGTGTTCCACAGAGCACGCGTCCCTCAGAGCACGTGCCCTGACCAGCGCATTACCTCGAGGAAATGCGCAAAGCAGACTTGGCATCGATGAGCAGCGCGCCCGTAACAGAACCCAACGCTGCCGGGCGCGGCTTCGATCCCAACGAATCGTGGCACGGCGTGCAATTCGGCTGAGTCGCGGGCGCACCGACCGCTCAACCGAGGGACAGCCCGCGAAAGGGACAGCCGGCGAACAAGCGTCTCGATTCGAGATCGCTCGCGCTGAGAGTTGACTCCGCCCGAGCGCGCTGGGTTATGTTCCGAGGATGTATTCAGTGGGTGGGGGGCAGCGCACCGCGCGTTCGCTCGGGTTGAGGTTGGTCGCTGCTGCAGTGGTTCTGGCCACCGCGGGGCCGGCGCTGGCGCTGCCAGCTTTCCCTGGGGCAAAGGGCTTTGGCGCCGCAGCGAGTGGCGGTCGAGGTGGTCGCGTGATCAAGGTGACGACGCTCGCTTCGAGTGGTCCAGGCAGCTTGCAAGCGGCCCTGTCCGCCAGCGGCCCACGCATCATCGTTTTCGACGTGAGCGGGATCATCGACGGTGACCACACTATCGAGCATGGGGACGTCACCATCGCAGGGCAAACGGCGCCGGGTGCAGGCATCACCATTCAGGGACGGCTCTTCGGCGCCTACGACTTCGACGTGGGCAACATCATCGTTCGCCACATCCGGGTGCGACCGCCGCCGCTGACACCGAACGATACGGATGGTGAGCAATATGACGGCATCCAGCTCTCCCGAAACGCCCGCTTCATCTTGGACCACGTGAGTGTGAGTTGGGGCTCGGATGAAACCGTCGACTTCTACGAGGCACGCGAGGCCACGATCCAGTGGAGCACCATCGAGGAGTCAGGGGTCCACGGACACTCCGAGGGCGAGCATAACTACGGCCTGATCAACGGACCCGCCGGCGGATTCATCAGCGTCGATCACAACCTCTTCGCCCACCACAAGAACCGCGCGCCCGCTATCGCGACCGGACCCGCGGAGGTCACTAACAACCTAGTCTACGACACAAATCACGGGTTCGTGCATCACAACCCCGCGTCAGGCGACTTCAACATCGTCGGGAACTACTATCGCCGAGGTCCGTCCGCGGACATCTTTCCGTTCTACTTCGACTCCGAGTCGAGCGGCGGCCAGCCGAGATATTATCTGCACGGCAATTATATCGATGACCCGGACGAGCTCCAAGGGTACGTCGATAACCCCTGGGTAGAGGGTGGCCATTCCACGTTCGAAAACATGCTCGGCGACGGCGACTGGGTCGACACTCAGTTCGATTTCGCCACGGAGACCGCTGGCTACTCCAGCTATCAGCTCGACACCGCCGAGCAAGCATATGACCGCGTGCTTCAACTCGCTGGAGCATTTCCGCGCGATACCGTAACGCGCCGCACCCTGACCGAGGTCAGCGAGCGCGGAGGCTCCTGGGGCGCCCAGCCGCCGGACGACCTGATGGAAGGCTTGAGTGCAAGCGAACCGCCACTGGACACCGACGGGGATGGCATGCCCGACGCCTGGGAAGGCCAGCACGGACTCGACCCTAACTTGGACGACAGCACCGCGGAGCAGCCAAGCGGGTACACCGCGATTGAAGACTACATCAACGGGCGCGCCGACGAGATCACGGGTGCGCCCCCGGATCCAGGTGGCGGCAGCGGCGGTACGGGCAACGCGGGCAGCGGCGGCTCCAGCAGCGGCGGCTCCGGCAGCGGGGGCAATCCACAAGCCGGGGCGGGGGGCAGCACACCGTGCGCAACGAATCCCCAAGTGAGTTGCAGCAACTCCTCTAGCGGCGACTCCAGCGCCTGCGCATGCCGCATGCCCGGAACCCATGGCAGCTCGCCGCAAGCTCCCGCCTGGGTGGCTGTGGGGCTGGCACTATGCGTGCTCCGACTCAGAACCCGAACACCGCTTGGGTCCAAGCGGTCCCGTAGACTGACCTGAGAGTCGCCCGTAGCGGCTCAGCCTCGGGCGCTGCCTTCAACGTCGTTTCGTAGGCCTGGGTGTCAGGGTAGTTGAACGGCGCCAGCGAGCGCCCTGACTGAAACACGCGCATCGCCCGCTCGGCGTTGAACGCGAAGAACTCCCGCGACTGAGCCTCGCGGCTCAGGTAGTCCGGCTCATACTGGGTTGCCGCGAGGATCACGGCCGCCGCATAGACCGTGAACTCCAGCACGGCCAGCACGACGTCTTTGACCGCGAACGTCGTGTGCGGCTGCAACCCTTGCTGAAAGCGCTCGATGGCGACGGTCGCGCCGTTGATGTACGCATTCCACTCGTCCCACACGTACAGCGGTCGATCGTCCCAGCCCGGTTGACCCGCGAGGTAGAGGTCGTAGCGATAGCGCCTCAAGCTCGGTGGGATCAGGGCGGCGACCTGTGCCTTGCGGAAACTCGGCTCGCGCAGGATGGCGGCCTTGCCACCGAGTACATAGAAGCCTGTTGCTCGGCGGTCCGTGCGCGTCGCGACGAGACGAAGCTCAAAGCCAATGGCGTGCGTCAGCTCGTGGGCTGTGCTCTCTTCGTCGGGCCAGGTCGTGGTCTCTCTGGCCGGCCTGCGCTGCAAAATGTCGGTCAGCGTCGGTCCCCAGGTGCGGTTCGTCGCCGCGTTGGTGGGTGGCACCTGAGTCCAGATGACGCGGCTCCCTGGTGCCGCTTGCAGGCCCGGCTCTTGGGGGGGAGGAGCAGCGTAGGGACTCTGTGGTGCGGCGAATGGCTCTGTATATCCGGGCGGATATGACGCACGGCTTCGCGACTCCCGAGGCTCACAACTGGCCACGCTGAGCACCCCCAACGCAAACCAAGACACGAGACGCATGGGCGTAGCGTAGCTCAATTGTGGATAGCGAAACCGTTGACTTCTAGGCCGCTGTGGGTCACAGCACTCATCGCGTCGATGACCCGTTGCATGGGGTAGGCGAAGTCGGCGCTCACGCTGATTTGGGGTCGCGCATGACCCGTCCGGCGACTCGCTTCCATGATTGCGGGAGTGAGAAGCACCATGCAGTCAACGAGTCCCTGTCCGTTCCAACTACCATCGCGGAGAGGCACCGACGGTCCACGGCCGATGTCCGCGCAGCCAGGACCCCTCGACGCGCCGTCGACCATGACGTGGTAGCCGTCGGGCATGATCCGAATCGTCGCGTCGCGATCCAGCGAGGCTTGTTCCGAGGGGTACCAAGGAATCGCGCCGATACCCTGACTCGAAGCGACCAGAATCATCTGGGGCTCCAGCCCAGCGCGCGCTAACGTGAAGGCCAATTCGACGAACACTCTGTACGTCGAGTCCCGGTCTAGATAGAGCACCGCCGCGGCTGGTCGATCTGCCAAGGCGTGTTTCAACGCGGAATAGAGCGGTTGCACCAGCAGGTCACGGGGGGTGAGCTTGTACGCCGAGCCGAAACCTTGGCTCTCCTGAACGTTTCGATCGGGTAGCACCAGCTGCAGGTTTGGCGTGGTCATCGCCACCAGGTGCTGCTGAGAGACGTAGATCGAAACGGACCCAGGCTGCGGAGCGAACGCCGGCGCTTCTGCGCCAGGCAACACGAGTGGTGATGGTAGACCAGAAATCGTTCCGGGCGCCGGTGGCACAGGAGCTGTCGTCGTTGCGGGAGCCGCCGGAGCAACCGGCGGTGCTTGCTCCGACGAGCGCGCTGCACATGCGATGAGGACGACGACCGAAAGCAACGCGTAGCGGCTCACGCTCAAGGCGGTAGCGAAGTTCAGCGAGCGCGTGAAGCGCACTTGAAGCGGACAGCAGCACGAGATCCGTTGGACCTCCCCCCCAAATCCAGGCTCGTGCGTGGACGAGAGCCCCCAAAATCGGCCAAAAACGCGCCTGACTTGCAGTTCTGGGATCTATCACGTGGAAAACAGCACGCGCATACTGCAGGGATGTCACGTCTCTTGTTTTGC
>JBFXBK010000151.1:0-19406 GCA_050183255.1 Polyangiaceae bacterium | reverse complement strand
TTCCCTGCGGAACACACTGAGCACCAAAGCCGACCAAGTCGCAGCGCAGGCCCTGACTGCAGTCACCGTCGGTCTGACAGTCTGAACCTTCGCTACCGCTACCGGCGGGAGCGCACAGACCGCCCACACACTGCAGTCCGTCCTGACATTCACCGGCGATCACACATGGGCTGCCTTCCGGCGTCTCACCACCCGGCTCACACACGCCGGCGGTGCAAGCGAGCCCAGGGCGACACGGGTCCGTGTCAGTGCACGTCTCGCCGACGCCGTGCCCGGCGGGTACACCTCCGGTGCCACCGTTCGCTGCGGTGCCACCAGTCCCGCCATTGTTCCCGGTACCACCAGTGCCGCCAGTCTCCTGCGCGGTGACGGCGCTACTACTGCTGCACGCCAATCCAAGTGCCGGAAGTCCGAGAAGAAAAACCCCTAAGTAAGCCAGACGCATTTGAGTCCCCTTTCGCACCGGAGTGCCAAGCCGCAGCTCCCATCCAGGCTGCGGTCGCACCCCCCTGCAGCGAGAAGTACGATGCTCCGCGGTCCCAGCGCGGATCCGGAGAAGCATACACTCAGTTAGCCGCGGTTGCTCGCATGGCGTCCCGCGCGCCATCCGGGGTGTTCCCGTGATCGGTCTTTCCGCGGTGGATCCCAGAGCCTAGAGTCCCGCTTCATGTCGGAACGTCCATTCGAGATCAGCGTGCTTGGCGCTACGGGATTCACTGGCCGGCTCACCGCGGAGTACCTGGCTGGCGCGGCGGGCGACCTCCAGCGCCGAGGCGGGGAAGCGCTGCGTTGGGCCATCGCGGGCCGGAACCCAAAGCGCCTCGCGGCAGTGCAACGCACCTGTGAAGCGCTGGGCTCGAAGCCGGATGTCGTGCTTTGCAGTGTCGACGAGCCGGAGAGCTTGCGTGAACTCGCACGGAAAAGCGGAGTCATCGCCACCACCGTGGGTCCATTCGTCCGCTATGGCTTTCCCGTGGCAAAGGCCTGCGCCGAAGAAGGCGCGCACTACCTGGACATCACTGGTGAACCAGACTTCGTGAAGCGACTCATGCGCGAGCTGGATGACACGGCGCGAGAGCGCGGGGTCAAGCTCGTTAGCTGCTGCGGCTTCGACTCGATCCCACACGACTTTGGCGCTTGGTACTGCGTGCGCCAGCTAACCCCGGATGCGCCTATCCGAATGTACGCGGTCGTCGACGGCAACGCGGAATTCTCAGGTGGCACCTGGCACTCAGCGGTCGGCGCGATGAGCGACCTGGGCAAGCGGCGCCCACGCGGCACGGGCAAGTCAGCCAAAAACCGCACGGATAATCTGAAAGGGCGACGCGTCGGGAAACTCCCCACCCTCCCCCGCTATGACTCCGTGACCAAAGGTTGGATCGCGCCGCTGCCCACGATTGATCCCACGATCGTGCTGCGCACGGCTGCGTCCCTGGACGCGTTCGGTCCCGACTTTCGCTACGGGCACTTCATGCGCGTCGGCTCGAGCGCAAAGATGCTGCTCGGTGGAGTCGGTGTGGGCGCGGCGCTCGCCATGTCCAAGCTACCAGTGACGCGCGATCTACTGCTGAACATCAAGCGACCTGGCGAGGGACCCAGCCGCGAACGCAGGGCACGCTCTTGGTTCCGAGTGACGTTCGTGGCCGAGTCGGCGGGCGGCGCACGAGCGCTGAGCGAAGTCAGTGGCGGAGATCCCGGGTACGACGAAACCTCGAAAATGCTCGGCGAATCTGCGCTGTGTCTGGCGCGCGATGGTGCAGCGCTAGCCGAGTGGGACAAGCAGTTCGGCCCCGCGAACGGAAGCGGAAATGGCGCGGGCGACTCCAGATCGATCAACGCGGGAGTACGTACTCCGGTGCAGGCGATGGGAGCGCCGCTCTTGGAGCGGCTGGAGCGCGCCGGGATGTGTTTTCGACAACTCGATTGAGTGTCGCTTGGCGTTCGGGCTTCAGCTCACGAAGTCGCTCTTATCCGCTGCGCCATCTCGGAAGCCATGCTTTGGGTTTGGAGCGATGGCGTGAGGGTGCGCCGAGTCCGAAGTCAGAGTACCTTTGAGAGAAACGTGAACGCAGGGGAGCAGCAGCCACCCGCCGATGGGGAGCGGGCAAGCGAAGTGCGTGGCGTATGGTTCGTCACCGCGGCGAGCTATTGTGAGAAGCGCTTCGGCAAGCCGGCTCTGCAGAGCGTTACGGATGAGATGCCAGCGCCGCACCGGCGCGTGCTTTTGAATCCCGACGGAAACGCCTGGTACCCAGAAAGCATGATGCAGACCTCCATTTCGGCGATGGAGCGCGTCCTGGCTCAGGGCGATAGTCAGCGCTTTACGAGTATCATTGAAGGCTGCACGGAAGAGGGAGTGGGCCTCGCATTTCGCGTGTTCCTGCGGGTGACGACGCCGGCGTTCGTCATCCGTCAGATCCCATTCATGTGGCGCCAAATCCGACGCGGGCGTGGCAACGTGGACGTCGCTCCCGGGGTCGCAAGCGCCTCCGTACGCTACAGTGACTTCCCGTATTTCGACGACGGTCGCTACCGCCTGCTCACCGAGGGCTCGCTGCGCGCGTTGGTGCGGATCGCAACCAGGCGTGAACCAGAAGTGCGGGTGGTAGACTTCACCCACAGCTCGCTGCACGTCGACATCCGCTACTTCCGCTAGCTCGAAGCGTCAGTTTTCGTAGGTGCTGCCGCGTATGCGGAGAGGTACTTCAAGCTTGAAGTATCGAGTTCTCGACCGCACGAGTCGGAAACGAGCTTCCGCTACGTTAGGCCCGAATTGCAGGAATGAAAGGCTCGCCCGCAGATACCGAGCCAACCGATGGAAACTGTTGGCTGCAGATCGTTAGCCGTGGTGGCACGGCACTGGCATTGCCCATCTCACCCATGCCCAGCCCCAACGACTTACTGAACAGCGCGCGGGAGAAGCTCACGCGCGCGGTCGGCGCAGAAGAGGGGCGTCGGATTCTGAACGAGGCGCTGCGGCGCTGCGGCATCTCGAGCGTCGAGTCAGCGGGGGATCTGCTGAAGCTGGCAGATCAACTCATGCGGCGCGGTGGTCTGCTGGAAGCGGTGGCGCGCTCCCTGAAGATTCAGGCGATCCTGGCAGGTGCCAGTGAGCCACCGCCGCCCAGCCACGCCGGCGACCGACCTTCAGCGCCGCCGGGCGCTTGAGTTCAGTCGAGTCGGCGAAAGCGCAGCGTCATGCGATCGCTCTCACCAACGTGCGCGTAGGTCGGGCCGTCCTTCAGCACCGGTGGCAATGACCAAACCCCGCTCGGGTACTCGCGGATGTCCTTGGGGTTCGCGTTGATGTCGGAGCGCGCGCTGAGTTCGAAGCCGGCTGCGCTCACTGCTGCGATCACGGTTGATTCCGCAAGGTAACCGGCATCGAGTCGATCTGCTGGGGCCCGGTGCGCGATCACGGCAAACACCCCGCCAGGCACCAACGCCGCGTGAACGGCGCGATACATCGCGACCTCTTCGCCGCGTGCGCGATAGACGTGAGCGACACGCAGGCCGAGCACCACGTCGAAGCGCTGGCTGCTCCAGCTCTCTAGCGGCAGTCCTGGCAGAAGCCCGAGCGGCGGCTCGAAGCTCCGGCTCAGCGCTTGCAGGTCCAGCCAGCGATCCAAGAGTGGCCCAGTCTCCAACGGTTGGCTGAACACCTCAGGAGCGATGAAGGGAGCTAGCAGGGTAATTCGCGGTCGACCTTCGGTGTCTGCTTGGAGGTATTCCCCGAGCAGTCGCGAGTAGTAGCCGTCCCCCGGCTCGAGTTCCAGCACCCGCGAAGTCGGCTCAACGCCGAAGAACTCGAGCGTTTCCCGCGGATGCCGTGCAGCGTCTCGCGCGCGATCCGCGGCGGTGCGCCGCGGCGCCGCCAACGCACGCAGAAGTGGAGGGAGTGGAGTTGGCGGCTCGGGGTCTGCGCTGGCAGACACGGCTGGAGCTTGGGGCGCCGGCCGCTCAGCGGGCGTGGCGGCCGGGCTACAGCTCGCGAGGGCGATGGCACAGCTCACGACCGTGGAGGCGAGCAGGCGTTTCCGTGTGGATTCAGCGCAACACGCAGCTGTCGGGGCGCCGACGCGCACTGCTCAACGGCGAGGCGCGGAAGGCTCTGACGGCTCGAGGCTGTCGAGGCCGAGCTCGATGGGGCGCCACGCGAAGTGCATCACGTAGAAGCAGCGCTTGCACACCAGCGCCGCCATCGGCGTCGTGACGGTGCTCTGAGCGGAGCCGTCCGCCTGGTAGCCCAGCTCCGCCACCAAGCCGGCGAACTCCCAGTGGGTGTAACGGCAGGCTGGGCAGCCAGGCATGTGCCCGCCGAACTTCTTGTTGAAGAAGGTCTGGATCTTTTCGAACACGCGCGGGTCCCCTGACATCTAGGCCTCCCGGGTAGCACTGGGCCTAGGCTGGTTCAACCTGGCTTCCATCAAAGCGCACGAGTTCGGGGCGACGGGGCCTCAAGGAGCGCAAAAGCTGAAGCCTTCTCTGCGCTTGATGTTGACCTAGGGCGCACCTCTCCCCCGAAAAATAAACCGTTGCGACGCTTCCAGGTCGCTCGACCTGGGCTCCAGTCAGCGCCGCGGAGGCGACCACACCGCGTCTGACGGACGTCGCGACCAAGCTTCAGGCGGCGAGCTCTGTCCAGCGCCGCAGCTCGATCTCACCGTCGATGATTTCCACGTAGGAATTGCCGCGCATCCAGTTTCCGGAGTTGACGTACAAGCCGCCCTCCAGGTCGACGCGCTCGGCCTTGTGGGTGTGCCCGAAGATCACGCAGTCGAAGCCGCGGCGCAGGAGCATCTCCGCGGCCTCGTGGTACACGCTCTCCTGCTCGCCCTCGGGGGTCGTGCGGTACTTGTCCTTCAGCCGCTGGTAGTAAGACCAGAGGTAGTAGACGTCCGGGTAGATGTGCAGGAGCGGCCCAGCAGCCTTGGTCGCGAACTCGTACAGGTCCGGGTGCTTGACGAAGAACGGGTCGTAGAGGTGCCCATGCTCGATGCGCACGCGCTGATCGCCTGACTTGAGGTTCAGGAAGGGACAGATCTGAATCGCCGCCCAGCTCTCGAGAAAGTGCTCGAGCACGATGTCGTGATTTCCCACGACGTAATACACGTTCAGCCCGTCCTCGATCAGGCCGCGGATCTGATTCAGCACCTCGATCGAGTCGCCCGCGAGGTTCGCGAAGCTCGACTGCAGAATCTCGAAGCCGTCGCCGTTGATGCACAGGCTGTAGCGCTCGCGCTTGGCGAACTTGAGGAAATCCGCGAGGTACGTGTTGGCCTGCGAAAACGGATTGCCGATGTGGAGGTCCGAAATCACCAGCAGGCGCGGATCGTTGCACTCGATGATCAAGCTCCGCCCTCCGGCGCCTTGCCATCCACTTTTCCGCGTGGCTTTACGCTCGGCGGCACCTCGCCCTCGTCGGGGCTGTAGAGCATCACGCCGGCGCGGTGCCCGCTCTCCGCCTCGAGCAGCTTCACCAAGCGGGCGTTCAGGGTGCGCACGCGACCGCTCAGGCGGTGCAACATCTCAAACGCAAACGTCGGGTCACGGCGCATGCGCACCAGGAGACCACCCGCGCTGATCACCAGCAGGCGCGTCTCGCCTATGGCGCGCGCGTTCGCATCCCGCGGTAGTGACTCGAGCACGCTCATCTCACCGAAGAAGTCGCCCTTGCCGAGCACGGCAAGCTCCAGCTCCCGTTCGCCCACCTTCTTGCTGATGACCACCTGGCCCGCCTGGATGACGAACATCTCCCGGCTCACGTCACCTTCACGCACGATGAGCTCGCCATCGGCGTACACGCGCTCCAGCTCTTTGCCCCGATTCAGCTTCTTCGTCTGCATGCCTCGAGTGGTTCCGTCCTTGGGTACGCGCTCATTTGCTGGGCTGGCCAGCGTAGCAGACTTGACCGAACCTCGATTGCCTAAGCGAGGCGCATTCCAGTTGCTGTGACCGCTGCGTGCTCCTTACTGTAGGCACCTGAAACGCTTTGGGGAGGCGGCTTTGAGCACTCATACGGGTTTGGGGGTGAGGCGAGACGGTTTCTGGCGCGGGCTGTGTGCCGCTCTGTGCGTGTGCAGCGCCGTGGCGCACCTCGGCTGCTCCGACTCGACCGATGAACCCGGGGGTGGCGTCAGCGGCTTACCGAAGCAACGCATCGTCACCGCTGACTTCCTCGAGCAGAAGCTCACGGTGCTCGACTACTCCAAGGTGATCGCGGGCTCAGCCGACGTCGCTGACGTCAGAGCCAAGTCGATCGACCTCGCGGGCTACTCGCCAGGTCCCTTGCAAATCGAGCTCACCCCCGACGGCGAACAAGCGCTCGTCGCTGTGGGGCCCGGCTTCTACGACAGCCTGGGCGTGATCTTCGGTTTCCCCGAGGTGACCGGCGACGGAGCACTGCTGGTCGTGAACCTGAACGACGACAGCGTGGCGCAGATCCCCACGGCGAGCGCACCCATGGGTGTCGCCATCACTCCCGATGGCAAGTACGGGCTGTCGGTCAACTTCGGCACCAAGCTCGCTGGCGGCTCAACGCTCACACGCGTCGACCTCGAGTCGAAGAGTGTGGTCGAGGAGGTCGAAGTCGGCGGCAGCCCCGAGCAAGTGCGGCTCTTCGATGGCTCCCTCGGCATGCTCAACACCGCGAGCCAGGGCGGTGTGCGGCGCTTCGACCCGACGGATGTGGAAGGCACTCTGTCTGCTGTCGTGCCCACTTCAGACGATCCGTCGGACATCGCCTTCGTGAGCGCCAGCAAAGCGGTAGTCATCGACTCCCGCGGCACCGCGGGTTACTCCGTGGTCAGCTTGGACAGCGGCGAGCCCGGCATCACAGTCGTCGAGCAAGTGCCAACGAACGGGCTTCCGTACGGAATCTGTCACATCCCGGGCACCAGCCAGGTGCTGGTCGGCATCGCCACCGGCGTGCCGGCGCGCGTGGTGCGCGTCGACGTGGGCACGACTCCCTCGACGGAGGTCACCACCTACGACCTGGGCAACACCTCGAGCACCTTCATCATCAACGTCAGCTGCTCCCCTGACGGCAAATTCGCCTTCGCAGCCATCCCGAATGAGAACGCACTCGCCGTGATCAATCTTGAAAGCGACGAAGTGCATCACATCACGGGGTGGAGCAACACCGCGCCGACGTACGCTGGTGTGTTTTTGGGGGAGTGAAGTCACTCGCAGCGTCCAGCTTTGCACGTCAAGCGGTGGGTGGTGAAGATGGCGTTGTCGCACTCCGCACACTCCACGTCCGGAGGGCAGCTACATTCCACGCGGCAACGTCTGTCAGGGAAGGCACCGACGGCGTTGGGAGGCACTTCGCACACCAGGCCGTCAGCGCAGTCATCGTCGCACTTGCCGCTATAGAAGCCACCGGCGCAGTAGCCCTCGCCACAGCTCGAGCACAGCATCTCCGAAATCAAGAAGGCATCGCTGCACTCGAGCGCCCGCGTCCCGTCGAGGCAGAGCCAACCGTCTTTGGAACAGCGCGGGTCCTTGTCGGGTTTGGCTGCACAAGTCGCTAGGCCGTGCGCCATCACGCAGGCCCCCGCATCACATTCCGTGTACTCCCAGCTGTGCCTCTCTCCCGTTGAGGTGTCGACGGAGACGCACCTCGCGGCAAGTCCATCGGCGCAGTAGCTCTCCCCAGACTCGCACGGGTCGCCGCAAGCAGTCAGATCACCGACGGCTAGGAACAGGAACAGCGTGGGCAGGATGCGGAACAGCGTCGGTCGGATCACGGCCTGCCTCTATCACGACTCGTGCCAGCGTCACGGGACAACGCATTCGAGTGCTCCCGCCTCCAAAATCGCCCCCAGACGTCGTTGCTGCCGCGCGGACGTGATGGGCGGCGACGGTAGACTGTGAATCAAGCGCACATGGCACGTGACAGCATGAGTGCGGTTTGACTAGCCAGCGTACGCGCCCTGGCACACCCAGCGGTCCGTGTCGTAGCTGCAGCGGAAAAACGGGTCGCAGTCCTTGCCGTCCTGGCACTCGTCATTCGCTGTACGGCAGAACAGGCCCTTCGCCACGCCGAAGTTGTCGAACGCGAGGCTGCAGGCTCTTCCGTTGCAGTCTTCGGGCCCGCCACATTCCGCAGGGATACAAGTGTTCGGGTAGCTCAAGTTCACGTCAACGGGAAACGCATTGCTCTCGTAGCCGAGTGAACACAGACATCGTTCACCGCTATCGCAACCAGAATCGTCCAGGCACTCCGGTGGATACTGCGGGGCATGCTCGGTGTGCCCGGGGCAAAGCGTGCCGCCAAAGACGTCTACGCGAGCAGTCTGACCGATCCCGTCATCGTCGTCTTCGCAGACTCCAGCGTCGAGTTGCGCATCGTGATCAACCACGTCACCCCGCGCGAGCTGATACACCGGAACATCGCAGGAGAGTTTGGCCGAACTGCCTCCTACCGCGCCTTCGCCTCCGCTGCCAGCACCGCCCGCACCCCCAGCGCTCTGCCCTGCCTGTCCTCCCGACGCGGACCCGCCGCTGGGAGTGTTGCTTGTCTCGGCGCCACATGCCGAAACGAGGAGCAAATAGCCGAACGCGAGGCGCCGCAGAAGCATCTCCCGAGTATCGCAGACTGCGTTGCCACATGGAATCCAGGCTGGCCATTGCCGCAGCTCGCATCCTTGCTGAACCCGCTGCACGGCTGGACACGGGCGCTCCGACGGCTCGCCTCACCCAAGCCGCCACCTCACCCGAGCCGCCGCCTGAGCTCCCTCCCCCGCTTCATGTCGCGGAACACGCGCTCCGTTTGATGCGCGGGGTTCAGGCGCTTGATGGAGCGCTTGGTTTGCTCGTCGCTGCCGAATACTCCGAGGATCACCCGCGAAGGTTGCACGACGAAGCCGCCGCGCCCATCGAGCTCGCGCAGCACGTCGCAACACAGCACCTCGAGCTCGCCCATCAACTTGGCGCTCGCGGCAGCGGACCAAGACTGATGCAGCTCAGCGAGCAGCTGGTTCACCGGGGCAAACGCCTCGCGTACTTCATATGGCCACTCACCGTCGAGCCAGCGCAAGCGATGCATCACCTCTTCCGAGGCGTCCTGACTCACGGGCGTCGCGCTCGGGAGCTTGCGCAGTCCGTGTTTGCTCGCGGCTACGGCGCTCAGCGACGGGCCTTCCTCCGAGAGCAACAAGCCAAAGACGTAGAACGTCTCGTGCTCACGCTCCCGCAACATCTCGAGCCACGCCGCGCGCGTCGCCTCCCGCAACGTCACGTAAAGTTCTTCGCGACTGAAGCTGGGCGGCGGTTCAAGCCAATCGGGCCAAGGCGGCTGCGGCATGCGCCGCGGAGCTTAGCAGACCTAGCGCGGCGTCACGGAGCGGATCAACCAATGGCTGCCGTTCCACTCGAGCAAGATGTCGACTGGCTTTGGCCAGTCCTTGCACGGCTTGGTGTCGTCCTCGGTGAGCGCGCAGTAGGCGGCCAGGCGCCGTTCATCCTTGTTCCCTCCGGGAAACAACTCGTAGCTGAAGCTCACCGCCTGGGTCCCTTCGCGAGCGAGCGCCTGCTTGACCGCCTTGGTCAGGCGGAGGTGCGCCCTCTCGAGCTCAGCCGCGTGGCTCAGCACCGTCGCTTGCTTGGCCTGACCCCACTCGCTGCTCAGCCAGTCGTCGACCAGTTCAGGTATCTCCTTGGGGAAACCAAATCGGCGCACCAGCGTGCCCGATTGATACTCCCAGCTCAAGTTACGCTCGCGCTCCATCGCAGGACGAAACACCGAGTACCAGTCTTGATAGGTGAAATTCACGCTGCTGCCCGCCGCCTTCACACCGACTCCTTCGCACCAGCGTCCGCTCGTGTCGTGATCGAGCAACACCTTGGGCTTGCTCGGATCGCCGCTCGGCTCGAGCACGCGCATACGCAGGGCGCGCCAGCAGGAGGCCATCCAGGGGTGCGTGTTCACGATGGCGAGCAAAGGTTCTTTCGAACCCGGCGGCTTGAGCACATCGAGATCCAACAACAAGAGCTGCTTCTGATCGTCGGCCCCATCGTGAGTGACCGTGATGCGCGTGCGTACCTGACCCTCGCGCCACTCGTACAGCGCAATCCCCTGCCCTTGCTTCGTGTAGTAGCTCGCAACCGGGTAGCCAGCCGCGAGCAGCACCCCAAAGTTCTCGCGGTGACTCGGGTCCTCGCTGATCAGCGACACCTGTGCGTTGAGTTGCTTTCCAGTGAGCCTCACCCCACAACCCGACTGAAAGAGCTCATCCAGGCGCAAGCGGATCGCCTCTGCGATCGCTCGCTGGGGTTCCTTCGCCGCTGACTCGTCGGCGAGCTTGAAGGCGTTCGCGAACAGCTGCTGAATTTTCCGCGCGGGTTTGGGACAGGTCACGGGTTTGCTCGGTGGGGACCCATCAGGATTTTCTTGGGGGAGAGGCGCAACGTCCGGCGCCTTCACCGACGCGGACGGCGCGAGGGCTGCAGCCGACTGCGCGCTGGCAGGCGCTGGCCTTTCGCTTGGTGTCGCTGAGCCCGACGCAGAATCCGGAGCTGCAGGTCGTGAGCCAGCACAGCCTCCGAGCAGCAGCACAAAGCCGCAAACACCAATCCACAAGGTCAAGAACTCTCGCACGGTTGAACTACTCAGAACCGTGACACCGCACGCCCGCGGCGACCTAGAAGGAATCCTCCTGGTGGCCTAGGTCATTGAAAGATTGCAATAAATCGCTTCGACTGGGGAATCTGTTCCGCTGCTCAGGGAGTAACAGCCATCATGACTGCCTGGACCCGAGCGGTGTCCCTGTTCACCTGTCTTGGAGTCGCCGCGTGTGCCGCGAACGCCAGCGCCCCGGTGTGTCCGCCTGCCGCTCCACTCGCCGTCGCGTCCGCACCGTCCGCCTCGCCCGCTCCTTCAACCTCGGCTTCAGTCGCCAGCAGCGCCTCGCTCACCCCCACCCCACCTTCAGCCGGCTCACCGCCCGCGCCCACACCAAGCGCCGATCAGCGTTCCCCCGCGGAACCACCCAAGCCCAAGCGCAACCCGTACGCCGAAGGCAGCGTGTACGTCACGACTGGCCACCCGGCGTTCGACCTCCGGCTCACTCTCGGCAAGGAGTGCGACGAGGAAGCGTACAAGGATTTCAGGTGCAAGCAGCCTGGCACGATCGAGATCCTGGAAAAGGGCACGACGCAGGTGCGCCAAACCATCCAGCTCGACGAAGTGCATCCGCATTTCTACGACAAGTCGCAAGCGAGCAGCGGCGTGATCGATGGCGACCCGGCAGTCTCTGGCGCATACTCGTTCGAGGACTACAACTTTGACGGCGAAGCAGATCTAGCCGTGGTTCGCAATGACTGGGGGCTTTACCGCGGTCCCCAGTACTTCGTGTACTTGTGGAACAAGAAGCAGCAACGCCTCGTGCTCAACAAGCCGATCACCAAGCTCAGCGAGACGGAGACCCTGTGGCTTGACCCGACGGAGAAGACGATACTGTCCACCTGGAAGTCCGGTTGCTGCAACCATGTCTACCGCTATTTCCGTGTGCAAAATGATCGCCCCGTGCTGATTCGCAAGCGAGTGGTACGCGAGTTTGAGAATCCCGCAGCTTACGAGGATCTCCTCGTGAACGGAGTGTGGAAGCGACGCCAGCTACGCCCTGACGAAGTCGACCCAGACCGCTAGCCACCAGCTCCCGATATCCCTACGGCAACTTCCGGCACGTGAGCCGCAAGGCCGAGCAGGCGCGCGGTGACCGACTCTCGTCCACGACTGGACTGGCCCTTTGGATGAGCTACACCTCGCGTCCCATGTTCGAGGTGGTGATATTCACGGGCATCCAAGCCGCGGGGAAGAGCAGCCTATTTCGCGAGCGGTTCTTCGATACCCACGTGCGCATCAACCTCGACATGCTGCGCACGCGGCACCGCGAGCGGACGCTGTTCGAAGCCTGCCTCGCGGGCAAGGCTTCCATGGTGATCGACAACACCAACCTCACCCGCGAGCTGCGCTCGAGGTACATCGCGCCAGCGCGGCAACATGGCTTTCGCGTGATCGGCTACTACTTCCGCTCGCAGGTGGCGGAGTCCGTCGCACGCAACGCTGGTCGGAGCGAGCAGCAGCAGGTGCCGGAGCGTGCCATAACGCGGGCCGCGAGCAGCCTGGAAATCCCGAGCCTCAGCGAAGGCTTCGATGAGTTGTTCTACGTCAGACTGGGGGACGGGTTCGTGATCGAACCTTGGAACGAAGATGCACTTTGACGAACTGGACGCGAAGCTCCGCGTCTACGAAACCGCGTACGATCTCTGCGTCTTGCCCGACGTGTACATGGTCGCGCGCATCGACGGGCGTGGCTTCACGCGGCTCACCAAGGACGTGCTCGACTTCAAGCGGCCCTTCGATGAGCGCTTCCGTGATCTCATGCTGGAAACCACGAAGCACCTGATGAGCGAGACGGGCTTCAACGTCGTTTATGGCTACACCGAGAGCGATGAAATCTCGCTGCTCTTCCAGCGCGACGAGGCAAGCTTCGGTCGCAAGCTGCGCAAGCTGCACTCCATCTTGGCGGGGGAGGCGAGCGCGAAGTTCACTCACTTGCTCGGGAGGGTCGCGGTCTTCGATTGCCGCATCTCCGCGCTGCCGAGCAAACGCCTGGTGGTTGACTACTTTCGCTGGCGCAACGAGGACGCGCATCGCAACGCGCTCAGCGCGCACTGCTACTGGCTGGTGCGCAACGAGGGTGCGTCAGCTCGCGCCGCGACGAGCGCCGTCGAGGGAAAGTCCGTCGCGGCGAAGCACGAGTTTTTGTTTCAGCACGGAATCAATTTCAACGAACTACCGGCGTGGCAGCGCCGCGGTATCGGCGTGTGGTGGGAGACCTACGAAAAGCACGGCACCAACCCGCAAACGGGCAAAGGAACGCGCGCGAGCCGTAAGCGTTTGAAGGTGGAATCTGAGCTTCCCTTGAAGGATGCGTATTCGGACTTGCTCGAAAGCCTAGTTGAACAGGCCGGGAGTTCGAGTCGCAGCAAGCGCCGTGACTGAACTTCACAGCGTAATCGTGGGGTGACTCGTGCCCTCACCCCCAAACCCACGATCTGGGCGCATTGAGCTGGCTTGGGTGTTGGCGCGCGCTTTGCTGAAACGGCGGCATGAAGGACTTGAGCGTCGGCTTACTGGTAGTCGTTGCGTTGCTCGCGTGTGGCGATCCGGAGCCAGGCACCGGTATGTTGGTGTTGGATGAAGACGTTGAGTGTCCATCCCCGGAGCGGGTTGGCCAGACCGGGCGATTCGACTACTCCGGGGAGCTCGTGTCGATAGATGGCCCCGCGGAGAAGGTCGAATGGGGAGGACACCAGCGGTGCTGCTACGACGGCGTCTTTGACGTGGGCGGCGCGGCTGACAGTTCGCATTACTCCCTCGAGACCGTGTGTACCGAGGTCTACGATACACCGGACGACGGAGACGTCGACCAGTGCCCGCACATTTCCCCGGGGCAACTAAAGAGCGACCATGGGTGGGATGACGGCGAGCTCAAGATTCATGACACGGTGCATGCAATTCAGATCGACGAGATCTACCTGCGTGATGTGACACCGCGCACCTGGCACTGCGACTACCCCATCACTCACATCCCCTCCTATGACCCGTACTAGCGTCGGCCTGCTATGTTTGATCGGGGGGTTAGGCGCCCTGCGTGTACCCGATCACGGTGAGACGAACGGCAGACGTCTGCGGGTAGGCCATTCCGCAGGGATCCGTTCCAGGACGCCGTCGCCGAACAAGTCGTAGAGCTCGAGCTCAGGGCGATGCACGTACCCGATGTGACATCCGCAGCTGAGATTCGTGCAGGGCTCCGCTCGCAGACGTTCGGTGATGTCGGTCTCGTAGAGGTTACCCAGCGTAGTCTGAATGAAGTGGCAGCGCCGCACGTCGCCATCACCTGAAACGGTGAAGCTCGTGTGCCCAGCGTGGCACGCCTTGCCGAGGCTCGGGTAGTAGCGCCGATTGAGATCGAAGTAGGGGTCTACCTCGCGCAGCCGCCGGAGGTCGCTCTCCGCGTAGTACTCCGGATCCCGCTTGTAGGCGTTGAGCCAGAGGTAGGTGTTCGGCTGAAGTTCGCGCCGCAACGCTTCGATTTCCTCGAAGTGTTCCCGCAGGCCGACCACCCCCACGGAGTAGCGCACGCTCAGTCTATCGAGCTCCCGGCAACGCTGGAGAAAGCGCTCGCGGCTGACCTGGCTTGGATGAAACGTCACCCAGAGCGCGAGTGTGTCCCGATTCGCGACGCTCAGCCAGTCGAGTTCGCAGCTCAGGTTCGTCTGAATCGCTACGCGGTAGACGTGCTCGAGGTGGCTGAGCTCAAGCATTGCCTCGCGGTAATGACTCCGGATGAGTGCCTCGCCCCAGGGGGTAAACAAGACACCCACGCGGCGGTCTCTGCGCTGAGCAACCCAGGCCACGAAGCGGCTGAGCTCCGCAGCGTCCTGGGCGAGCTCCTCACGTGTGTTGGAGGTCTTGGCGAACGGGCAGTAGTCGCAAGCGTAGTTGCAGCTCGAGAGGCTACCGCGGTACAGGATGTTCCACGTCTGGCTCATGTGAGCTCACAGTCAGCCATCGCGCGCTGCACCCTTGGGGAGTAGAGCCAAGGCCCGATGGTGTCGGAGTGTTCCAGGCCGAGCGCGGTGAGCTCCACGTGAGTCGGTGTTCGAGCAGCAAGTCGCAGCTCACCCAGCGCTGCCAGGACCTCCGCAAAATCAGCTTCAAAGTCGCTACCAAAGCGCGCTGCGTAGTCGCTAAAGCATAGCCCGGGCTTGCGCAGCAACGACTTGATCACGAAGCGCCGGCGTTGTTCGTCGGTGTCGAGTTCTGCGCCGTAGTCTGCGACGTCGTAGCGTTCGCGTTCGTTGAAGGCGGCGATGATGCGGCGCACGCCCACCTGGCCCACGGCGTACTCGCTGCTGTAGTGCAGGCTCCGCGTGTACGAGCGAGCACCGGGTCCCAGCCCAATCATGCCATCGTCTTGGCAGCAGTAGTCGACCTCTCGCGTCTCCAAACCGGCGCTACGAAAGAGGCGCATCGACTGCTGGGTGAAGCCTGCAGCCAGCAGTAGATCGCGCCCCGCGCGATACAGCTCTCGGCGGTGCTCTGATGGTTTCCGCGCGGCTTTCGCAAGGCCAGTCAGCTCACGCACGTACAGGGGATACAGGTAGACTTCGTCCGGACCGACGTCGATGGCGCGGCGCAGGCTCTCCAACCAGGTCTCGAGAGTCTGACCGCTGGCGCCGTAGATGAGGTCGAGGTTGAAGACCGGGAACGAGGCGTCCCGGATCCAACGACACGCGCGCTCCACATCTTCGGTGCGCTGCGGGCGACCGAGCGCTTTGAGCTCTTCGGGAACGAAGCTCTGCACGCCTATGCTGAGGCGACTCACCCCCAGATCTCGCAGGACGCTCAGCTTCTCTTCGTCGACGGTCGCCGGAGACGTCTCGAATGAGACCGGGATGCGTCTCCAATCCACGGGCCAGCGCGCTGCGAGTTGGTGAAAGAGCCACTCGATCTCGCCGGCGCTCAGGAAGCTTGGCGTGCCACCTCCAAAGGCTGCCTGAGTGACGCGCTCGGGCCGGATCGCAGCCGCAACGGCTTCAGCTTGAGTCAGGATTGCGCGTAGCGTTTGTTGGGTGAAGCTCTGCTCCGGGCGCACTGACGTGAACAAGTTGCAGAAGCCGCAGCGCACTTCGCAAAACGGCAAGTGCGTGTAAAGGAACAGGCGCTGCCTGTCTTCGCTGGCCCATGCATCCCGCAGCGCGACGGGAGGCGAAAACGGACGATAAGCGCTCTTGTGTGGGTATGCGTACGCATAGCCAGCGTACTCACCTGCGCTCAAACGCTCAGCCAGGTCAGCCATCAACGACCGTTCAACGGCAGAGTTCACAGCGAAAACTCCGCGTAGGGAACATTCCAGACCACCGGGTGAGCATGCCGATGTCCGACGAAGTCATCCTCGCCGTAGGCCGTTCCGTGATCGGAGCAGATGATGGCCTCGCACGGCCCTCGGCGCTGCAGGTACTCGAGGAGCGGAGCCAGCGCTCGATCGAACGCGCACAGCGCAGCAGTGTGCGTAGCCAGGGTGTCGCGGCGCTCCTCTCCCCCAAAAAACCAGTTGGGCTGATGCAGCGCGGATGCGTTGATGAACAAGAATACGCGACGATCTTCGGCGGCGGCGAGGCGTTCGACCGCTAGCTTCACCTGATTTTGGGGAGAGTCAGGACACGTGACGCCCAAGGATTCGTTCCAGTGAGCCTCGTCGAAGAGCCCCGGTAACACATTGCCCAACGCGTTCTGTCGATTGAAGAAGCCGGTTCCGCCAATGCAGATGCTGCGGTAGCCGCGCGCCGAGAGGGCCTCAGGCAACGTTGCCTCGGGGAAAATAAACGTATCGTCCGCCGTGGACTCGCTGCCGGAGAACGCCGCGGCGAACCGGCGCGTGTGCGGTCCTGGGGTTGGCGGAGTCGGCAAGAAGCCCGCGAAGAACGCGTGGTGGGCCGCGTAAGTGAAGCTAGCTGGGGAATGCCGCAGCTCCCAGCCGTGCGGGCCAAGATACGGGCCGAGGGTAGTGAGCTGATCGCTCTCGAAGGCGGCCTGCGCTGCGTCGAAGCGCAACGTATCCAGAGTAATGAACAGCAGATCCGAGTGCCCGATCAGGTGCTTCACGACGGCTCCCTCAGCGCAGCGCGCACGATGGCTGTGGCAGTGTCCTCGCCTCGATGCAACACGCCCGGCAGCAGGTCGCCGAATGCGTTGATTTCCAACAGCCGCGGCTGTCGATCACGTCCGAACAGCACATCGACTCCGGCATACAGCGTGGAGGGAAAGCAGGCCAAGGCCGCCTCAGCGAGATCGAGGCAGCTCTGCAGCGCTGCTTCTCCGAACGCCGCCACGAAGTCAGACAGCTCGCCGCGCTGGTTGCCGAGGTGCAGGTTCGTCATCGGGTGCCGACTCTGGCGCACGACCACGTGGCGCGCCTCGCCCGCCACCACGACGACACGCAGGTCGAGTTCGAGATCACCCAGACGTGCCTTGGGCAGCCAGTCTTCCTCGATCATGCCGGAGGGCAAGAGGGCGCCGAGGATCGCTTGGATGTCGTCCTCGCGCCCGAAGCTTCGAATCCGCAAGGAATTGAATAGCTTGACCTGACCGTCCTCCCGCACCAGCTCGATGGGCGCAGTCAGCTGCATGCGTCCGTTCGCCTTCCGCAAGGCGCAAACGCCCGACGCGGAGGAACCGTGCAGCGGCTTGAGGAACCAGCGGCCCTTCGCAGGCAGCACGCTTGTTAGCTCTTCGAAGGTCCGGGGCAGCAGCTGGCAGGCAGGTCGCGGAAGGCCCGCTGCAGCCCACAAGACGTGCGTCTGCCACTTGTCGAACATGGTCGCGACGTGCGACGGCTGACTGAGCCACACCTGATCGTCGACGCCGAGCTGCTGGAGTCGCGCGAGCAACGCCAGCCAGCCGATATGTGCCTCCTCGAGGTACGCGAGCTCGCCGTGCTCCAGGCAAACACCCGGCGCCCCACCCAGGGCGATCAGCGCGTCGTGCACACGCGGGTTCTCCCCAAACGAATCCACGCGGATACGTTCGCAGCTGGCGAGCCGCTCGAGGTTCGACGCATCAGCGAGCACCTGCTCCCAGCTCACCTCGACGGCTGGGGGTAAGCCGCTCCGTTCGAGCGCCGCGCGGAAGAACGCCGCGCGGCGATTTTCGGGGTTCGCGACGAGTCCGAACTGCAGGGCTACTCTCCGACGGCGACGAAGCGCCATTCGTCATCGGGGCTCTCCGCTTCGCTGACGTCGACAGCCAGCTTCAGCCCCTTGAGTTCCTTCATGAGCTGTTTGGACATGAAGTGGTGGCTCAAGTCGAGCTTCTTGAGCGAGCTGTCCTTGGGCAGCTGGAGCAGAGCCCGTCCGCCCACGTCGCTGAGCGTTCCGAGGGAGAGGTCGAGGGTCTCGATGCGCTGGAGCAGCGGGGAGTTGACGACAACGGTCGCGATGTCATCGACGAAGTCGCAGTTGCGCAGACCCAGGTACCTGAGCTTGGGGAACTTCTTGCCTTTGAAGAGCGGTTGCAGGTCCTCGACGGTGCAGGTGCCCCCGTACTCTTCGGTGCCAAGCCACAGCTCGAGGTACTCGAGCGCAGGGAAGTCGCCGCTCAGGATGGAGCGCACGACGGACGCGTTCATACCTCCCGTTTCTAGCGCGAGCGCGCGCAGCCCAACGTGCTTGGCCTTCGACAGCGCGAGATCCTGCCCGCCGCGCGCCCTCAGCAGCTGCAGCTTCGGGAACGCTGCAAAAAGGGGCGACAAGTCGCACTGGTGGATCCAGGAGATCTCGTTCTCCTCCTGGACGATGTCTCCCACGAAGAGCCCCGCGAGCTTCGGCAGCTTCTTCGCGTTCGCGACCAAGAGCTTCACCGCTTCGGCGGAGCTCACGTCGTACAACTCTTCGGCCCAGGGCCCCAGCACGAGCGCGCGGGCTTCGGCGGCAACATCGGACTCGAGGAAGGCCTCCAGGTCCTCAGTGAAGGTATCGTTCTCGTAGTCCGACCCGAAGAAGTACGCGGTCTTCTTCGGATCACCCGGCTTCTTGCCAGCGCTAAAGCGGGACACGCGGAGCCCCATGAAGTTCGAGGCGTGGGAGCCTGTCCCGTTTGAGCCTGTGGTGCACGGAAAGGCGATGAACGGAACCTCGTCGCCAGCGCCAGCCGCAGCGCCGCCTCCAGCTGCGCCACCGCTCGCGGCGTCCACGTAGCCCTTGGCAAGCTTCTGCGATAGCAGTTTGTCGTGGGACTTTCTCGCTTCCGCAGGGGAACTGAACTCCTTGGTCTGACTGGTCCCCTCGGTCCCGATGCGACCATAGGTGACCGTGTGGCACGCGCCATCGAGCTCGATGCGCCAAAACTTGCTGGACTTGCCGTCCATGAACTGCAGCTCACGCTTTTCCATCATATCCTCACGGAATTATGTCTCGATAACGGGGTGATACAGGGCAGGGTCGTCGAAGCCGGCCAGCCAGGCGGCTGCTTGGTGGCAGCTCTTGGTCGACGGCGGCACTCGCAGGAAATATCGGTGCCCCGTGGAAGGGCACGCACAGGCGAGCCCAACCAGGGGTTCGTCTTGCTCGAGCTCGATGTGCAACAGGCGGCGTTCGCCTCCCGGGTCGGTGTCTGTATCGAGCACCTTTGCTCCCGCTTCTTGAGCGAAGCGGAGATAGCCCATGCGTTCGATCATCACGCGACGTATCTCGGCGTTCTGCTCGTTGATCGCCTCTTTGGCAGTGATGCTCTGGGGCTCGAACGCGATGCGGTGTGTGATGGGCACGGAACGCCAGTGGAGCTGTGCGTCGCAGAGGCTCGGCGGGAGACTGGTGATGTTCGTCCCCCCGATGTC
>JBFXBK010000150.1:0-19457 GCA_050183255.1 Polyangiaceae bacterium | reverse complement strand
TCTCTCCGCGACCGACGCTGTCTCCCATCGCTGCTGAGCGCTGGCGAGTCAGGGTCAGCCCTGCCAGCCCTGACGTGTCGGCCTTGGTCTCGACGACGAAGGTCTCGACGGCCTTTTCATCGGGCCGCAGCTTGATGTCGAGCTTGGCGATCTTACCGCCAGTGATCACGATGCCGTCCAGACGCTGGGTGTAGTGCGCGTCGTAGGCGATGCGGATCGTGTAGGTGCCGGGCTTCAGATCCAGGCGGAACTGACCGTTGACGTCGGTGAAGACCTTGGTGCCGGTGCCAACGACCTCCACTTCGGCTTCCACGAGGGGTTCTTCGTATTTGGTGTCACGGACGGTGCCCGTCAGCGCGCCCTTGCCTGCCTCAGGCTTTTCGCTGAGATCCGTCTCACCCATGTCCTCGTCGCTGTACTCTTCGAGGTCGTAGCCCGAGTCGTCCCCGCCTCCAGCCGGCTTCTTGTCGTCGGGCTTCTTGTCGTCGGGCTTCTTGTCGTCGGGCTTCTTGTCGTCGGGCTGCTTGTCGTCAGGCGGGGGCTCGTCGTCTCCCTCATCGGTGGGGACGATGGTCTCACCTTCCTCATCGCCCGGATCGTCTGCCGGCTGAGCGAAGGCGTGCTGACTCAGCGTGAGTGGCGCGAGCAGGGCAAGGACTGGGAGGAAGCGAAAGCGGGACCTCATTGGAACCTCTTGAGGAGCCGCGCCAGTGGACGCAGCTCGGCGTCGTACGGACACCAAACGATCGGTGCCGGTAGTGCTGGGTTGTTCGCGACGTACCTCCGCGGGCACGCCTGCTAGTTCACCGCGCCAGCGCGGCGCGGTTCGAATCGACTGTGCCGCTCAGCGCGGCGCGGGGTTTGCGGGGCGGCGTATTGCCGGTTCGCGGGCGGGAAGATAGAGGATTACGAAGGCGCCGGGGGGAGTCAGACGAAAGCGCTACAAGCTCGTTACTCCCCTGTAACAGTCCGGTCGGCGTGTCGGAGCACTAATTTCCGAGAGGATATTCTGAGTCAGAAGACGTCTGGAACGAGGTTTCGGTCTATACCTACTCCGCCACCTTGTCGGTGAGCATCGCGATCGAGCGGGCACCGCCGCGACGCGCAAGGTCCATGACCTCGACTGCCTCTGCGTAGCTCGCGCCATCGTGGGCGTCGAAGTAGAGCACCTTGCTCTTCCGCGACGCCATCATGCGCGGCAGTCGGGTGGGGAGCTCGGTCTTGGTGACGACCGTCTGGTTGAGCTTCACTACACCCGAGGCGTTGAGCGTGAGCACCAGCGGCGGCTCCGGCTGATTCGCGGGCGGCGGCGTGTCTTCCTTGTCCTTCTTCGGCAGGTTTAGCCAGAAGGTCTTGGTCAGCATCGGCGCCACGACCATGAAGATGATCAGCACCACCAGCGCCACGTCGACCAACGGGGTGATGTTCACGTTTGGTGGGTTGCCGTGCTTGGAAGATCCAGAGGGTGCGGTGAATGCCATGACGGTGTCTTTGGGTTTGGCTGAGCGCGAACTCAGCCGTCCTTCTTCTTCTCTTCGACCTTGAGGCTGACGCCCTTGAAGCCGATCTCCTGAAGCATCCCGAGGGTCGTGCGCACGCGCTCGTAGGGCACGTTCACGTCGGTCTTCAGCAGCAGCTGGCGGTCTGCGGTGGTGGAGTGGATCTGCTTCAGCTCGCGCTTCAGCGTCTCCTTGTCCACCTTCTTCTGCTCGAGCACCGTGGAGCCATCGCCTGAGAGCGTGATCTCGACGGCGTTGTCGTCCTTGGGTTTCGGATCCGCTTGCTCGATCTCCGGCAAGCGAACCAGGTCGTTGTTCAACGCGGGCGCCACCACCATGAAGATGATGAGCAGCACCAACACCACGTCGACGAGCGGCGTGATGTTGATATCCGGCTCAGGCTGCTTTCCGCGCTTCGACGATCCCAGACTCATTCCCATAGCGATTCTCCATCTCGTCGAGGAGCTCGCTGGAAGAGCGAGCCAAGGTGAGTTCAATCTGATTCACGCGGCCGGTGAGGTAGTTGAAGAAGAGCACCGCCGGGATAGCGATCATCAGTCCGAGCGCGGTCTCGAAGAGCGCCTCGGAGATACCGGTCATGACCGCGGCCATCCCGGCGTCGCCGCCGGCGCCGATGGCCTTGAAGCTCATGATGATGCCGATGACGGTACCCAGCAGACCCACGAAGGGAGCGACCGAGGCAACCGAGCTCAGCACCGTGAAGCCGCGACGCAGCTCAGCGCCGATCGTCTCCTTCGTGCGCTCTGCTTCATTGCGCGCCATCTCGACCGGAGTGAGGCCCTTGTCGGCACGCTCCAGGCCACGCTGGTAGCGCTGCATCATCGCGCCGATGGTGCGCGCCAGGGTGGAGGCCTTGTGCTTCTCGGTGAGTGCGATGATCTCCTCGATGCGCCACTCGTCGAGCAGCGCAGCCGCCTTCTGCACGAAGGTGCGCGATTCGGTGTTCGCCTTGGAGAAGGCCAGGATGCGCTCGACCACCACGCCGATGGTGGACACGCCCATCGTGAGGAGGATCAGGGCGATGGCCTTGTTGAGGCCACTCATGTGATGCCAGATTGCAATCGGATCGAGGGTCATTGAAGTGCTCCGTTTGGGCAGCTCGCGTGCGGGTGGCCCGCTCGGCGAGTGCAAGAACCAGGTTTTTCTGTGTGGAAAGTTATAGTTGCGCGGCCGTGCTCGGTCAGGCGCTAGATCTTGATCTTGAAGGGGAAGCGAGCGAACTTGACCACAGGCACTGCCTGGCCGAGCTCGTTCTTGGCAGGGCTGAATGTCCAGCTCTGCACCGCTGCCTCGCACACGCCCGTCAGCTCCGGCGGCCCACGCACTGCCTTGACGGCTGCGGTGCTGCCCGACTCCGTGATGACGTAGCGCACGACGACGACGCCCTCGATGCCGGCTGAGCGCGCGGACGAGGGGTAGCTCGGGTAAGGGCGGTTCTGTGGAACCGGTTGCACCGCGACCTCATTGGCGCGGAACACCTTCTTCTTCTCGGGCTTCGGCGGCGGAGGCTTGGGCTTCTCCGCGGTAGGTTCGGCCGCGGGCTTGGGCGCTGGTTTGCCAGTGCCCTTGCCGCGCCCGCCGCCTCCGGCGTTTGCATACGGGTCGCCGCCGCCAGGCGTATCGCCCACGGGTGCGTCCGTCTCCTTCGGCGCTTCCTTGGGGATCTCCTTGGGCACGACCAGCTTCGGCATCACCGGGCCCGCTGCGCGCGGTGCTGGATCCGGATCGACCTCTTCTTCGACCTCTGGTTCCGGTTCAGGCTCTGGAGTTTTCGCCAGCTGAACGTCGACGATGTCGTCGTCCTCTTTGACGATCTCAGTGACGTTGCCGCCCGCGACGGTCAGAAACGCTAGGAGCCCCGACATGCAGAGGACGCCCATCGCGAAGCCTGCAGAGAGCCGTCCAAGACGGCCGCGGTCGCCGTCGTCGTTCGTCCACTTCTTGGGGTCCATCGGTGGTCGGGACCCTGCTCGTGTTGTGTGACGGCATCGTGGCGTCTCGGCAAAATACGAGTAAAGGAAAGTCGGATTGGCGTCACGAACGCTCCAATGCGTTTCTGCGCTGTCACAGGACTCCAGCATCGCCACCTCGTGCGAGGGCTTGCCGACATCGAGGGCAAAAAGTCACCGGCGCGGGGACTGTGGAGCGCGGATCTACAGATTGTTCGAGAGCGCTACGATCACGTCACCGGATGGTCACGCTGTCTCGGTACTGGCACCGGCTCAGATGACTCGCATTCTCGTCATTGACGACGAAGAGGACATCCACACCGTCCTGCAGTACAACCTCGAGCAGCTTGGGTACGATGTGACCTCGGCGCTCACCGGCAAAGAGGGGCTCAGGCTTTGTCGGGAAATGGTGCCGGAACTCGTGGTGTTGGACCTCATGCTTCCGGACCTCGCAGGAACGGAGATTTGTCGCTTGCTGCGATCCAGTCCCGTTACAGCGCACATACCCGTGATCATGTGTACAGCGCGAACCGAGGAGATCGATCGCGTCGTCGGGTTCGAGCTGGGCGCGGACGACTACGTGACGAAGCCGTTCAGTGTACGGGAGTTGGCACTGCGTATCCGTGCGGTATTAAGGCGTAAGTCTGGGCCCCCGCCCGCGAACGGCACACTCGAGTTTGGTGATCTGCGCATCGACCGGGACGCCCACCGAGTGTGGGTTGGCGAGACCGAAGTGGAGCTGACCGCGCTGGAGTTCAAGCTCTTGGTGACGCTGTGCGAGCGCAGGGAGCGGGTTCAGAGTCGTTCGGTGTTGCTGGACAACGTGTGGGGGATGCGAGGCGATTCGTCCACGCGCACCGTGGACGCGCACGTGAAGCGCCTGCGGGAGAAGCTCTCTCACGCGCGCAACCACATCGAGACCGTCCGCGGAGTGGGCTACCGCTTCACTGGGCGCGGCTGACCAAGGCGACCAGATCGCGTCCGCAGCGCGACCCAACGGCCGCCTTTCGGGGTTCGCTGCGACGGCATGCCCCGTGCGATCCACGAACAACTTCGCTGCTTTGGCGCGTTTGTTCGGGGGGAGGAACGGTGTTTTCCCGCGCTTCCCCTCGCGAAGCAGCCAGTTGTGGCTTGTGTGGCGTTGACTGTCGGCCCCGGATAGGCTCCACACCTGTCACCCTGGCGTCACACAGGGGCGTTACTCAGGGGCAACCCAATGGCCAGAATTGTCGTCGTCGAAGACGAAACCGATCTCCAAGAAGTTCTTCGTTACAACTTGGAGCAAGTAGGACACGAAGTGCTCCAGGCGCTGCGAGGCACCGAGGCGCTCAACCTCGTGCGAGAGAAGCGTCCAAACCTGGTGCTGCTGGACCTGATGTTGCCTGACATGCCCGGCACCGAGGTCTGCAAGCAGATCAAAGACAACTCGTCCACGCGGGGCGTGCCAGTCATCATGCTGACCGCGAAGGGCGAAGAGATCGATCGCGTCGTCGGCTTCGAGCTTGGCGCAGACGACTACGTGATCAAGCCCTTCAGCGTGCGTGAGCTGCTGCTGCGAATCAACGCAGTTCTGCGCCGCGCGGAATCAGGCGGCGAGGTCAAGGAGGACGTCGTCGAGTTCGGGTGCCTGAAGTTCGCAAGGGACGCGCACCGCGTCTGGGTGGAAGACGCGCTAGTCGATCTGACCGCCCTCGAGTTCCGACTCCTCACCACGCTCTACGATCGCAAGAATCGAGTTCAATCTCGGGGAACCTTGCTCGAGGATGTCTGGGGCATGGACTCGAGTATCACCACGCGCACCGTGGACACCCACGTGAAGCGCCTCCGCGAGAAGCTCGCCAACGCACGGGACTACATCGAGACCGTGCGCGGCGTGGGCTATCGGTTCGTGGGCACGCCGGAAGAGGCGGCGATGCATTGAAGCTGGGCCTGCGAGCGAAGCTGACGCTCGTTGCTCTGGTGCTGATTGGCGTCGCCATCACGGCGGCGTTCCTCTTCATGCGACGTGAGGTCCACACCGTTTTGGTGGACCACATGACCCGCGACTTGGTGACGCGTGCCGAACTCATCGCGGATCAGGTCAGCGAAGTCCGCCTGCCCGACGACGACGTGCAAGGTTGGGATGCTCTGGCGGATCGCCTCGGCAAGGCGTCCAAAGCACGCGTGACGTTGGTTGCTCCAGACGGCCGCGTACTGGGGGATTCGGACGTTCCCACCCGCGAGCTGGCGTCGCTAGAGAATCACGCTGAGCGGCCGGAAGTGCTCGAGGCCTTGAACACTGGCCGCGGGATCTCGGAACGTCACAGCGCTACGATCGGCCAGAGTCAGCTCTACGTCGCGGTGCCGGTGCACCGCAGCGCGCCTGGCGGACCCAAAGTGGCGAGGCTGTCGATCCAGCTCGAAGAGGTTCAAGGCGCGCTACAGTCCTTGGAGAAAGGTCTGCTGCTCGCGTCGATCCTTGGGCTCGCGATTGCCGTTCTGCTCGCTAGCTTCGCCGCCAAGAGCCTAGCGAACACGGCGACCCACCTGACGGAGGTCGCCGAGCGCATGGCAGACGGCGACTTGACCGCGCGTGCCCGTATCCGCAAGGAAGATGAGTTGGGGCCGCTCGGGGCTGGGCTCGACTTGCTGGCGACGAACCTCTCCACGACGCTCGACGAGCTCACCAGCGAGCGCGACAAGATGGGCAGCATCCTCGAGAGCATGCGCGAAGGCGTGATGCTGATCGACACTTCCGGGCACATCCAACACGTCAATCCCGCGCTCAGGGAGATGCTGCTCCTGAACAACGACGTGGTGGGAAAGACGCTGCTCGAGACCGTTCGTCAGTCGGAGCTGCATGAGCTGCTCGAGGCCGCAAAAAAATCCCGCAAGCCTGGCAGCGGGGAGATCGAAGTCCGAGGCCTGAAGCCCCGGATCTTGCTGGTACAAGTTCAGCCCGTACCTGAACAGGGATGGCTTCTGGTGTTCCTGGACGTCACCCAGATGCGTCGCCTCGAGGGAATGCGTCGAGACTTCGTAGCTAACGTGTCTCACGAGCTGCGTACTCCGGTTGCCTCGATTCACTCGGCGGCGGAGACCTTGATGGGGGGCGCGAAGGATGACCCGAAGTTCGCTGGTCGTTTCATCGACATCATCGATCGCAACGCAATCCGCCTGCGTGATTTGGTGGAAGATCTGTTGAGCCTGTCGAGCATCGAATCGGGTTCGTTCCGCCTGCGCAGGGAGCCACTCGCGGTGCGCCCCTTCGTCCAGCAGGTGCTCGGCATGTTCGACGGTCGTGTCAAGAGTCGCGGTCTGGAAATCAAGCAAGATTTCCCTGAGGATTTGCCTTGCATCAACGCCGATGGGCGCGCCATGGAGCACATCCTGAGCAACCTGGTCGACAACGCGATCAAGTACACTTCCGATGGGGACGCGATCCGCATCAACGCCAAGCGGGTTGGCGACATGGTGGAGATCGGTGTCGCGGACACGGGCCCGGGTATTCCAGAGGAGCACCTGGCTCGGCTCTTTGAGCGATTTTACCGTGTGGATAAAGGGCGTTCGCGCGACCTCGGCGGCACGGGGCTCGGGCTGTCCATCGTCAAGCACCTGGTCGAAGCCCATGGTGGGAACGTGGGGGTAGAGAGCACCCTGGGCGCAGGTACACGGTTTTGGGTTACGCTGCCGGTCGCGCGCGACGAGCTGAAGAGCCACCCGTCGGCCAGCTCGATCCCGTTGGCCGTGGCCGATCGCCTCCAGTAAACTGGATTGACCACCGCCAAGTGGGGCAGCCGCGAAAGGGCTCCAAGGCGAGTTGCGCCGGTGCAACGCCTGCGCAGGCCGAATTGCCGCGTCGCGGCGAAGACACACGCTTGCGCTCCTCTCCCCCGGAAAATGCGGCGATTGCTGCTGGGATTGAAATCCGCCGGGCAACGTCTCCTCGGGAATGTGGCGATTTGGGGCGCAAGTTCGGCGCAATGGGGGAACGCACTGGCACTCAGTCTCCAAGCTGAGCTGGTCACGTTACTGCGCTCCCGCCTCGAAGGGTTCCCACGCCTCTCGCTCGGAGGCAGCGTGGCCAGTCCACTGCCGCTCGTTCGTGCGGCAACATGGTCAATTCAGGGGAGCCAGGGTAGGCTTGAACATTCGTTGAGCTACTTCCCCCGTTGAGCTGGGGGGCTCATCACGTGAGCCGCTTCCGTCGTAGCTAGTTCTGGCGAGTCGCCACGGGGTTCCGGACCATGCATCGAGGCATCCGGGACGTGCCCTGATCGAGTTTCAAGATGTCCCGTCTGCACACTGACCGCGAATACGAGAAAGAGCTGGGAGCGCTGCGCGAGCGCGTCTTGCTCATGGGCTCGCGGGTCGAGGAGATGGTGCATGACGCAGTGCAGGCCTTTACGACCCGCGACGCGCGGCTGGCGCGGGCGACCTCGAGCATCGACACCCAGATCGATCGGCTCGAAGTCGACATCGACGAGCGCTGTTTGCGGCTGCTCGCACGGCGTCAGCCCGTGGCGGGAGATCTACGCTTCATCACCACCGCGCTCAAGTTGGTGACAGACCTCGAACGCATCGGGGATCTCGCCTCAAACATTTGTGAGCGCACGATCGAGCTCTGCGCACATCCGCCGCTGGAGGTGGAGACGGACCTGCCCGAGATGACCCAGGTCACCTCGAGCATGTTGCGGGACTGTCTGGACGCGTTCGTCACCAAGGACGTGCCCAAGGCGCAACGAGTGATGGAGCGCGACTCCTTGGTCGACGCCGCCTACGCCCAAACGTTTCCGGCCCTGAGCGTCCACATGGCGACGGACCCAGACAACGCTCAGCGGTTGCTGTCAGTCGCTCGCTACCTGGAGCGCATCGCGGACCACTCCACCAACATCGCTGAGATGGTGGTGTTCATGGTGGCCGGAACGGACGTACGGCACAACCAAGTGGCGACCGGCACCGCTTGAGGCGGAGCAGCTCAGGTCGGCTTCAGACAACGCTCAGGCTGCGCTCAAGCAGGCGCCCCGCCTACGGCGCATGCTGAAAAGCGTGGAAACTCAAGATCTCCAGGAGCTGAACGTGGGCGATGAACTGCGGCGTATGCCGATCCAGCGCCGCGCCCGGAACACCGTCGAGGTCATCTTGACCGCGGCGGAGCGAGTCCTGCTCGAGAAGGGCTACGAAGGACTCTCCACGACACAAGTCGCCAAGGTCGCGGGCGTCGGCATTGGCAGCCTGTACCAGTACTTCTCCGGCAAGCGGGAGCTGGTTCGGAGTCTGTTCGCCAGTCAATCTGGCTGGTTCGAACAGCAGCTCTGCGAGCTCTCCAGAGAGCGCTTGCCGCGTCTTGGACGGCTGCTCCTGGAGCGCAGGAGGCGTGATCGCACGCTGTATCGTGCCGCCGTGGACGGGTCGCAGTGCGATCCAGGCTTCAGCGCAATCGTGGAGGCGCTAGGTCGCTGTGCGCCCGAACTCTCGGAGCTCGAGCGCTTCCTTGCGGCAAGCGCTGTCAGCGGTGCTGTAGACCGAGTGACGCTCGAGCGGCCACACGCACTGGACAGCGCCGAACTCGAGGTCGCGTTGGCGAGCCTGGTTCGGCGCTTGCTGCCTCAAGCGGTCAGCGCCCCGGAGCTCGTCAGCTGCTCCACCACGCGCACCGCGAGCGCTTCCATATCGTCGCTCGGCTCCGGAGGCTGCTCCCCCCCGATCATCTGAGGCCGCGCGCTGGGGTAGCTCGCCAGCCCGCTGCGCGCGGAATCAGGCAAGTCGCCGACCCACACCACGACGGCGCCTAGCGCCAGCAAGCGGTCTAGCGTCGCGAGCGCGGCGTCAGGCGTTGCGACCTGGCGCCCGTCGACCGTTACCGCGAGGTAATTCCGATCGAATAGCACACGCTCGACGGCGAAGGCCAGGCGCTGACTGGCCTCCGAGCTGCCAGCTAGCTCGATCAAGAGCGCGCCGTGGCCCAGCCGAAACCGCCGCTCGCGGGCAGAGACCTGGCTGTGGTTCGCGCTGGGAGCGTCGGACGTCGCGCGACCCGAGTCGATGATCATTCCCGCCGCGACCGTGTCGTTCGTGACCGAGTCGATGACGATGAACGCGCCAGTCGCGCGATTTTGAGCGTAGCTGTCGACGAACAACGGGCGGTGGGTGCGAATCCTGACGCGGCCGATCTCGTTCAGCGTGAGCCCGCTCGCCGCAGTCGGCTCGAGTGTCTCGAGGTCGGTGTGCGACAGCACTTCGCTGACTTCGGCGCGGACGTACTGAGCGGTGTGCTTGATGAAGTAGCTCTTTCCGACGTCGAGCGGTGCCTCGCTCATCCACACCAACATGGCCTCGAAGTTCTGCGCCACCTTGGGTCGCTCGGACGCATGCACCAGCATGTCACCCCGGCTCACGTCGACTTCGTCTTCGAGCCGCAGCGTCACGCTCATCGGAGCGAAGGCCTCCTCGAGCGGACCGTCGAAAGTGTCGATGCTCTTCACGCGGCTCGTACGCAGTGAAGGCAGGACGACGATTTCATCGCCCTTCTTAATCCGTCCGGAAGCAACCTGACCCGCGAAGCCTCGGTAGTCGAGGTTCGGGCGCTGGACGTACTGCACGGGGAAGCGCAGGTCGCTGAGGTTCCGGTCCTCCGCGATCGGAACCGTCTCGAGATGCGCGAGCAATGTCTTGCCGCCGGCATCGCGGTACCAGGGCATCTGCTCGCTCGCGTGGACCACGTTGTGTCCGCGCAAGGCGCTGATGGGGATGAAGGTCACGTCCTTGAACCCCAGCCGCTTGGCGAACTCGCTGAACTCGCCGCGGATCTCCTCGAAGCGTCGCTGGTCGTAGTCGACCAGGTCCATCTTGTTGATGCACACGAAGAGGTGGGGGATCCCGAGCAAGGACGCGATGTAGGCGTGACGCCGGGACTGCTGGAGCACACCAAGCCGCGCGTCGATCAGGATGATCGCGACGTTCGCGGTGGAGGCGCCGGTCGCCATGTTGCGCGTGTACTGAACGTGGCCCGGTGTATCGGCGATGATGAACTTGCGATTTTCCGTAGAGAAATACCGGTAGGCGACGTCAATCGTGATGCCTTGCTCACGCTCGGCCTTCAGTCCATCGGTAAACAGCGAAAAATCGATCTCGATGTCAGTCTGCTTGGAAGCGCGCTTCACCGCAGACAACTGGTCTTCGTAGACGCCGTGAGTATCGTGGAGCAGGCGACCAATCAGAGTCGACTTGCCGTCGTCCACGCTCCCAACCGCGACGAAGCGCAGGAGCTCTTTGCTTTGGTGCTGCTCGAGGTAGGCCTCGATGTCTTGCTCGATGAGCTCTGAGTGATGGCTCATTAGAAGTACCCCTCGCGCTTCTTGGTCTCCATCGAGCCTTCTTCATCGAAGTCGATGAGCCGCCCGCCTCGCTCTGAGTAGCGAGTGAGCAGCATCTCGCGGATGATCTCCGGCAACGTCGTCGCGTCTGAGCGCATCGCGCCGGTCAGCGGGTAGCAGCCGAGCGTGCGGAAGCGAACTCGTTCGAGGTTTGGTGTCTCGCCGGGCAACAACCGCATGCGTTCGTCATCGACCATCACGAGCTGCCCGTCTCGCTCGACCACGGGGCGCTCCGCTGCGTAGTACAATGGCACGATGGGGATATTTTCCCGATGGATATATAGCCAGATGTCGAGCTCGGTCCAGTTGGACAGCGGGAACACCCGAATACTCTGGCCCTTGGTGATCTTGCCGTTGTACGCGTTCCACAGCTCTGGCCGCTGGTTCTTCGGGTCCCAGGTGCCGTGCTCGTCGCGGAAGGAGTAGATGCGTTCCTTGGCGCGGCTCTTCTCCTCGTCTCGGCGGGCGCCGCCGAAGGCGGCATCGTAGCCACCGGCCTTCAGCGCCTGCAGCAGCGCCTGGGTCTTCATGATGGTGGTGTACTTCTGGCTCCCGTAGTCGAACGGGTTGACGTTGTGTGCCTTGCCTTCCTGATTGGTGTGCACAATCAGGTCGAGTCCCAGCTCCGCGCAGTAGGCGTCGCGGAACTCCGTCATCGCCTTGAATTTCCACGTGGTATCAATGTGGAGCAGCGGGAACGGGAGCTTGCCGGGGTGGAACGCCTTTTGTGCGAGGCGCAGCATCACCGAGGAGTCCTTGCCGATCGAGTAGAGCATCACGGGGTTGTCGAACTCGGCCGCAACCTCGCGGATGATGTGGATGCTCTCGGCTTCCAGTTGTTTGAGGTGAGTGAGGCGTTGGGTCAGTAGCGGGGCATTCACGGAGCGCTCCATGGGAGGGATGCGCTTCACATAGCGTTCAGCCCGGAAACCGGCACGGCTTTTTTACCATGTTTCCGATGAAATTAGTCGGGATCAGGCCTTTTGGTCTGGAAATTCGGCCATTTGGGCGAACCTGAGCTGCTCCCAATTCAGCCCAGGTCCCGCCTGGGCGAGCTTGAGGCGGTCCAAGTAGCGGCGGCGCGGGATCTCCTTCGCGCCCAGGCTCGCCAGGTGATCGGTCAAGAACTGAACGTCGAAGAGCTCGAGTCCGATGCGTTCCAACCCAGCGATGCTGACCACCAGGCCGACCTTGGAGGCGTCGGTTGCGCGGTGGAACATGCTCTCGGCGGCGAACGCGCGTCCCACCGCCACGCCATACAGACCGCCCACGAGGCGCTCAGCGTCCCACACCTCGAAGCTATGCGCGTGCCCCATCTCGAAGAGCTCTTCGTAGGCCTCGATCATCTCCGGGAGGATCCAGGTGCCCTCACTGCGCTCCTCGGCGCAGGCGCGAATAACCTCGGAGAATGCCCGATCACTCGTGACTCGAAAGGTGCCTCGGCGCAGTACTCGCCGCAGGCTTCGAGAGACGTGCACGTCGCAAGGATCGAGCACCGTGCGGGGGTCGGGGCTCCACCAGAGCGGCGGCACTCCGCCGTTGTACCAGGGAAAGATCCCGCGCTCGTAGGCTGCCATCAGGCGCCACGGTGAGAGGTCCCCTCCGACGGCAACCAGGCCCTCGTCGTCTGCCAGACGCGGATCGGGGAACGCCTCTCGGCGACCGGGGTGCAGGAGTTTTGGCGGGCTCGGTCGGTGCACGCTGTGAGCATAGTGAGGCGAATCTGTGATTCGCTGAACAAATCAACACAGCGCTTCCTCGTCTCAAAAGTAGCGCGAAGGCGCAAAACTCGTGCGCCCACACCCTGAGGGGGCGGGCGAGTTTTGCAGCGAACTACGGAGACAGGACAATAGCAGCGCGAGCAGCGTTTCCCCTGCCAGCAGCGCAAGCCAGTCAGTGACCAGCCTGGCTCACAAACCGCTGGAACGAGCTTTGGAGGGAGAGCTGCCGAGACCGTGGCGGGCGTTGTGCTAGGGTCCGCCGACCTTCCGCCCCCTTCGAGCCATGCGCTTCCTTTCACTCTCCGTTCGCTTTGTGCACATCTCCTTCGTGTGCAGCCTGGCCTTCCTCGCCTACTGGCTTCGAAGAATTCCGCGCGGCTTTATTTCCAAGCAGGAGCGGGATCGCCTTCGAGGCGACGTCCTGGCCAAGCTGTTGGAACGTTTGGGGGCGACCTTCATCAAGTTCGGTCAGATCCTCAGCACGCGCCCTGACCTCTTGAACCAGGAGTACACCGGAGCGCTGGCCAAGCTTCAGGACGCGGTCAAGCCTGCGCCCTACTCTCAGATTAGCGCGGTGCTGGACAGCGAGCTGGGGGACAAGCGTCGGCGTATCGCAGAGATCAACAGCGAGTGCGTCGCCGCAGCATCGGTCGCTCAAGTCCACAAGGGCGTCTTGGATACTGGCGAGGCAGTCGCCATCAAGGTTCAGCGCCCAGACGCTCCAAGTCAGATCGAGCGTGACCTCGCGATCATGGCCATCGGTGCGCGCATCCTGGACAAGATCCCCACGATCCGCCTGCTAAGTCTACCGGGCTCCGTTGAGCGCTTTGCGGAGTCCCTGCGCGGCCAGCTAGATTTCCGTAAGGAAGCGGAGAACAACCGGCGCTTTGCCGTCAACTTTGCAGACGTCGACGGCATCGACGTGCCCCAGCTGTTCGACGAGCTGTGCACCGAGCGCGTGATTGTCATGGAGTTCATCGACGGCGTGAAGGCCACAGAGCCGGAGAAGGTGGGCGGCGATCGCAAGCGGCTCGCGCGTTTGGGGGGAGAGTGCATCTTGAAGATGACCTTCACCGACGGCTTCGTGCACGCTGATCTGCACCCCGGCAACATCATCCTCACCAAGGACAGCCGGGTCGTGTTGATCGATCTCGGGATGGTCACGGAGATCCCCGGCGACTTGTTGCGACCTTGGGTGGAGACGTTCGTGGCGCTCAGTCAGCAAGACGGCGCCCGCGCCGCGCGTGTCTTCTACGGCTATGCTCCGAGCGTCGGGTGCGATGACTACGCGGCCTTCGAGTCCGAAGTGAAGGGCTACCTGAGCAACCTCTACGGAAAGACGCTCGGCGAAGTCGAAGTGTCCCAGGCGGTCAGCGGGATGATGAACGTGCTGCGCAAGCACCGCGTCCAGATCGACCCGAGCTTCACCGTGGTGAACCTCGCAATGTTGGTGGCCGAGGGCCTTGGCAAGCAGCTGGATCCGGAGATCGATTTGGTGCCGCTGGCCATGCCTTATCTGACGAACGCCATGCTCACGGCTCCTCCGGGTCGTGAGCCGAACCGGGTGATCCCCGGCGCTGACTCAGAGCCCCAGGCCGCTTAGAAAAAGGCTCGTTCTCAAGTTGCCGCGCGGCAATATCAGCGACTTCGGGTGGTGGTTCCGAGCCCACGTCCACGCGCAGTCGTGACGGGTCGCCAGTCCGCTCGTGCGTGACTTCGGTCCGCCGTCTATCCAACCCTGAAACCGCGACCCAGAATACGACGCCGACCAACAGCGCAACTGTACCCGTGATACTAATCACGGGGTGGAGGCTGAACACTGAGGGGAGGCCGGTAACGGATGCCACTATCGCCAGGACGATCGCGGCCCCGACGAGCCAGGACCCGATGTCGGTCCGAGCCGGGCCACTCTTGGCAGCACTTGCGGACGCCCGCCGCACCCCGCTGCCGCGCCTCGCTGGCGTTACGACGTGAGGGCTCCCGCGCGGGACGGGCTCGGTTTGTTCAACGGGTGCAGCGCTAGATGTGTCGCTTGACGTGCTGTTGAGCTCACGCACCAGCGGCGTAAGGTTCGCGACGCGGACGTCCGGGTCCGGCTCGAGCATCTGCTGCAGTAGAGCGATCCAAGCCTCGCTAGCGTTGCGCCCCAGCGCCTTTCGTACGTCGATTCCGAGCCCCCTGTGTGGCTGGTTTTCGGGCTCGACGCCGCTGAGCATCGTCAGCAACGTAGCCCCCAAGCCATAGATGTCGCTCGCAATCAGCGCGCGACCTTGGAACTGCTCCGGCGCCATGTAGCCGAACGTGCCTGAGACGGTGCTCCCATCTGGCTTGAGGTGGTCCCGCACGGAACCGAAATCTACCAGCGTGAAGCCGCCATCAGGCCGCAGGATGATGTTCCCGGGCTTGATATCACGATGGATCACGGGTGGCGAACATGACCTCAGGTAGTCGAGCGTCTCGGTCAAGTCCCGCAAGAGCCGCAGCAACGCGTCGGCCTTTAGGAGCACGCCGTCGCGCCGCAGCTGCTCTAGCGAACGCCCACGGACCAACGTCATGACCAAGTACAGCGCTCCATCCTCCTCGAAATGGTCGAGGTGTTTCGGGAGGTTTGGGTGGTCCAGTTGTGAGAGGACCCGGGCTTCGCGCTCAGCGAGTTCAACGTCCTTCCAGCTCTCTGCGCCAAGCACGCTGAAGCGCTTGATCGCAACCGGGGCGCCAGTGTCTTGGTCGACCGCCTCCAGAGTCTGTCCCTGCGCGCCGCGTCCGAGCAGGCGGACGACCCGGTAGCGCCCCGAGCCTACAGTGCTGTCCGGCTGGAGTATCTCGTCACGGATGGACATCGCATCGTGAGAGTAGTGCTCGGGCGGTGGCGAGGCGACCGGAAGCGAGCGCCACGGCCATCTTCCCTGTTTCCCCTTCGGATGATTCCGTGAGGCGCGCGCGGTCTGTGAGAGGTCGGACCTCCCCCCCAAAAAAAACTAGCGGCGCTGGCGGTTCCTTGAGGAGATGTCTTCGGCTGTATCCTCGAACGGCTCCGTGGTTGTCTCCTCGACCCGCACCCGAGTTCTATCGGACACTCGCGCGGGCCTGTGCGTTCGCTTGAGCCCGCCGCTCATGTAGAACCAGACGACGCTCGCGATCACCAGGCTCATCAGCGGCAGCATCAGGCTGAACTGGGACGAACCGCTGAACCAGAAGCCTGCGCCGAAGATCACCAGGATGAACGGTGGAGCAAAAGGACGGGGACTCGCTCTGGCGTCATCGGGCACGCTCGAGCTGCGGTCTCGGGCGCGCTGCCAGTAGTTCGCGCGTGGGGGCGCAGCGTGGGGACGCAACGCTGCTACAAGATCCCGGGTTCGGACATCAGGATCGGGCGTCAGCATCCCACCGAGCAACGCCACCAGCTCAGAGTCAGCTCCGGGCCCCAGGGCCCTTGCGACGTCGATGCCCAAACCGCGGTGCGGTTGCTGATCCGGTGCGACTCCCGTGAGCACCGTGAGCGCCGTCGCTCCGAGCCCATACACATCGCTCACGGGGAGCGCCCGCCCCTGGAACTGCTCCGGCGCCATGTAGCCAAACGTTCCGACCACGGTGCTGCCATCTCGCTTGAGGTGATCCCGCACGGAACCGAAATCAACCAAGGCGTAGCTACCGTTCGCGCGCCGCACGATGTTGCTCGGCTTGATGTCGCGATGAATCACGGGTGGGGCGCGTCGACCGAGGTAGTTCAAGACCTCTGCCATTTGCGCGAGCAAGCTGCGCACCTCAGCTGCATCGAGCAGCTCTCCCCGCTGCCGTAGCTCTGCGAGTGACTCACCCTCGACCAGGCTCATGACGAGGTATAGCGCACCGTCTTCCTCGAAGTGATCCAGGTGGCGCGGGAGTCCCGGATGATCGAGCTGTGCAAGCACGCGCGCTTCGCGCTCCGCGAGCTCGACGTCCTTCCAGCTGCTCGCGCCGCGCACGCTGAAGCGCTTGATCGCGACGAGGGTGCCGTCTCGCTTGTCGATCGCCTGCAGCGTTTGCCCTTGGGCGCCTTCGCCGATCAGCTGTGTAACTACGTAGCGCCCGTTGCCCAAGCTGTCGCCGGCTTGCGGAGTCGGGGCCGGGGCCGTCATTTCTTGCCTTGCCCAAACGTCTCCGCACCCGCCGCCAGGTAGTCGTTCTCCTCAGGCGTATTCTCGCGTCCGAGCAGGGCGTTTCTGTGGGGAAAACGTCCGAAGCGCACGATCAAGTCGCGGTGCAGGTGGGCGAACTTCAGGTTGTTCTCGAAGCACTTCTTGAGCTCGCCGTCGGCGGTGCCCACCAGGCGCTCGAAGACCTGCAGCGCTTCGTCCTGCGCCGCCAGGTCTTCTGCGTGCATCAGCGGCATGTAGGCGAAGGGTCGCTCGACGCGGCGCAGTGCTTCGTCTTGCTTCGAGGCTATTGCCGCGCGGCAGTGCTTCAGAGCCACGTGGTCGCTGGCAAAGGCGAGCCCCGTGCCGCGATAGATGTTTCGCGTGAACTGGTCGAGCAGGATGATCACCGCCAGGCGCCCCCGAGGCTGCGACGTCAGGTGGTCTAGTTCCCCGCGAGCTGCGGCTTCGACGTCGGCGCCGAAGCGCTGCTTGATCTCCGCGTCCAGCTCTGGGTTTGATGCAAACCACAAGCTGCCTTGGGCGTTGAAGACCGCTAGGTCATCACGCTCCGTGCCAAACCAGAACTCCAGGATCGCGTCCACGTCAGCCATCAGAGAAGGCTAACGCTCGTCGCGGTCGGTGGCTAGCCGCGGCTCTTCACGTCGTCGGCGGTGCCGAGCTTGCCATCGCGACCCGGCGAAAACACCGTGACGTCGTCGTTGCTATCGCAGCTCACGCGGAAACGTGAGCCCCACGGATCCTCCACCTCGTCGTCGAGCACCTTGGCCTGCTGCAGCTGGGTGAGCGATGGGCAGCCGCTGTGCGCGGAGCGCCAGTCGCGTGCGGCGTCGCGGATCTTGCCTGCCGTTTTGACAGCTTGACCCGCGTCGTCCTTCGCCGCCGCATCGCTACTGAAGAGCCAGTAACCTCCGCCCAAGGCGAGCGCTGCGCCAAGCAGCGCGACGGCTTCGAAGCGAGACAGTGAGCGGCGGCGAGTGGAGTTTGAGCGGGTCATTTGAAGTCGTGAGTGAAGGCTGGCTGAGGCGCGTTCGTTAACGGCTGAAGTGCTGAGCGCCTTACGTTGGTTCCTTGTGAGCGTCGCCGCGCTCTGGTTCGGAGCGGGCGCGCGTTGGACGTTCGAGCCGCGCAGGGACTTGGATCACGGCTTGGCGGTCGTGATTCAACGCGATTGGAGGCTTGGCTTTCTCCACGTGCAGGTCGCTCGGCAGGTTTCCAGCACGTAACGCTTGGCTTGACTTGGGTTTGGCTTGGGTTTGGGATGGGAGCCCTGCGCGGCTCTGTGAGTGACATCAGCAAGACGTGTGCCGCGAGCGTGGTCGCGACCGTGGCAGCGCGATTCGCAGCTGTTTTGCTGCTGGCTTGGCTGCTCGGGGGGAGCGCCCCGGTGCGTGAGCCAAGGGTCCGATCGGGGACAATCTGACTCGCCATGGGCTACGGGAAGAATCGCCTCTGCCAGATTGTCAGCCGATCGCGTGAAACGCCCGCGCGGCGCCAAAGCCGCCGATTGGCAGCGTGCCGGGGTGGCAAACGGGGGCTGACCGACTATCAAAACCATTGGGATGGCTATTCGCTACTCGCAGACCAACGTCGGCGCACCGCCGGAGACGTCCTTGGCGGCGAACCGCCTCAAGGTCGCGCTCATGGCGCCCATCGAAGCATTCCTGCATGTGCAAGCTGCGAGTGGCCTGCTGCTACTTGCGATGGCGGTGATCGCACTCGTCTGGGCGAACTCTCCCTGGCACGAGAGCTACGCTCACCTGTGGCACTACGAGCTGGGCGTCGAAGCAGGCAACCTGAACTTCAAGCGGCCGCTCCACTTCTGGATCAACGACGGCTTGATGACGATCTTCTTCTTCGTCGTTGGCCTCGAGATCAAACGTGAGATCTTGGACGGGGAGCTCAGCGAGTTGAAGCGCGCTGCACTGCCGATCGCTGCCGCGATCGGCGGCATGCTGGTGCCCGCGCTGATCTTCATTGGGCTGAACCCCGGTGGGGAGGCGCACTCCGGCTGGGGGATACCGATGGCCACGGACATCGCTTTTGCCGTGGGGATCCTCTCGCTGCTCGGGCCACGTGTGCCGGCGGCGTTGCGCATCCTGCTCTTGGCGCTGGCCATCATCGACGACATTGGGGCGATCATCGTGATCGCCATCTTCTACTCCAAGGGGATCCAGATCGATGGGCTCGTGCTGGTGGGCGTTGGCTTCACGCTGGTCTTCGTGATGCAGCGCTTTGGCGTGCGCCTCGCGACCATGTACATTCCCGGCGGCATCTTGATTTGGGCGGGGATGCTGCGCTTCGGCGTGCACCCGACGATCGCAGGGGTGCTGCTCGGGCTCGCGACGCCCCACGTTTCTTGGTTCGGCAAGGAAGGCTTCCTCAAGGAGGCCAACAAGGCTCTGGCGGACTTCAACCAGAAGCTGGAGGACCCCGAGGCGGACGATCACTCGTTGTTCGAGCCGCTGGATCGACTTGCTACAGCCCGCCGAGAAGCGTTCAGTCCGCTGCAACGCTTGGAGTCGAATCTCCACGGTTACGTAGCCTATTTCATCATGCCCGTCTTCGCGCTGGCCAACGCGGGAGTAAACCTCCAGGGTATTGACCTCGACATGGAGCACGCTGGCAGCGTCGGCTTCGGGGTCGCTCTGGGGCTGATGCTAGGCAAGCCGGTTGGCATCACCTTGGCAGCGTTCTTGGCGGTGAAGCTCGGCGTCGCAGCGCTTCCTCGCGGAGTCAATTGGCGTGGAGTGTTCGTCGTGGGCTGTGTCGGTGG
>JBFXBK010000149.1:0-19535 GCA_050183255.1 Polyangiaceae bacterium | reverse complement strand
GCTTCCCACTGAGCGTCCAGCGACGAAAACTCCTGGCTCAACCCGTGGGTCGTTGACTTGCGCGTGTAGATGGCGCAGCGCTTGGTCTCGACCATGGGTGCTGCTTCACGCCTCCGCACCGCTCGCCTCCCGCTTCAATTTGGGCACCTTGAAGAACGTGAACCCGTTCCACGCGGTGCCGGTGATGGCGAGTGCCAGCTTCGACAGTGACGGGAACTGGGCGCCTCGGTACTCGAAGTCGTGCTCGCCGACAGTCACCTCATGCGTCTCCCCGCGGTAAACGCGACGAAGGACCGTGCCCACTGGGGGCAGGCGTGGGTCTCGCGGCTTGGGCTCGGGCGGCGCCTTCGGCTTCGGCGCAACCGGCGGCAGCTCGCGCTTCCCGACGTCGAGCAAGCGCCTGCGCCAAGGCCTCGGGGCCTCCGCGGACAGCGCCGCGAGCTTCGCCAGCGTCTCCGACGAGAGCCCCCCGAACGCCAGCTCCTGAATGCGCCAGGCGATGCTGCGCACGAGGTGCATCCGGTTCCTCGAGCGTGTCGGCTCGCCGAACACTTCTTGGTACTTCTCGACGAGCTCTTTCACGCTCATCGTCTCCAGCGCCTTCACCTCAGGTAGGTCATCGGTCAGGTCTAACAGGTCCGGCACGGCGGTCTGTGCTCTCACGGTTCGTTTCCTCCGGGTTCGCGGAAGCGTCTGCTTCCTGGGGCGAACATGAACGCTCTCGGGCGTCGACTGAGCAAGTCGAGAGTGCGTGCTCGAGCAGCGCGGCAGCGAGCAGGTTCAGGAAGAGGTTTGCTTCAGTGGGGAGCGCAGCACCCGCGACCTCCTGCGCGGGTGCTGACGCCTTGCGAGACTTCATGCGAACGGATCGACTTCGTCGCTCAGCGCTGTTCCACCTTCGAGCTGCTCGACCTCTCGGGTGAACGCTTCCACATCGGCTGCTCGCAGCTCCCGCACGCGGTTCACGTTGAAGCGGCGCAGCAGTGCGTCGACTTCAGCGCGCGGCAACGCCTTGAGCTGACCGATGATCTGCATCGCCGTCGGCGCATCGATGTACCCAGGGCTTGTCGCGGGGGCGTCTTCAGGCAAGGCCGCGTTCAAGACTGCTCTTCCACCTCACCAAGCGACTGGCGGGCTCCGCCGCTTGGAAGGGCGAGCGCCGCGATCGCTGCAAGGGAGGCAGCCATGCGCACGCCGCGTGAGTCGGGGAAGGCCACTCAGGGCGCGCAGGACGCGCCCTGGGCCCGCCAGAGCTCTGGGAGCGAGGCACAGGCCAAAAGCTCCCCGCCCGCGCCCAGCGGGGCGATGTGGGGGCCCTACGCGGAGATGCTGATGCGCCGCCCCGAGCCGCGAGCCACACGGGTATTCGTGTACGGGACGCTCCTCAGGGATGAGCCGAACCATCGAGTCCTTCGCGACGCACGCTTCATCGCCCGAGCTCGCACCGCACCGCGGTTCACGCTCCTCGACATGGGCCCGTTCCCCGGGATGGTCGACGTGGGCAACCGCGCCATCGAGGGCGAGGTGTACGACGTCACCGAGTCCATCCTGCGCGCGCTCGACCGGTTGGAGAGCCATCCCCACTTCTTTCGTCGCCAGTGGATCACCCTCGGCGACCACTCGCACGCGCAGGCCTACCTGCTGCGCTCCGAGCACCGCCGAGACTTTTCTGTTATTCCGTCGGGCAACTGGCGGAGGAGGAACGAACGATGAAGATCACGATGCGAGACGGCCGCACCTTCCAAGGCACCGCACTTCAGATCGTCCGCGCGATGCAAGACATCGCGTTCGACGCCAGCCACTTCACCACCGCCGAGTACGTCCGCTGGGTAGTCGACAACGCCCAGCGGTTCGAAGAGGTCGCGCTGGACGTCACTGGTGAGACTGACGACGAGCTGGCGCAGTCGCTGGTGGGCGAGATGGTGCGGGTAGGGCTGGCGCGCTAGTCGTCGTCATCGTAGTAGGCGTCTCGCGCAGCTTCCGCTGCCTCAGCGTTCCGACGCCGTCAAAGAAGCGGACCTTCGAGCAGTTCGTCGTACATTGGAAAGCACCACGCTCTGAAGTCGGCTCCGTCCAATGTGTAGCAGTCCTTAGTGCTAGCGATGTTCACTGCGGTGGCCTCTTCCCCGAACTCACGAACCACAACCCTCAATGCGCGCCCACCCCCGAGGTCGGCGAGGACGTGCAAACAGGTAGGTGCGTTCGCGCCTAGATCAACAAGTGGCGCTCTGGATGCTCGCTGAAGCCAAAGCGGTGCAGTCGCGTGCTCTACGCTCGCCTCAAAGGAGCGGGCCGAAAGCACTGCGAGACGAGCGCATGCGTTCTTCTGGAGCTCCGCGTCCGCGAGCCGAAACGCCCTAGGCTTCGCAGCATCCGGCACTTCTGATTCCGCACGCAAACGCCACGTGTCCGCGATCGCCTGGATGTCTAGTCCGGTCTCATCGACGACCTGATTCTTCAGGCGTGCCCAATTTGGGCTCGTCTGCTCGGCAGCACGCCATGGGTTCACGTTGGACGGTGCGGCGCTCAGGTTGACCAAGGAGCGCGGAACCTCAACGCGATGGTATTCGGAAAGGGCATCTCGCACGCGTCCTGAGTCAGGCCCAAGCGCGAAGAGCCTTCCCTGCCAAGCCCAGATCAGGGTTCGGGTAGGCTGCTCCCCAGCAAGCAGCTTCGCCACGAGCTCCGCGTCAACGCGGCTGGGGTCGGTTCCCAGCACGACGGTGCCAGAATCGCGCTGAAGCTTTGGAAGCCCGCGCCGGAGCGCCAAGTACGGCCACGCAGACCCAAACGAATACGTGGGCTCGTGACCCTCTACATATGCGGCGCGAATTCGCTGCGATTCCGAGAGCGCGTAAGGACCGTACAGCTTACCGATGTCCTCATCGAGTTTCCGGAGGCGCGCAGCACACTCTTCCTCCTGATCGCGACGCCCCCACCTGTTCACCTCGCGAGGTTCGGTCCACACGTTGAGGAATAGGTTGCTGAGCTCCGAACATGGGATCCGAGGTTCGCCGTCCTTCCAGAGCTCCGGCGCCCTCACCGGGGGAAACGTGACCAGTTCCGGCTCTGCCGCCAACACAAATCCGCGTGGATTCGTTGTCACCAGAGTCGTCGGCACTTCGGCACCGAGGAAGAACTCCTCCTCCTCCCTATTGGGCAGAACAACCAGTGCTGCCCGGTGCTTCTTGGCCTCGTCCCGCATGGCTACCCGGATTTCGGGTGCGCTGCCCGCTGGCTTGCGGTTCACCTGCACGCAAGAGAACGCAGCTCCCGGGTCGTCCGCACGCGCGTTCAAGTATTGAACGACCTCCTTGGGGAGGTCCGGGTGGAGCACCAGGACGGTCTTCTCAGCGGCTGCCCTTAGATCGGCCTCCGGAATTCCTAGGACAGCTACCAACGCTGCCAAGCGCTCAGGCACCCGAAAGAAGGCCCACCCCGCAGGGTCGTCGTTGACGAGCTTTGAGAGCTTGGGCTCAATAGTCTGCAGTTTTGGGGGATTGCTTCCGGCTTCGAGCAGCGTATGAATCGCCGCAACAATCTCCTTGTGGGACTTCCCGAGTTCATCAATCCGAGCACGCACGATCGCCGACAACGTGGACATAGCGTCACCTCCTCAGGACGGTTCCTAGCTTGCTGGCAAGCGATCGCCCACCGTCCGCGAGTTGCTGGCAAGACAACGCCCACGACAAGAGTGCGATTCCTCGGCGCCCGAGGTTGCTGGCAATCCGCACCTAGCTGACCGCGTACCAGACGCCGTAGAAGAACAGCACCGTCAGCGGCCCCGCGATCACGCACGCGATTGTCGCTCGGTTGAGCCGCCGCGCGACCTTGGGATCCGACTCCCGCTTGAGCAGCGCCAGGACGGCCAGCACCATGGGCACCGGGCTGAATGGTCCGCACCCATAGCACGGTGAGAGCATCGCCACGACCAACCAAGCGATCACCCACCGCGGCGTCATGAGGTCCGGATTCGGTGCGTCACCGCCGGGTTGCGGAGGCTGGTATGGATTCACCGACGCCAGTGTGCCATCACGCTTCAAAACAGCTCAAGTGCATTCGTCGAGCGTTTCCCTGAACGCTTCCGCGTGAATGGCCGCTTACGTGACAAGGTGGCCATTCGTTAAGCGCTATCTGCGCCCCATCCGAGGGCGTGGTTCTTCTTGACCCTCGTTCCGAATCTGTCGACGTTCATCAACAGTTCGTCGCCCCGTTTCCGGCGGCACAAGCCGGGAGTTTCAGATCAGACGGTGGATGCCCACCTCGGCTCGGAGTTGGGTCTTCAGACGGTTTCCCCACGTCGACGTCCAGAGACTCATTGCTAAAGATCTCGTTCAAACATCTACCGACCGCCGAGTCAGAGCGGGGGCACGGGTATGGACGCGAGAACCCTACGACCGCGGTCTCGGATGCAGTAGTGGCCATCACGGATCACCGCATCATCAAGAGGAAAATCCGGAGTAAACCAAAGCGGCTCCGCCCTGGACACGACGGTAGCGGAGTGTCGCTCAACCCCATCCTTGGAGAAACGGGTGGATACAACGGACGAGCGATAGGTTGCTTGAAAGTGCGTGCTGCACACTTGCTTCGTTGTACGGTCTACCTTGGTCAAGCGACCGAACTCATGGACACAGGGGGGCGCTCCCCGCTGGATCTCTTCGTAACGTTCTCTCAACCTTGAGTTCCTCCAACGAAGGTGTTTGTCGACAACATCAAGCACTTCAAGAGAGCGTTGTGCGTAGTATTGTGCGTCGGTGGGGACTGGATAACAGACAGCTGGCAGTTCCACGACGCACACCGCCTCTGCGACTAGTAGGGTGGGCTGCGAGATATCCAAGCGCATTGAGGCCGCGATCTTAGTGAACGGAGCCTCGATCGCCTCCGTGGCCAACTGTAGTCTCGTACCTTCATTCAAGGGGTACGAGCCCCAGTTTTGATCTCTGTTGCCAGAAACGGACGTGGGTGTGACCAGATCAAAGTCTCGAAGTCTCATGAGTTCAGGGGAGCCTATTCCCGATCGGTTTGGCAGCAGTAGCCTTCCTGAAAGCGTACACGAGCACGCGTTCTAGCTCATATGCGATCCCACGAGCGCCCTGCTGGCTTTTGATTTCCGCCAAAACGACCGACTCGTACACCTCGCCCGGCGGCGCGGCTCGATTCAGTTTACGGACCTGACTTTCGGTCCGACTCGACATCCCATCAGTCTTACGCAATTTGCTACCGACGCCGTACTTGAAGGTCTCCACTGCGCCGGACGCGGTGCGCTTGATGATCGCATACACATGCTGGGCCTTCGTCGATGCTCTAGCATTTCCGTTTATCTTCTTGGCGACGGAAACGACCGCCCGGGCGACAACGGCGCAGGCCTCCCCCGTGTTGTGCACCCAGATCCCGGTCTTTCCAACGAAGAACGTGTGGTACTCGCCGACATTCAGGTTGTACGCGACCGTCGTCCATCCGACGCTGCGGGCACTGCGGATGGCGATCCAGGACCCGTCACTGTTCCATAGCTTCTGTCCTGCGTGCAGCTCTACCGAGGGCAGCCAGCCTTCGTCTTGTACCCAGAACGGATGATCGTCGGTGACCTTCAGCGTCTCGCGTTCGCCGTCGCTGGTCTCGAGGTCGAGCTCGATGAGCGGACGCCACGTCGTGATGAAGACGTTCTGGACAGGGCGATACCCGACCTCGCCGGCGTTCTCGTCCATGGCAAGGACGAGGTCTCCCGGCTCGAGGAGATTGGCAAAGGGATCGCAATCCCCACCAAGGAGCTCGCCCTCCCGGTGAAGAAGCTGCTCGCCGAAGGCCGCCTCAAGAAGAAGGGCCAGACGCGCGCCACGCGCTACAGCGCTGGACGCAAGTAGTCGCGATCTGCCGCACCACACCGGATGTACCCGTCCAGCAAGCTTTGAACGCCTCGCACTCGTATCCGCGCGGCAAATAATGAAGCTCCGCTCGCTGGCCGACACGCCGCCTCGCTCGCCCCGTCCACTGAGACCGGAATCCTGCCGCGAAAGCCCAGTCAGCAGACGCACCTCCGCCCAGGCGCGATGACTCACACCCTGGTCAGCTCAAGCCGCGTCGAGGTGGATCACTGGCAGATGCTCTCTGCCCGCGAAGGAGTCGATCTTCAGCTCGACGGAGGACACCGGCACACCCGGTTTGGATCCCCACGGATTGGCATTCTCGGCCTCGACTGCTACGCCGCCTGGTCCCGAGGCGGCTGCACCACGCTCGATAGTCCTCCCGGAACTGGACTCATGTCTGCGAGGCGTTGCCGGCCCATGATGGCGATAGACTCGTGGCTGCCCACGGACAATCGAAGACCCCGCCACGGGGTCTAAATCCGCACGGATCTGAACCTGCGCCACAGCAGCCAGGAGCCCGCGCGGCCACGGGGCTCGTAGCTTCTCAGCACGAGCTGTGCTAGCCGTCGCCCGATGGCCACCGGGAAGCCCAAGACCAAAGGGAGCGAGCCGAGCACGCCTCCGCGCCCGCACGACGCGCTGGTCAAGAAGGTCTTCAGCGACCCCGACAACGCACGGCTGGAGCTTCCGGCGGTCCTCCCCCCCGAGCTCGTCAAGCTCATCGACTGGGCCACCCTGGAGGTCTTGCCTCCGAGCTTCATCGACGGCGACTTCGCCGAGACACAGGCTGACCTCCTGTTCCGTGTGGAGATAGCCGGTCGCGACGCGCGGCTCTACGTCGTCTTCGAGCACAAGAGCGACGCCAAGGCGCGCGCCCTCGTCCAGGTCGGCGGCTACGTGATGGATGTCCTCGACCAGTACTTCGAGCAGGGCGGCAAGCTCCCCGCTCCTGTCGTCATCCCGGTCATCCTCCACCACAGCGAGACCGGCTGGAGCGTCGCACGGGGTTTCCACGAGCTGTTCGACGAAGCGCTCCTGGAGCTGCCCGGCGTGCGAGGGCACGTCCCGGCCTTTCAGGTCGTGGTCGACGACGTGAGCCACGCCACCGACGAGGAGCTCCGCGCTCGCGCCGTCGGCGCAGCGGCCCATGTCGTGCCTCTGGCGCTGTGGGCGCTCAGAGATGCCCGGCGCGGGCCCAGGCTGCTCATGACATTCGCCGCGTGGGCTGACGTCATCGCCCAGATCGCCCACTCCCCGACGGGCCAGGATGCGCTCTTCGCCGTCCTGCGCTACCTTTCCGTCGTCAACGAGGCGATCACCACCACCGAGCTCAACCAAGCGCTCGCAGGAGCGCCACCAGAGACCAGGGAAGCACTCATGACACTCGCAGAGCAATGGATGGCCGAGGGCGAAGCCAAGGGGGAGGCCAAGGGCATCCGCAAGACGCTTGAGCATCTGCTGCGGCTGAAGTTCGCGGGCGACGTCGACGACAGCGTCATCGCACGCTTAGCTCAAGCCGACGAGGCGCAGCTGATGCTGTGGACAGAGCGAGTGCTCGACGCGGCGACGCTTGCCGATGTCTTCCGCTAGACTCTGAGGCCACCGTCAACGGAGTGGCCCCACCCTCCAAGTGCCCATCGGCGATGGCGAACGAGAGGTGCATCGCTTACCGTTCGTGATCACCACCGTGTTCGAGAAGCCGAGTCGTCCTTCGGCTGGGCGCTTCCCCAGCGGCGGGTTGGGAGGTGATGGCAACTGGATCGCTTCCAAGCTCTTTTTGCAGCTCGAAGGCCTCGAGGGCGAAGTGTTCTTCAACTTCGATCCAGTCGCTAAGCAAGGTGAGTTCTCCGAAAAGGACGCCGAGTACAACGCCGACTGCGCCAAGGTGCTCGCTCTCAGCTTGAGTCGCTGAGTCGATACGAAGCAGCAGATCAAGCGCTGGGGTGAGCCGCCCGATCTAGCGGCGCCGACCCACCGAACAGCGCCTCCAGACAGGGCCCGATCACTTCCGCGAGGCAATGCTTGCGGATGGCGTGCTGCTCTGCTTGAGTGAGTCGACCATGGGCTTGCAGCAGCGCGACTTCTTCGGGTGAGAGCGACTGAGCGACGGGTTCTGGCTGTGCGAGCGCAGCATCGAACGCGGCTTGGAGGCGGCGTTTCAGGTCTCCGGTGCCGCGCGGGATCGCCCAAGCCAGGCTGAGCCAGGCGAGCTCAGCGTGGTTCGCCTCGTCCTCGGCGATGCGCTGCAAGGCTTCTCGCGCTTGGTCATCTTGTGCGACTTCGAGCTGAGCCTCGGCGATCAGCGCGGCGACCGTCTCACCGATGCAGCCTTCGACGAAGCAGCTCACCGCAAACGTATCGAGATCGGGCACCTCGAGGCTGCCCGTCACGTCTAGCGCCGCCGGGCCGACGGCGTGCCCCGCGTAGCGACTGGCAAGGGCGAAGCAATCCTGTGCGTGACGGATCTCATCTGCTGCAGCTCCTTGCGCGGCCATCAGCAGATGTGGTGGCGCGCCGAGCGCCATCAGCTCCAAGGTGAAGCGCGCGAACGAGGCGATCGACGCATGCTCGAGTTGAGCGTCACGGGTCCACTCGTCCCTGAGCAGCTCACGCACGCTGAGCGCCGACGTCAGCGGGCTGGGCGCCTGCGACCAATCTGGGTTCATGATGACTTCTGCGCGGCGGACCTCTCCCCCAACCACGAACGGCCGCCCACCTCCTGCACCAGAATAATCCACGTGGTAACAGCAGCTCTCGGGGGTCTCGCTCTCCAAGCTACGTTCCCACTTCCCGCAGTTGCAGGGTCGCCACTCGAAAGGCCACGCCCAGTCATTCGGCGGGCATGGATTGCGGGGTCCAGCACCACCTGCCCCGGCTCCGTCGATTCCTGCATCCCCAGGCGCCCCGCCGCTGCCTGAGTCGTGTACTGCAGCATCGGCGCTCCCCGAATCGTTCGTTCCGGAATCCGCAACCCCAGAGTCGGGGTTCACTCCAGCGTCCTCCGTCGGGGCCCAGGGCGCCAGGAGCTCTCGAGCGATGCACTGAGTCACGAGGTCGCACTGGCAGGGCGCTAACCCACCGGCACCTGCGCTGGACGTGCCTCCCATCCCTGCACTGGACGTGCCTCCCATCCCTGCGTGGGACGTGCCTCCAGTGGCTGCGCCCGCTGCGCCGCCATGGGCTGCTCCCGAGCTGCCTCCAGTGCCCGCTTGGGAGGTCCCTCCGTTGCCGCTCGAGTTGCCTCCGGTGCCCGCGGCGGAGCTTCCTCCGGTTCCTGAATCCGCGCGGTTCTGAGTGTGCGAGCAAGCGGCGACGCCGGTGACGAGAAGCGCCACATAGCGCAGTCGGAAGTGATTGAAGCGGGGCATCGTTTCTCCTAGCTGTGCCAAAGCGTGCCGCCTGCACGAACACAGCTATTTTGTAGAGGTTTAGCTGAATGTGAGGAGGCAAAGTGCAGGTTGCGTGCCACTCTCAGCGCGATCCGATGCTACCGCCCGGAAGCATGGGTTCGCGCTCACTCGCGAGCTGGCGCGGACTCCGAGCTGCTCGAGTACAGCTCGACCTCCCACTGCTCGAACTCCCGCTCGGGTTGCTGTCCGGTGCAGTAAGCCAGGATGTATTCAGCCGCCCTTCGTTCGGCTGCCTTGGCGTTCAGCACCATCCCGTCGTCGTCCAGCTCGAGGCAATTCATGAAGATGGCGTAGGTCGCTTCAAGCGCGCTGGGCTCCTCGAAGATGCACGTGTAGTCGACGTCATCTAGCAGGGGATGACCGACCGTTCCGTTCGCCACCCAGAACGAAAACAGTCGAACCGAACCGCTCAGCGAAGGAGAGACGCGTTTCATCCCCTGGAGGGTATCAGGGTCCGCCCCCAGGAGGATCCCTCAGAGAGACAACTCAGCGACCACGGCGCCGTGGTCAGAGGGGACACAGTGACCGGCGTCGTATCCGTGCGGTAATACTGCAACACAGATACTGCGTCACGTCGTCACGCACGAACGCGAACGAGCGCGCGAGAAGGGGGTACCCGATGGCCCCTCGCGACTTCTAGCAATCCCGAATCACAAGGTCAGCTCGGCGATAACCGCTTCATGGTCAGACGGGGTCGCATCGATTGTCTGACCGCCTCCCGGAGCGAACTTGGAGAAGATACAGTCGATGCCGCCGTTGACGATCAGATCCAGAGAAGCACCCGAGCTCATGGTGCTGGCGGCGGTCGACGTGCAGCCGGCGTTGAGGTCTCCGACGACCACTACGGGGATGCTCCCGAAGGCGTTGGCCGCCTGAGCGGTCTCAACGGCGTTCGCAGCCCTGGTCGTGCTGGATTCGTGATCCCAGTTCACGTCGATGAACCCGAACGTCTTGCCACCCTTGGTCACGGTTGCGGCTTCGCCCGTGCGCGTAGCGTTGGGGCCATCAGTCAGATCGAAGCGTTCATGCTTGTTGAGCGTGTTACCGCGACACGTGTTGACGAAGATTTGGTACTCGCGCTGGTAGCAGCTGCCGAGGGCTGCCCCCAGCGCTTCCGCGCGGCTGTAGTCTGTCGGCATACTCGTGCTGAGCTGCCAGTCCTGCTCCCCAGTCTGAATACCGACGACGTCGATGAGTTGCTGCTGAATCAATGCGGCGTAGGTCGGAGCAGCTTGGGGCATCGTCATGTAGCCATAGACGTTCAGCGACATCACCCGCAGGGTGACCGAGGCTCCGCCAACGCCGCCCGCACCCGTGCCGCCGGTGCTTGCGCCGGTACCGCCAGCGCTCGAACCGCCATTCTCACCACCGCCGGTGCTGGCACCGCCCACGGTCGTGCCGCCGGTGCTTGCGCCGCCGCTCGTCGCCGCGCCGGACGCCCAGCTTCCGCCACCACCTGCACCCGCGCTCGCTTCCCCACCCGCACCCCCAACAGAAGCCTCACCTGCCGCTCCGGCTGCCCCGCCGACCGGCTCAAAGCCCCCGTTTCCCCCGTTCCCGGCGACGTCGGCGCCATCTCCCGACGAAGCGCAGGAGAGTGCGAAGAGACAGATGCCGATGGTCCAGTCGGGGTTGAGTGCCTTCTTCATAGCGGGGTTCCGAAGCCGTTTGCGCGCAGGATTTGGAGGGAGCAGAACGGAACGCAGCGCGCGCATCATAGGAACTTGGCATCTTTCGCACGCTGGCGCCTCCGTCAAAATTGAAAAAGCAGCGAACGCTGCCAGTCGTATCCGCCCGGCAACACCACATGCTCCCACCTCAGTCGCCCACGTCCCACGGGGGCCCTCACCCACCGACACCGCGATCCGTTCAGCGGTTCGTCTGGATTCAGTCGGAAACTTGACAGAAACATGGCCCGGCAGGCGCGGCCGCGCCCGGTCGAATCGGGTCGCTCAGAGAGTCAACTCCGCGACGACGGCGTCATGATCGGATGGAGACGCGTTGACCTCCATTCCACTCCCCGGAGCCGACTTGGAGAAGATGCAGTCGATGCCGCCGTTGACGATCAGATCGAGGGAGGCGCTCGAGCTCATGTTGCTGGGGTACGACGACGAGCAGCCGGCATTGAAGTCGCCCAAAACAATCACTGGAATATTGCCGAACGCATTGGTCGCAGCCGCCGTCTCGACGGCATTCGCAGCTTTGGTCGCGTCCGACTGATGATCCCAGTGGACGTCGATGAAGCCGAACGTCTTGCCGCCCTTGGTCACGGTCGCAGCTTCACCGGTGCGCGTGGCGTTGGGACCGTCAGTGAGGTCGAAGCGTTCGTGCTTGTCTAGGGTGTTGCCTCGGCAAGTATTGACAAACACCTGGTATTCGCGCTGGTAGCAGCCACCGAGAGCCGCGCCGAGTGCTTCCGCGCGGCTGTAGTCCGTGGGAAACATCGTGCTGAGCTGCCAGTCCTGCACGCCTTCTTGAATCCCGACCACATCCACGTTCTGGGCCTCAATCAAGGCGGCGTAGGTAGGTGCGGCTTGGGGCATCGTCATGTAGCCATAGACGTTCAACGACATCACTCGCAGGGTCACGGGGCCGCCACCAGCGCCGCCACTCGCAGCGCCGCCGGTACTCGCGCCGCCTGTGCTGGTACCGCCTGTGCTGGTACCGCCTGTCTCGGTACCGCCTGTGCCCGTACCGCCCGTGGCCGCTCCACCCGTGGCCGCGCCGCCTGAGTTTGCCCCGCCGACTGACGATGTGCCCGCAGAGCTGCCGCCTGCGCCCGCGCCAGAAGCGCCGCCTGTGCTTCCGCCTGATCCGCCGTTGGCTTGAGAGCCGCCAGTTCCCCCGCTCCCCCCCGTATCTCCCCCACCCCCAGACGATCCACAGGAGAAGGTCAAAACAGAGATACCAGTGATCAGAAAGCAGCCGAGTGTCTTTTTCATAGCGATCGAGGTTTCGAAATGGGTCCTGCGCGGAGCTCGGAAATGAGCCCAAAAGCGCGTCCTAGCAACTTGTCATCTTTCTCCCCTCGGCGCTTCCGCTAAAATGAAAATCAGAGCTGAGGGCATCGTGCGCGAGCCCATTGTTTCCTCCCGGTAACCTGGCTACCGGCATCTCGGAGATCAGAACCGGGGAGCACTCATCCACACGCACTACGCGATGCGCTCGCAGGTTCAAGCTGCGCTAGCTGCTACTTGGGGCTGCCGGACGCAGACGCCAGCGGCGGCACGATCTTGAATGCCTTGAGGCGATCCATTCGCCCAGTCGAAATCACCAGCTGGTCGCCAACGCGGTACAGCGCGACTTCATCCACGGACACGTCGATCTTCTGAGACTTGCCTTCCTGCTTGCAGCCTGGAAGGTAGAGAAACAACGTCGACCCGGAAGAGGTGTACAGGCCTCGATGCGAGGAGTCTTCCCACTCGACCTCCAGCGGCCCGAGCTTGCCCTTCATCTTCCGTGACCCGTAGCCATCGAAGTCAGTCTCTTCACTGAGCACTACGCGGTGCGTGACCTTCACCGGCGGGATCGATGCGAGCGACGCGCTAGCCGGGGACGACGGCTGCTGAACGATGGCGTTCGCGCACTGCTCCGGCTTCTGACGCGTACAGGCAACGCCGGAAACAAAGACCGCCACTACTAGCGTTCGGCGCAACACCTCGAGAGCGTATCACCAAGCGCTGGGTCCCAGGCGGCCAGGCTCGACCGGCTCACACAAGATCCTCTAGCATGCGCGCTGTGATGACGTACGCACGCTTTCGCCACCTCGCGATCGAGCGCGCTCAACAGGCGCCTACTGACGACGACCTTGTCGCCATCGAAGCAGAGTTGGGGGCAAAGCTCCCTGGTTCGTTTCGCGAGTTCCTCGGCGTCGCCCATGGCGGCTACATCGAGTACTCGATCGACGTGACGCTTGAAGGTGGCGCCACCGACTCCCTGAGCTTCTCCGACATTTTCCGCGCGGTTGGCAGCGGAAGCGGCAGCATCCTGAAAGAGCTAGCGGCTGCTCGCGAGATCAACGAGGTTCCACAGGGCGTGTTGCCGTTCGCGAGGGATGGTGGAGACTCGATAGTTTTCCTGGACTTGTCTCGCGCAGAGCAACAACCCGTCGTCGCCTTCGTCCAGGGGCGCCCGGCCTGGACGGGACGCGCGCGCGATTCTCAGTTCATCGAGCTAGCGCCTTCTTTCGACGACTACGTGGCCAGGCTTCATATCGATCGCGAACTGTTGCTGGATCAACTCGAACAAGACGCCTCCGAAGTGGCCCACGTCGAGGCCTCGGAGGAGTGGCTAGACATCGGCATGCCCGGCTGGCGTGAACGCGACGAGGAGCTGAATGCTGCGGTGCTAGCGGCGCGCAAGCGCGTTGGCGGGTAGCAGCACATCCGCGCACCCTACGGAAACGCCGGCGAATCGCTCGACGAATCGGCAACCAGAATGGACGTCACCCCATCGTGGAATAGACAGCGAAGTGCGGGCCCCGCGCCGGCGACACTCAAAGGAAATGCGTTCCCGCGCGGGAAGCTTCGGCCGCGCTCCGGGTCGCTCGCCTCATGTAGTTGGCCCTGTGAACCCGAACCGACTCTGGTGTCCAGCGCCGGATCCAGCCGAACACGCGCTTTCCGAGGCGTTCGAGTTCATCACCGGCACCGCTCTCGTACGCAATGGTCGGACCCTCGAAAGCGCTCAAGTGCGCGAGCCATGCGCCGCGGTGATAGCGAAGCAGCGCGTTGCCTGAATCGAGGGCACGGCGTCGAACCGCAGTGGCACCGACGATTCTCCCGACTCCCGGCCCGATAGGTTCCACCACTCCGCCAACTAGCGTCTCAACCTCATGCGTGGCTGGTGACATCACGGCCTCCTTGAGGCCCAAGTAGACGATGTTCCGCTCTTCCCCCCAGTTGTCGACGTTGGGGCGAACGACGTCCGGAGCGGCCTGATGTGCTTCGCGATCTCGGGCCCAACCCAGACTCGTCGCCTGATAGCCGACCGTGAGCGTTTCCCCGTGATCACAAAAGAAATCCGCAACCGGTGCTGGCGGGTACTCGGGCTCGTTGGGCTCCACCTTCCAAGAGAAAGCCCAAACGTCAGAACGAGCGAGGTAGTTGATGAGCTCCTGCTCCTCTTCCGGGAGATGAAACCAAGACAGGCTGTGGGTCATCGGCCACCGATCCTCCCGACTGTGGAGGATTCTACAAGCCTGTTGCGATCAGGTGGGCTCACTCCAGAGGAATCGACTGCACTCCGTCGTACCCGAGCGATACGTAGGCGTGAGTCGCGTCCATGCTGACGCTCTCGGGGTAGGAGATCAGGCGCTCCGACTGACTGACGACCGGCGTCGCTGGGTTGGTGGCGTCGATCACGTAGAAGGATTGCCCCGTCACGATGGCCGCGCGCTTGCCATTCGCAGCCAGATCGGAGATGTAGACGTAGTAGTCCGTGGACGGTGCGGACGCCTTGCCAAGCTTGAGTTTCCCTTCGGCAAAGCCGCTCAGCGTGTGCAGCTCGAGCTCGCTCGCCAAGTTGTCGTAGACGTAATTGTAGTCGCGAAGCTGGGCGAACAGCACTCCCTCGCCCATCACGCTGTTCTGAGGATGCATATCGGCATCGAGGGCGAGGGTGGATTCGACTCGCGGAGAACCTGACACATCGAGCAGCTTGAACTCGTGGGTGATCCAGGTGCAGGTGCCCGGTCCGGTGTAGTCCTGGTTGTCGTAGCGGAAGTGCCCATAGTAGCCGTGTTGCTCCCAGCACTCGCTCTCCCCTGCCAGGCGCTCTTCGTGGCGTAGATACGTCGTGGTGATGACCTTGCCCGTTTGGTCATCGATCGCGAACAGTGAGCCCGGTACGTTCCGCTTGCTGAGCTTCGGATGGGCCGGATCGCTGATGTCGATTTGATCGAGGTAGAAGCGCACGCGACCGTCCGACGCGGGTTCGTAGTGACTGGTGAAGAGCTTGCCAGCGTGAACCATCAAGCCCGTCATCCCGAGCGTGTCGCCCAGCGCGACGGTCACACTCGTCGGATTGTTGGGATCCGAGAGGTCCGCAACCTCCAGCGTGATGCGCGGCGCCTGCCCCTCGCTGAGATAGGTCTCCGTGGAGCGCAGCACGGCCAGCGTCGAACCGACCATCACGGCATCAGACCCCGTAGGCAGTACGTCGTTCAGCCCGTACTCCCACCAGTACTGCACCCCAGCGGACTTCAAAGTGTACTGTTTGACGACCTTTGGTTCCGCGGGGTTCGAGACGTCAACGATGGCAACCGCCGACGACTGCGCATCGTAGTAGTAATAGTCGTAGTTCGAGTAGACGACGTACGCAAAGTTGCCATGACTGAAGAGCTTCGGTGACCCCACTCCATAGCTACAGCCGGCCGTGGCGACTTGATTCTCGATGTCCACCTCACCCAACGATGCTGCCTGGTCCGCCTTGCTCTTCTCGACGACATCCAACGTGGTGTTGTCGCTCCACCAGCTGGCGCCAAGGCGGAGCATGTGTTCCCCAACGATCGCACTCTTGGAGACGCGACGCGCAAGGCTCACCTTTGCAGTGCGCGACGGAGCGTCGCGATCAGCGTAGTCAAACGACTCGACGCGATCATCACTCACGGTGAAGAGGCGCTGGTTCAACAGGAAAGCACGGCGTGCCTGGCCGACACTGGGAACGACCCCACGCCGGGTGAGCGAGTCGCTGCTCCAGTCGATGAGCTGCACACCGCTGACGTAGGAACCGCAGTACTCGTAGTCGACGCCGTAGTCGTAGCCACTGAACGGCACCAGAATTAGCCCTTCTGGCTCGAGCAAGTTGAACGCCTTGTGAATGCGGTCCTGATCCTCCGACAGGTACGCCCATTCCGATCCGAAGTTGACTCGCGAGAGCAAGGTCGGCGTGGTGAGATCGCTCACGTCGAAGATCGACACGTGCAGCGACCCCTGTGCGTTGGCGTTGTCGAAGCCTAGCGCCAGCAGCCTGTCTCCCCGCGGTTCCATGTGATAGACCCAACCTGGCATCTCGAGCTCGCCCAGTTGTTTCGGATCCGCTGGGTCGCTCAGGTCGAAGGTAAAGAGCGGGTCCGTCTGCACGGCGGTGATGGCGAACGCACGGGTGCCGTCGAAGCGCACGCTACGCAAGCGCTCTGGAGCCGGCAATTGAACGTCGATTGCTGCGAGGCGCGTCGCGGCATCGGAGCTCTGGATTGCAAACGTCTGCAGCACTGGCGGCGCACTGGTGTCCCAGACTCCGGGCTGGCTGATCACGCGCAAGACGCCGTTCGACTCGTCCATTTGCCAGCGGCTCTCGATCTCTCCTGCCGCGCGGATCGCGATGCCGGTGCGCAAATCACCTGCGGGGTCCGAGATGTCCACGATCTGGATCTTGGAGCCCCAGGTCGAGTCGTAGTCGCGCCCAGCGACATACATGCGTTGGTCCGTTACGGTGACGCTACGCCGGGACCAACCCCAGGAGTCTTGAACGTCGTCGAAGGCGAGCCGATCGACCTGGTGAGTCTGCGCCGGGTTTGCGATGGCGAACGAGGTGACCGTGGTGCGAGGCGTGTCGCTGCAGTCCCAGCAGTAACCATTCTCGTAGCTCACGACGTAGAGCACATCGCCCACGATGCGCGAGTCTGAGACGCTGCCAGGGAGCTGGGTGTCGCTCAACACTCGAATGTTGGACGGATCGCTCACATCCAGCGCCAAGACGCGGCTCGCCTCGTGCCACTCCCACAAGCCCTCGCTGTTGTAGCCGCCGGAGCCGTAGCTATCGAACAACGCGAGGGCGACGTTTCCGCGAAGATACATCTCGAAGGGCGTCGCGTCGGTCTTGAAGCGACCGAGCAGCTCGAGCTTGTCCTGAGTGCCGACGTCTATGATGCTCAGCCCGCCGTAGCGGGACAGGGCATAGAGTCGGTTCCCCGAGGTTTGGATGATGTCCGCCTCTTCGATGTCACGCTCGGCGCCACCCTGCCCGCCGCTTGCACCGGAACCTCCCGCACCGCCGCCGCTGGAGCCACCGGTTCCGCCGTTGCCTCCACCGTAGTAGTCGTCACCGAGGTTCGGATCATCAGAGACGAAGTCTGCATCCTCGGCGCCAGGCGTCGGCGTGCTGCTCGAACAAGCCAGCAGCATCAGCCCCGCAAGGACGAGGTAGGCCAAGAACAACCAGCCGCGCGGCGACGCCGCATCGACCCGAGCACCCACAAAGCGAGCCATGAGCAACTCGAGAGCAAGACTCACGCCAGCGGGCCCGACCTCAGTTTTTCCGCGGGATTTTGGGGGAGAGGAGCGCCGGGGCTCAACCTGGCACACCGGGATCGCGCAAGGCCTGCTCGGTGCCACTCAAGCCGACGCGCTCGACGTCATGGCGCGCCGGCGGGCGAGCGCCCAGAGCGCGATGAGCGGCATCGCCAGGCACAGGCTCGCCGGTACGTTCCCAAGCGTCTCCCACGTGCCCAGGCTGACCACCCGCTGCCATTCCAGCTCGTTGCCCGCCACCTCCGCCGCGGTCGCCATCACCCGCAGCTCACCCAAACACGCAACCGCGATTCCGCCAAGTACCGTGCAGCCCGCAAACGCTGCCACTAGCGGAGCAAGCTGGTGCCTGCCGCGCGTGCTCCAGTCTACGACCCCGAGCGCTGCCCCGAGCAACGCGAGGGTGAGGTACCCTAGCGCTCCACCGCCGAGCTCACGCAGTGTTCCTACCGCGGTCCACACAACGATGGCGCTGATGATCGCGAGTATGAGCAAGCCGGCGGCCCCGGCGCCGATCAGCAACCGCACTCCGAGCGAGGTCTCCTGCTTGGCGAGGGCGCCGGTAGCGTGCGCTTCGAGCGCATCCGCGAGGTCAACTGCCGTAGGGAAACGCTCCGCTGGCTCGCGTGCCATGGCGCGGTCCACGATCGACTGCAAGCCCTTGGGGATACTCGGGTCCCGGCGGTGGATCGGTTCGAACTGCGCCTGAGCTGCCGCGGTCATTACAACCGCTGCGGTTGCCCCTGCGTACGGAGCGGTGCCGGTCAGCACATTGTAGAGCATCGCCCCGAGCGCAAACACGTCGCTGCGTTCATCAATCGACGCTGTACGCCCCAGGGCTTGCTCCGGGGACATGTACGCGGGAGTCCCCATCACCGCGCCGACCTGGGTTTGCTGGCTGCCGCTTGCAATGCGTTCCAGCACTCCTTCAGCCTCCGCGTCGCCAGCCAGGCCTCTGACCTTCGCGATCCCCCAGTCCAACAGGATGGTTTCGCCGTGTTCGCCGATGATCACGTTCTCAGGCTTGATGTCTCGGTGCACCACGCCGCGAGCGTGGGCGAAGCCAACCGTGCGCGCCACGTGGGTGACCACGCTCACCAGCCGCAGGCGCTCAGTTCGCGACTTTGCTTCGTCAATCGCTTCGGCCAGGGTCTTGCCAGCCACGCGACGCATCACGTAGTAAGGCAGCCCATCCGTACGGATGCCGCGATCGTATACCGCGGGGATACCCGGATGCTCGAGGTTCGCCGTCACGAGCGCTTCCACGTTGAACCGCGCGACGAGCCCCGGCGAACGGCTCTTCAGTTCCTTGAGCGCGACGAGGCGACCAAAGTGCCGGTCCTCGGCGCTCAGCACCCGACCCATCCCACCTTCGCCGAGCAACTCCCGGGGCGCATACCGCTCGATGTTCGCCTGAGCCGTCACCTCCGCGACGGCTTCCGCCTCGCTCAACCTGAGCACGGTGTGCGCGAGCCCCTCGGCCCCGGAGCCATCCAGCGCCAAGGTCCCTCCCCGATTCGTCGATTGATCCATACGAGTCACCCACGCTTTGCGTGATCCCCTCACAGTCACCCAAGCAGGAGCAGGACACGGCGTGAGAGCCGGAGCAAGGCCACAATTTCCCTTACGCAGCACAGCAACCAGCCAGATTCAACGCCCCATGTTTCCGCGTGGTCTATCACCCCCAAAAGAAGACTGGGCTGCAGCTCGACTCCGCCGAGCCCCCGGCGGCAGCTCGACCCTGACTGGAAGAACAAGCGCGAGCGAAGTGGAAGGCCGAGAGTGGAGCTCGCTCGAAACACGGCCTTCGAGCGCGTTTCCGGAGCGGATATATTTGACCTCCCCCCCGAAAATCCGCGAAACGTCTTGGCGGGGCGAGCACCGAAGCCGAATCCGTTTGCTGGCCGCCACGGCCGAGGCGAACATCGGGCGATGGAAGACAAGCGAACTTGCGCGTGGTCAATCATCATCGCGGGCCTCGTGATCGCGTCGGTGTTCTTCGTGTTGATTGG
>JBFXBK010000148.1:0-19874 GCA_050183255.1 Polyangiaceae bacterium | reverse complement strand
GTCAGCCGATCCAGTGATGAAGACTTTCGCCATCTCGAGTCACTCCCCGCTGGTGCTCGCGCCGCGGCTCACTGAATGCCGTATTGCTTGAGGCGCCTGTAGAACGTGCGGCGGGGCATGCCGAGTAGCTCCGCCGCCTTCACGCGATTCCAGTTGCTCGCCTTGAGCGCCTGGAGAATGCGCTCACGCTCGTCCAGCTTGTGCTGGCTGAGGCTGCTGCGCACGCTGGAACCCGAAGACGGCGGAACGGTGGTCGTGCGTCGCTGCCCCGTGTGATTGCTGGTCGTAACAGAGGCGCTGCCGGTGAGGCTGCTGAACAGAGCGCTCCCAGCGCGACCGTCGGGGATGTCGAAGTCGTCTTGATCGAGCTCGGGTTTTTCGCTCAGCACCCAGGCGTTGAGCAACACATGCTCCAGCTGACGCACGTTGCCCGGCCAGTGGTAGCCGCGCAGGCGCTTCAGGCCGTCCCGCGTAACGGCCTTCTTGTCGCGCTTGTAGCGCGCCGCGAAGATGCCGAGGAAGTGATCCACCAGCTGGGGGATGTCTTCGGTGCGCTCGCGAAGCGGCGGGATGCGCATCTCGACGACGTGGATCCGGTAGTACAAATCCTCACGGAAAGTACCTTCCTCGACCATCGCCGCCAGGTCGCGATTCGTCGCACAGATGACGCGCACGTCGACCGGCTCTTCGCTGGCGCCGCCAACCGGGCGCACCTTATGCTCTTGCAGCACCCGCAGAAGTCCCGCTTGCATGCGCTGGGGCATCTCGCCGATCTCATCGAGCAGGATGCTGCCGCCTTCCCCTTCACGGAAGAGCCCCTTGCGATCGCGATCTGCGCCGGTGAAGGCGCCCCTCACGTGACCGAACAACTCGCTCTCCAGGAGGTGCTCGGGAATGGCGCCGCAGTTCACACCAAGAAAGGCCTTCTTGGCGCGACCGCCGGCGCGATGGATGGCGTTGGCCACCACCTCTTTGCCGGTGCCGCTCTCGCCCGTGATCAACACGGCTACGTCGGTGTCCTTCACGCGGTCGATCAGCGAGTACACACGGCGCATCGGCTTCGAAGTGCCGACCAGGCCCATGTAGCCAAAGTGGCTGTACAGTGTCTCGCGCGCGTCTCGCAGTCTACGGCGTGCGATCTTCAAGCGCTGCGTACGTTGATCGAGCAGCTCTTGGAGGCGACCTTGGGCTTCACGCAAGCGCTCGTTGGTGCGCTCGAGCTCTTCCGCACGGCGACGATTCTCGGTGAGCAGGCGCGCCGATTCGATAGCGACCGCCGCCTGATCAGCGAACGCCTGCAGAGTCGGCAGCTCGCGCTCGAAGTGATCGGCAGGGCGACTGCGAGTCTCCACGTAAAGCGCGCCGATTGGCTCCCCTTCGGGAGCCACGATGGGCACACACGCGACCGACTGAAGATCGAGTTGGTGCACCGACGCGTAGCCGCTCATGCGCGCGTCAGTCTGAGCGCTCTTGCTCACCAGTGACGCGCCGCTATCGATCACCTGTTGGGCGATGGAGCGGGAAAACTCGGCGTGGGTCTCATCCCCCGAACGCGTGCGCGACGTGTGAACCGTCAGGCTGCCGTCTTGCTCGAGCAAGATCAGGTAGCCGCGTTCCGCCTGTGCGAGCTCGATGGCGTGGCCGATCACGAGGCGCATCAAGCGCTCCAGATCACGCTCACGAGCAAGTACGGCGTTTACCTCCAGAATGTGAGCCAGGCGCCGCTCGAGAGGCGTCAGGCTCATGCTGCTGATCAGTGAACGGTCGCTGCGGGGGAACACGGGCGATGGGGAGAAACCTGCAAGATCCGTGGGCGCCGACGTCATCGACTCGCGCTGCACCCTCGCGCGCAATGCTCGGCGCCGCGCGTCGTTCCAGTACACCTCACGTAGATCCCTGGGGAGATGCGCGCCGATCTCCTCGAGCACCGTCAGCGCCTCCTCCCGGTGCCTGCGCGCCAGCGTGGGCTGACCGCCGGCTTCGGCGATTTCGCCGAGCACCTCCTGAGCGCGCCACACCCACTCCTTCTGACCAGCAGCGCGCGCGGCTTCCAGCGCCTCTTCCACGAAGGTGCGCGCTTGCTGTTCGCGCCCGGCAACCCAAGCCACGCGCCCGCGCGCGAGCATGTACAGGGGTCGATGAGCCGGCGCGGTCGCTAGTGCTTCGCGCGCTTGGTCTAGCTGACGCTCGAGCTCTGCCGTGTCCGGCGCTTCTGCGCGGCTAGCGATCAGTACCCCTTCGAGGCGCGCCTCGGCAGAGTCGATGCCGCGCCCCACGGCTTCGTAGGCCGCGGCACAGCCCTCGTACAAACGCACGGCACGATCGACTTCCCCCACGCGGCTCGCTAGCTCTGCTTGGAGACCGGAGAGCTGAGCGTTGAGCACTGGAGGCAAGCCGCTGCGCTGCTCCTCCAAGAGTTCGATGCTCTCCCGCGCGCGCGCCAAGCGGCCCAAGTAGAGATCCGTATTGGCGAGGTTCAAGAGCGCATTGCGCGTCGTCGAGCGCCGGCCTGAGCGGCGTCCCATGTCGACAGCGGCCTCGAAGTGCTCGATGGCGCCCGCGACGTCACCACTCACCTTGAGCAAGCCTGCCAGGTTCAGCTGCGCGGTGCTGAGCAAGCCGGCGTCCCCAGCGCGCTCACCTGCCACGATGCACTGCTCGTAGGCCTCGCGCGCCTCCTCGATGCGATCGTCGCGCTGCAACACCAGGCCGCGGCTGACCAGCGCGACAGCCTCTACCCGGGGCGCATCGTGTTCCCGCGCGCGGCGCACGGCGCTCTCGAGATCGGCGAGCGCCTGCTCGGTGTTGCCCAGATAGGCTGCACCAAGGCCATGAAACGCGCTCGCTTCGGCGCCGAGCGGGCCCTCTTCATCCACCAGTTGCGCGAGCACTTCGAGGGCGCGGGAGTAGTCGCCGGTCGCCACGTACGCGCGCCCAACGTAGAGCATCCACAGCTTCGCTTCGTGGGTACCCCGGCGCTCCTTCGCCAGCCCCGCCACTTTTTCCAGACGAGAAAGCGCGGAGGTGGAGTCGCCCAGCCCCAGCTCGAGGCGCGCGCGCAGCGTCTCGAGCGCGAGGCGCTCGCTGCGCGACTCAGGCGTGTTGGGCACCGTGGTGCTCTCCCCCTCCGCCTTCGATCGATCAACCTCGTCCATCGCTTGAGCGGCGTCGTTGAATCGGCCCCGCTCGAGGAAGTAGACCGCGCGCTCATAGGGGCTCTGCGGCAGATCCGAACCGGGGGCAGACGACTCACCCGCCAGCGCGCGATCGATGTCTGCTTCGGACGCCACGGGCTGCGCCGCCAGCGTCTCGACCAAGCCGCGCAGCGCACCGGGGCGTCCGTTCGACGCGTTCACCACGTGAGCGAGCAGGCGCCCCGTCAGCGAAGGCATCGCACGGCGCACGAGTTCTTCCGCGTGGTGTTGTTCGAGACGGGGTACTTCGAAGCGCTTGGCGCCCGCCTGCAGCTCCGAGTCGCCGACGATGACGAGGCGGGCGCCCTCGCTGTTCAGCTGCTTGATCAGCTCCAAGCCTCGCTCGGGGAGGAGGTGCGAGTCATCGATCAGGATGGTGACGCCGCCTTTACCCTCGAACTCTGCGAGTTCGGCTTCGAGCGCCGCGGCGTCTTCAACGACGTGGTCATCGATCCAAACCAGCGGGCGCCCTTCGACGCCAATCGACCACGCCAGACGCCGGAGCAACACACTCCGCCCCGAACCGAGTGGACCATCGAGCCAGAGTTTTTTTCCCCGCGATAACTTTGCGACGGAGTGCTGGAGCTGACTCGAGATGGCGTCGATACCCAGCACGGGCCAGACCTCGTGCGCGTCGTGGCGCGAGCTGGCTGCCTTCAGCCCCCCGGCACGGCGAATGGCAGTAGCCAGCTCGTCCGCCGACGGATGCCGCTCACGTGGGTCGACGGCAGTCGCCCGTGCGGAAACGTCCATCAACTCGCGCCTGACCCGCGGGTTCATCGTCTTGGAGGCCGCGGCGATGATGTCCGCAATCGTGACCCCCAGAGCGTAGACCTCCGCCCGGACCGTGAGCGGCTTGCCTTCCAGGAGCTCAGGGGCGGCGTAACGCGGCGTGAGTCCTTCGGGGCGCGTGCCAGTTTCGCGCCACGGTGCCGCCAATCCCAGGTCTACGAGCGTCGCGCGCCCGTTCGCTTCGACGATGATGTTGTGCGGCTTGATGTCGCCGTGAAGCATGCCCGCGCGGTGAAGCAGCGTGACCTGATCTGCTGCGCGCACGAGCGCACGCGTAGCAGCGTCGCTGTCGCCCGTCTCAATCAGCGCCTGCAGGCTCTGCCCCTCCACCAGCTCACGCAACATGAAGGGGCGCCCGCTCTTCGGTAGTCGACCGAAGCGCACCACGCGAGGCACCCCGAGGCCTTCGAGGCCACTGAGCGCAACGGCTTCGCGCACGAGCGCGGTCATCTCGCGCTCGCTCGCCGTGGGCGAGAGCATCTTCAGGGCGAGCTTCTCCTGAGTGTGGCGATCTCGAACGGCCCACACTTCGCCTCCGCCGCCCTCACCCAGGCGTTGGAGAGTCTCATAGCGTGTGGGCAGCTCGAGCTCGGTCACATCCGGCTCTTTCTCTGAGGCAGGAACCTTAGAGGCCGTAGTCAGCCCCTAGCCCGACGAAGAAGCCGCTGGTGCCAAAGCCTAGATCGAGGCGAGCGACGAAGCTCTTGGCCGGCTTGAAACGCAGACCGGTCTGCAGCGCGAGCCAGGGGAACACGATGGGCTTGGAGCCGCCATCGGCCCACGAGGGCTCGTTGTAGTCTCCGTAGTGGTCGTTGTCGTCCCCACAGAAGTCGCCAGGGTCGTCCGCCTGGTTGGGACTATCGCAGCGCTCATAGTCTTCTGGGTTCCCTGCGGAACCGGGTCGCGGGTAAGCCTGCACACGGTTTAGATCACCGAACATGAAGCCCAGGCCGACACCGGCACCGTAGTTCAAGCTGAACGATGGGCCGAACTCCTGAGACCACAAGAAGTCGGACGTGAGGTAGATCGCCTTCATCTTGCTGTTGACGATCTCCCACGCTTTCTCGCCGTCGCTGGTCGACTTGAAAGGCGTGTCGTCCATCGCGTAGTTCGCGAACCAGAGCCCGAAGTTGTATTCGAAGCCGTCCTTGCGAATGCCGAACTCGGGGCCTCCCGAGTGCACGACCACGGTGCGACCGCCGTCTCCGAACAGGTTGATCATGAACTTCGGCACGACGATCGTGCGGTAGCGCAGACCCACGAAGTAGTAGGTCTTGCCCGGCAGCTCGACAGCGGAGTCGCCAGCGCGCGCGTCCTCCACCTCGGAATCGCTTCCCTGGGGAACTGGTGGCGGTGGGACAGTGCTGTCGCCGGCCGTCTCCTCAGCCGGTGGAGGAGGCTCCTCCACGGAAGGCGGTGGGGTGGGATCCACACCGGGCGCGGCCGTAGGCTCCTCTGCCGGTGGATCCGCCGGGTCCGCGGGCTGCGCGGACGCGATCGCAGGGGCCAACGTAGCGCTCGAAATCGCCAAACCCGGCAGCAAGAACCAATTCCAAACCCGACGCGTGCGAACCGTGTGTGCCATGTGATCCTCCCTCGCTCCCTAGCGCCACCCCGCGCGTGACGCGCGTGTGCCAAACCCTGATGCGGCGCGCTGATTGTGCCATGGCACATGCGCCGAAAGCAAAGCCGATTTAGCAATGTTTCCCTGATGTTATACCCGGACGGCGGGGACACCCTCCACGCCTCTGTCGAGTGAGGAGTTTGAGCCACGAGGGGGGCCGAGACGCTCTGGCTTGGCACAAGAGACGGCCTGGGACTCGATCACTCAGTGCTGCCAGGTGCCCGCGTAGGGGCTTTTCCCTCCGTCAGCTGGCCCGCCGCATTAAACTGATGCGCAGTGATCCTCCATGGCCAAGTGGTCGAGCAGGCCGTCGACTTGGGGCTTCCGCCGCGCCATTTCGTGAAGCAGCTGGTGATGACCCAGAGCAAGGCACCGCTGGCGATGGTGCGCAAACGGCTCTCGCAGCGCCCGCCACCAGTGGGGGAGGAGCAACTCGACGTCGACGCGATCGCGGCTCCGAGTCGGGCCGCAGTCTTGCTCGTCCACGGCTACAGCCAGAATCGCTACGCCTGGCACCTGCCTTCCAGGAGCCTGGTGAACTACCTCGCTTGCGCGAGTTACGATGTGTTCAACATCGACCTGCGCGGGCACGGCCGCAGCGATCACCTCGGCGCTGGCTTGCCAGAGCGGGTCGATCAGTTCGTGCAGGAGGACCTACCCGCAGCGCTGGATTCAATCCATCGCCTGAGTGGCTTTGAGCGGGTTTTTCTGATTGGCCACTCGCTCGGTGGATTGTGTGCATACGCAGTAGCTGCGGAACGCCCAGCTCAAGTTGCCGGCGTCGTGAGCATCGGTTCGCCCTACCGTTTCACGGCCGGGACGAAGCTCTTGGCTGGCCTGAGCGAAGCGTTCTTGTTGCTCGATCGAACCCTCGGGATGCCGAACATCCCGGTGCCCGCTCGCTTGTATGGGCGCTTCGTTCGCGTCAGTCAGCGCGTCGTCAATAGCCGCCTGTACCCGGTGCCGCTGCGGGGTTTCCGCAGGGGATCGATGGAACCAGAGGTGCTGCGACAGCACATGGCGCTCGCGATGGATCAGGGCAGCATCGAGACGATGCGCACGCTGTTCACGTGGGCGGCAGAGTCTCGCGCCAGCCGCAGCACGACGCTGTTTGGGCTCGAGCAAGCGTTCGAAGAATTGGACCTGCCGCTGCTGGTGATCGCGGGGAGCCACGACGACTTGGCGCCGCCGGCGTCGGTGCGACCTGGTTTTGAGCGCTCGACGTCGACCGATAAGACCTACCGTGAACTGCCGTTCGGGCACATCGATCTGCTGGTTGGTAGGGATGCTCCCAGGCTCACGTGGCCGCTGCTCGAGCGCTGGCTGGACCGACGAAGTGAGGCATTGAGCCGCGAGGAAACGAGCGCCGCCTGACGCCGCCTACTTCTCTTCCAGCTTCTTCTTCAGGCGCTCGACTTCGCCTTCGAGCTTTTTGACCTGACGCTTCAGGTCTTTCAGGTCCTTCGAGGTCGCTAGGTTCATCATGCTAGCGAAGCGCTCGGTCTGCTCCTCGGTGAAGGTGTTTACCTTCCCCGGCACTTGGACCACCGTCATCATGGCCTTCATGAACTGCTCGTTTTGCATGAGCTTGAGCACCCGCGGGTCGCCCATGAGTTCCATGCTCTTCTTGCGAACGGTGTCTTTGATTCCCATCTTTCGTCCTTGATGCGTGAGTCGGGGGAAGCGAGCGCGGGGAGCGTTTAGCCAACGTACCCTGACAAATCCAGCATCACGACCGCGCTGGTGCGTGTAATGGTTCTCCGAGCCGCGTGCTCGAGCAGCGTACTGCTGATTTGGACAGGGCTACCTAGGTCGCTGTGTCTCGCCCTCCCCCCCACATGCCCCTCGAAACCCAAACGATGGATGTTGTTGAGCTAATGTTTCGCGCGCACGGGAGCAGCCGACCCGAGTTTGCGATCGACCGGTCACGAAAAGGGCACTAGCCCAACGCGGAGCGTGTCCCATACTGCGTTCGTTGTTAGGATGATGGGCCGATGGGGAAGTCTGCGATGAACCAGGGGGACCGCTGCGCTCGCACGCAGGGGAGTCGCCTATCGCATTGGCTCCTGATGCTGGCGCTGATTGGGCTGACTGCTGGCTGCAGCGGCTACGTGAAGCGTGGCAGCGCGCTGTACGCGGACGGACGCTACATCGAAGCCGCTGAAGTCTTCGAGCGGACGGAACATCGGCTCAACGAGTCGAACGCGAAACAGCAAGCAGAGTACGGCCTCTACCGCGGACTGACGCTGTTGGTGCTGGGAGACACTGGGGGCGCCCGGCGTTGGCTCTCTTACGCCTACCAAGTCGAGCGCGCGAATCCCGGCGTACTACGGGGTAGCCGTCGCGCGTTGCTGGATCGGGGCTGGGTCGAGCTCCAGTCGCGCGGAGAGTTGCCTCCAGGTCCGGCGGCTCCGGCAATGGCCGCCCAGCCGATGCCAGCAACGTTGATGTCCACGGAGCCCGCGCCTCCTCCCGGTCCGAGCCCGGCGCCGCCCGCGCGGCGCAGCTTGATGCCGCAGTGATGGATCGCTGGGCGCTGCAGGGCTTGCTGGGCGCTGCAGGGCTTGCTGGGCGCTGCAGGGTTTGCTGGGCGCTGCAGGGCTCGCTTCTAACAACCAGGTGCGCGAAAGCGACAGGTTGAAGCGCTGTTGCAAGCTACGCTGGCGCTGCAATGTCGCTGAACGCCATTTTCAAGCGTAACCAGCTCGCGCTCATGCTGTGCGCGGGCAGCACCGCGCTCTTGCAGGCCTCGAACCTCAGCGCTCAAGCCGCCCCGGGGCAGCCGTACCCCCAGCAGTATCCGGGTGGCTATCCGCAGCAGTACCCGCAGCAGCCCGGGCAGCTCACGCCACCTCAAGCTCCGTATCCCCAGGGTAATACCAACCCAGGCAGCTGCACCGATGGTAAGCAGAACGGCTTGGAATCCGACGTCGATTGTGGCGGCGACTGCGTACCCTGCGAAATCGGGGACCAGTGCAATGCATGGCGCGACTGCTGGAGTGGCCGTTGCGCCGAGGGCGAGTGCGAAGAGCGCGCGTTCGAACCGAGCATGCAACTGCCGCCCGGCTATGACGTGGAGACGTCCACGCACGATGGCGCGGCGACCGCCCGCTACTTCGGCGCGGGCTTCTTCGCGGCAGGCTACGCGGCGGCCTATGTAGGTGCCGTAGCGAACCCTACGGAACTGGCTTGGCTCTTCGCTCCGGTGATCGGTCCGTGGATCACCATGGGCAAGGTCGACGGCGGTGAGGTCCTGCTCGCCATCGACGGCGTCTTGCAAGGTGCGGGTAGCCTCGTCCTGATTGGTGGCTTGATTGGCAGCGGGAAACAGCTCGTGCGCCAGGAATTGCCTCAGGAAAAGCAAAGCTCCGTCGAGGTGCACTACTACCTTGGCAGTCGCAGCGTTGGGCTGTTCGGTAGCTTTTGACCTGCGCCCTGAAGCCTATCCGCGCGGATCAGTTGTAAGTTAGACCCAGGCCAACGGTAGGCGCCCACAGCGTGTGACTCCAGTCGTTGTCGCGCGCGTCGGTGCCGGTGCCGTGGGTGTAGTCGAGGCGCGCCTGGAGCCCCAGGCTCCACTCGTCACCGACCCACCAGTCGTAACCCACTCCAAGATTGAATCCCCAGCCGAGTACCGTGTGTCCTCGGGCGCGCGCGCCGTCCGTAGGGTCCGCTTGTCCGATGATGATGCCCGCGACGCTCAACCCCGCGGCAAAGTGCAGCCCAGCCGTCGGGTCGGGATAGAAGTCGAAGCTGGGCCCCACACCGACGGACTGGGAGATCTTGTACTCGTAGCTGGAGAACTCCGCCACGGGCCGGGACATGGTGAGCTGCGGCACGGAAACGGTATTCAGGGACAAGGCGAGGATCGCGCCGGGACGGATCGCCGCTCCAACCGCTATCTGACTTGAGTAGGCAAACCCCGTCCCGTTGCCATCGAAGCGATCGACCTCTTGGAGCCCTGAGTCCTGGACGTAAAACTGAAACGGCTCCGTCGAGGCAGAGAAGCCACCGAAACCGATACCGCCGCCCAGCCGCAGATAGAAGCCGTCGTGAAGTCGGCGCCCCGCGTTGCGGGACTGGAATACGTAGCCCGGTCTGTCCAGGGGTGCCTCATCCACGCGATGACGCTGAAACGGCCCTAGCTCCTGAGCGTAGGGCGCTGGAGGAGCATATCCCTGCGGATACCCGCCAGGGTACTGACCTGGGGGATACTGCGGATATTGCCCTGGCGGAGCCTGAGGCGGAGCACTCGGCGCTGCTGGCGGCGTGGCCCCCGACGGCGGCGGAGGGGGAAAACCAGCACTTGCCTGGGCTGCCGCGGAAAGGGACCAGCACACTGACACCCCGACCAGAACGACCGCAGAAAGGCGACTGGCGCGTTGAAGGGGCATCAACGCGCCAGGTTAGACGAAGCACCTAGCGGAGCAAGCACTCCGGCACTCGCGTTGCCGGCTACTCGCTTGGCAGCGTGATCACATTGAAGTCGAAGCTCCGGTCGCCGCTGCTCACCGTGACCTGAATTTTGGTCGTATCCACACGCTGGAAGGAGAGCTTCGCGCTCTTGCCTTTGGGCGTCCTCAATACATAAGCGCCGGCCTGAGGTACTGCGTCTACCCAGCGCATCTGCACACCGTCGATCGCCAGATCCCACTGGCCGGCGTCGGACTTCCACTCCTTCGACCCGTCGATCTGAATGCCTTCGAATAGCCCGCCTTCGAGCACGCTCTGGGTGCGATCACCGGTTCCGGTACCCTGCTTGCCATCGGACAGCCGTGTCCACGTCAGCTCGTGCTTCACGTGGCGCTCCCCCTCTGCGAAATCCCAGGTCACGGTTGCACTCCCCGTCACCTCGACGGTGCCATCCGAGAGGTCGGTCCAAGTGTGGTCCACCTGGACGTTGCCTTGTTCGTTCCTCACCACGGTCATGTGGTGGTTGCCTGAGTAGGTGTGGCCGCGATAGGTGCAGCTACCTTCCTTCGCACCGTAGGTGACGTCGAGCTCACCCTTGGACACTTGAATATCGGCGCATGGCAGCTGGCTTTCGATGAACGTGCGCAGCTCTGCGGCAGCCGCCTCGACCGCATCACCAATCGTGAAGTGAGTGGAGATATCGACGCTGCTGGAAGTCAGGCTCATTGCCTGACTGCTGAGCTGCGACTCATCCAACGCTTGCTTTGCCTCGGCGAGGGTCATGCCCTCCGAGTCCTTCTTGCAGTTCGGGAGCAGAGCGAGCGGGATCACCAGCGCGGCGGCATAAACACAGGTCTTCATCGGCCATCTCCTTCGGGTGGGAGCTGTGCAGCCTCTGTGCCAGAGGCGAGCACTCCTCCAAGCGCCTCCCAAGTCGAAGCCATTCTCCAGAGGCGAACACACAAATCTCCCATGGAATCTACTTCGAAACCAGCAGCGCTCACCCCGCAAGGGCCACTCCGCCGCTCCTCGCGACGACACCGATCGAGTCGCTGTGTCCTCAGCGCGCGGGTTTGGGGGTGAGAACAACACTTCACGTTCCGCGAGCAACCTTCAGGGTTTGCTCAAGGAGTGCTCAAGCACGCAGCTCCGGCGCTGCCTAGAGTCGATGAATGGACCGAAGCGGTCCAGCTAGCCGCGCCGGCGGGCGCAACTGCGGAACGGAGGAGAAAGCATGCTCGATTGGCTGATGTCGCTGTTTGGTGGCGGGAACAAGTTCGGAAACATCGACCCCGACGACTACGAGACGTTCTGGCGGGCGAACCACGAGATCGATCAGGCGGAACGCCAGGGCCCCGAGGAGCACCAGGCGACGCTGAACAAATACGGAGTGAAGAGCCAGTCGCAGTGGGACGACGTTCTGGGAGCGTTCACCCAGCGTCACCAGGCGAACCCTGACTTCGCGATGGCCGCGAGTCGGGTGATGTCTCAGATCCAGATGTCAGCGATGCCTGCGCAGTACCAGGTCTCCGCGGCGGACAACGCCCCAGTGGAAGGCGTCGACTTGAACCGACTGGCGCTGATCGAAGCCACGGTCGAATACGCTCAATCGAGCGGTCAGGGCGCCGTCGCTCAGGCACTCCAAGGCTTCGGGCTCGATCCAGCAGCCTACGAGCGTATCCGCGCGGGATGGCACTCACGCATGAGTGGGAACGCCAACGCGATCACCGCCGCCACGCTGAGCTCACAGTATCAGGCGTTCCTCGCCCAAGCTCGCGTCAGCGCAAAGCGCGCCTAGCAGGCAACCCTCGCCCTCCCTAATCTTCGCGTGCCTACGGCGATGCGAAAACGGCGTGCCTTTCAGGGGCACGCCGCTTTCTTCGCGTCGAGCGGCGCTAACCCTACTCCTTGGTGTCGCCGCGGGCGAAGATCGACGCGACGTAGTTGAGCACGTCGGTCGCACTGACTTCGTTGTAGCCGAAGTAGCGCATCAGGCGGCTCTTGATGATGTCGATCTTCTCCTGAGTCTCCTTGTCAACAACCGCGCTCACCAGCGTCTTGAGCTTGATGCTGTCCTTTTGGTCCTCGAAGAGCTTGAGTTCCAAGGCGCGGCGCAGGCGGTCGTTCGTCTGCCAGTCGAACTTCTTGCCTTCGACGGCGCGGGCACCGATGTAGTTCATGATTTCCCGACGGAAATCATCCTTGCGACTCTCCGGAATGTCGATCTTCTCCTCGATCGAGCGCATCAGCCGCTCATCGGGTTCTTCGTCTTGGCCGGTGTAGCGGTTCTTGACCTTCTCCTTGAGGGTGTAGGCCTTGATGTTGTCGATGTAGTTCGCGGCCAGCTTGTTGATGGCCTCTTCATCGGCGCTGATTGCGCGTTGGACCTCGTTCTTGACGATGTCTTCGTACTCGCGCTTCACCACGCCGATCAGCTCACGGTAGCGCTTGCGCTCTTCATCGCTGGTGATGAGCGAGTGATGGTGCAAGCCCTTCTCCAACTCGTTCAGCACCATGAACGGGTTGATAGTGCCTTCTCCCGCGTCACTGACGAGTGCGTTCGAGATCTTGTCTTGGACATAGCGCGGGCTGACGCCCTCCATGCCTTCACGCTTGCTCTCTTTGCGGAGCTCCTTGACCGTGTCCTGGGTGTAGCCAGGGAGCACCTTTCCGTCGTACAGCTTCATCTTCTGGATCAGCTGCAGGTTGTGCTTCTTGGGGTCCTCGAGCCGGGTCAAGACGGCCCACATCGCCGCGACCTCGAGGGTGTGAGGCGCGACGTGCTTACCTCGCACCTTTTCCGCGGAGAAATCTTTCTCGTAGATACGGATCTCATCCGACAACCGAGTGATGTAAGGGATATCGATCTTGATCGTGCGGTCCCGGAGCGCCTCCATGAACTCGTTGTTCAGCAGGCGCTTGTACTCGGCCTCGTTCGTGTGGCCGATGATGACCTCATCGATGTCTGTCTGAGCGAACTTCTTTGGCTTGATGCGGTGCTCCTGGGAGGCGCCGAGCAAGTCGTACAAGAAGGCGACGTCTAGCTTGAGCACCTCGACGAACTCGACGATGCCGCGGTTCGCCACGTTGAACTCGCCATCGAAGTTGAACGCACGAGGGTCCGAGTCGGAGCCGTACACCGCGATCTTGCGGTAGTTGATGTCGCCGGTGAGCTCTGTGGAGTCCTGGTTCTTCTCGTCCTTGGGCTGGAAGGTGCCGATGCCAACCCGATCCTGTTCGCTCAGGATCATGCGTTGCACGCGTATGTGCTCCGCGACCATCTTGCTCCAGTCACCGTTGTAACGGTGCATGAGTTCCTTGTAGATGAAGCGGCTCGCCGGATCCAAATCGCCATCGACACGTACGCGGTAGCGATCGTTGCCGAGTCCGAGGCGCCGAATGGCTTCACTGCGCCACTCGCGCGGGATGAGCCGCAGGGGTTCTTCGTGCATCGGAGACGGGAACTCCGTCTCATCGACCCCGGCGAGCCCGGTGTTGCCCAGGTTTACCCAGCGGAACGTGTACAGCGCGCCGTCCGGTGCCCTCGAGTAGGCCTCCAAGCCCTTCTTCAGCATGCGCGCGATCGTCGACTTGCTCGAGCCGACTGGTCCGTGGAGGAGGATGACGCGCTTCTCAGGGCCGTAGTTCTGGGAAGCCGCCTTCAGCACGTTCATCAGGCGCATCAGCGGAATATCGAGACCGAAGACCGCGTCCTTGCCCTGATCGACTTCGTCGCGGAAGAAGTTGTAACGCACCAACTTCTTCTTGTTGTCGATGTACTCTTCGGTTCCGTACGAAATCACCATGTCGTACGCGCGCTGGAACGCGTTGCGCGTCACCTGGGGGCGCTCTCGGACGATCTTCAAGTAGTCCTCGAAGCTGCCTTCCCACGACAGGTCACGATAGAGCTCGTAGTCCTGCATGGCGGCGATCTGGGCGACCATGCTGGTGTTCGTAGAATCGCTCATCTATTCCCCTCGATGCTCTCTTCCAGGCTGTGGATGGTCTCGGGTGGCCCCAAGGTCGCGGCGAGCGCCGCGCGTCGTCAGATCCGCTGCTGATGCGAACGTAGGACGGCGACCCTTCACACGCTACTACCCCCCAACCGCGTTTCAAAGCCTTTCAAAGCGTCGGGTTACTCCGCCTGATCGCGGCGCCGGGCCTGCCTTCGCTCGCGGCGCGTGGCCTGCTCTTCGCTCGCGGCGCGTGGCCTGCTCTTCGCTCACGGCGCGTGGCCTGCTCTTCGCTCGCGGCGCGTGGCCTGCCCTTCGCCCACGGCGCGGTGCTTTCTCCGCTAGAGCCACGAACGAGAGCGCTGCGTCAGACGAGTCGCCCGGTCAGAGTGCAGCGTCACTTGGCCGCCGTCGGCCCTTGTCGCACCGCAAGGGGATTGACAGCGCAGGCTGACAGCGTTGCACGGCTCGGCTCAGAAGAACTGCTAGGGACTCGCGAAAGTCGCCATGCCCGCAAGGACCTCACTCCAGGCTGGCTTGGCGACGCCACGACGCGAGTGCAGACCCAGGGAACAATAGGCTGCCTCCGCTCGCTCCGGGTGCGACAGCGCGTCGCCGCCCAGGGTCAGGCGAAAGTCGACGCAGCGTTGGGGGTCTGGATCGTTGAGGCCATAGACGCCGACGAAAGGAAAGCGCCCGCGGCGCCCTTGAAGTGCTTGAAAGAGCGCAGAGTAGAACGTGCGTTGTTGTTCCTCCGAGGCAGACACATCAGCAGTCGAAGGATACCCGACACGATGGATGACGATTGGCACGATTGGGGCGCCACCTCTGATTTCCACGAGGTTATCATACATCGCATCCAGGTCGGCCACGACCACCGACGGAGGCTCGGCCATCAAGTTCTCATCCAACGGTATGTACGAGACGATCAGCGCGTCACTATTCTGTATCCACGAGGCAAAAGAGGATGAGGCTCCACTCCAGCCGTCAGCCGTGACCCCAACCCCGACCTTCGCCATCGGGGGAAGCGCGGGGTGCGCGCGTGCGTATTCGAGCACGCCCTGCATCGCGTCAACGAAGCTCCCGCGCAGGAACTGAGGCAGCGCGCGGAAGTAGCGATCCGACTCGAGCCCAAGACTGAAGAAGCTGAGCTCGTCGCCGGTCAACTCGAGCACCGCGTCCACCACGCGCCGTGCAGCGGACTGCATGCTGCTGGCGTTCCAAGCGAGCCCATTGGCGGGTCGAGCGTCCACCGCGCGCTCAACCAACGCCAAACACAGAGACAGCTTCGCCCCGGCGTTTCGAACCACCTGAATGCGCGTCGCCAGCGCTGCTAGCCGGTCGGCCCTCAACTCGAGCTGATCGTTGACTAGCTCATCCCAGCGAACGTCGACGCTCACGGCGCGCGATCCCGCTGAGAAGCTCTCGAGCTGGGCGATCTGAAGGGCGGTATCCGGTTCTTCGTCGCTCTCACGGGGCTCCGGCTCCACACCAATCCGAACAGCTGCGATCGGGGCGTCCGTCGCTGCATCCATCGGGGCATCGGCCCCGGCATCCAGCGCGGCGCCGTCGCTCGCAGCATCGAAAGGGACTTGAGCGTCGAAGCCAGCGTCCTGCTCTGGCTTGCCAACTACCTCGGCATCCGAGCCGTTACAGGAAACGCACGCGACCGTCACGCTGAGGACCAGCCAGCAAGAACTGCGCAACTGCCGCATTCCCGGAAGTCTACCCCAGCCTTCACCAAGCTTGGCGCCGTCATAGTCGGCCAAGCGGTGTTCCCCATCCAGATGCCTATGCTTTACTCGGGTTCCGCCCAGCGCGCGGGTAAGCGGCTTCGACCGCTGGACGAAGAGAGAAGACTACCCCGTGAAATCCGACTCCCCCGAACTGGTGGTGGCACTGCCCCCGTCGATGTCCGAACTCCCTGAATCCGAGGTCCCGTCTCTCGACGACCCAAGCCTCTACATCAACCGCGAGCTCTCGTGGCTGGAGTTCAACGCCCGGGTGTTGGAGGAAGCGAAGAGCGACCAGGTGCCGCTGTTCGAGCGCTTCAAGTTCCTGTCGATCTTCGGCAGCAACCTGGATGAGTTCTTCATGGTCCGCGTCGCCGGGCTGCAGGCGCAGCGCTCTCAAGAGATTGATGAGCCGCCCCCGGACGGCCGCACGCCGGACGAACAACTGGAGATCATCTCGACGCGCGCTCACGAGCTGATGGCGGAGCGCGATCTGATCTGGACGACGAGGGTCAAGCCTGCCCTCGCCGAGGCGGGGCGCGCGTTGGTGGAGCTCAGCTCCCTGGGTCCCGATGAGCAGGCGCGCATCGACAAACACTTTGTCCGCAACATCTACCCGGTGCTGACACCGATTGCCATCGACCCCGTGCACCCGTTTCCCCACGTGCGCAACAAGGCGATCAACCTGGGAGTGCTGTTCGAGGGCGACGAGCAGTCAGGTCCGCGCACTGGGCTGGTCCAGGTACCCACCAGCTTGCCCCGCCTGCTCGAAGTGCGGGCACAAGGCTTCGAGCGCGCCTTCGTCACTCTCGAGTCGCTGATCCAGCGTCACGTGCAGTCACTATTTCCACGCATGAAAGTCGAAGGACACTTCGCCTTCCGCGTCACTCGCAACTTCGACATCGAAATCGACGACGACGAGGGCGAAGACCTGCTACTCACGATGCAGGCTGAGCTGCGGCGCCGTGAGCGCGGTGAAGCCGTGCGCCTCACGCTGACCAACGACGTTCCTCGCTCCGCAGTCAAATGGTTGTGTCGTCAGCTCAAGCTGGACGCAAAGCGCGATGTGTACCTGGTCGAAGCGCCGCTACATCTCGGAGACCTGGGCGCACTGGTGGAGGGCGAGGCGCCGAGGCAGCTCCGCGACGAAGCGTTTTCGCCTCAGTACGTACCGCCGCTGCGCGACAGCGAAGATATCTTCGCGACCATTCGTGAGGGCGACCTGCTGCTGCATCACCCCTACGAATCCTTCGAAGCCGTCGTCGACTTCCTGACCCGCGCGGCGGAGGACCCGCAAGTCCTGGCCATCAAACAGACGCTCTACCGCTCGGGCGGTGAGTCTCCTTTGGTGAGGGCGCTGCAGCGCGCCGCGGAGCTCGGGAAGCAAGTCACCGCACTGGTCGAGCTCAAGGCGCGCTTCGACGAAGAGAGTAACATCCAGTGGGCGCGCGCCCTCGAGCGCTCCGGCGTCAACGTGATGTACGGCCTCGTCGGGCTCAAGCTCCACGCCAAGGTGCTGATGGTGGTGCGCCAGGAAAAGAACGGCCTGCAGCGCTACGTGCATCTGGCGACCGGCAACTACAACCAGCAAACCGCGAAGCTCTACGAAGACCTCTCGATATTTACCACACGGGAAGACATCGCAGAAGACGCCACAGCGCTCTTCAACCTGCTCACGGGCTACAGCGCACCAGAAGGCTGGAAGCAGCTCCTGGTCGCGCCGTTGGGACTCAAAGAAGCGGTGCTCGGCCTGATCGAACGCGAAGCGCGCAACGCCGCTGCTGGGAAGCCGGCGCGCATCGTCGCGAAGATGAACGCGCTGGTCGATCCGGATGTCGTCGCGGGTCTCTACGCGGCTTCCCGCGCAGGAGTCGAGATCGATCTGTTGATTCGCGGCATCTGCTGCCTGCGTCCGGGGGTGCCTTCCGTCAGCGAGAACATCCGCGTGCACGCGGTGATCGATCGCTTCCTGGAACACGCGCGGGTCTTCTACTTCGAGAACGGCGGGGAGCCGGAAGTCTTTTGCGCGAGCGCAGACTGGATGCCGCGCAACTTCGAGCGCCGGGTGGAGGTCATGTTCCCCATCCTCGAGCCCCGACTCAGGAAGCGCATCATCACGGAAATTCTCGAGACCATGCGCTCCGACGACACCAAAGGCTGGCTCCTCGAGGCCTCAGGGCGCTACCGCCGAGTGCGCCCTGCGGGACCTGATGGCAAGCCGACGGTGCGCAGCCAGTATCGCTTCATGGAACTCGCTCGCGAGCGCGCGCGCGAGCACAGCGGCCCCGTCAGCAAGCGCAAGATGGAAGGCCCCGTGGCAGTGCTCCGAGTGAAGAAAAAGAAGAAGCGGCGCTGACAGATTGGCAGGGTGTTTTGCAACACCCTGCTAGCCGCCGATGTGGCTCATCTCCACTTTGGGCAGCCGCGCCGTCGCCTCACCGCGTAGCTCGGAGTACCTATCCGTGCGGTTACGCCAGGTGCTGCTGATCTGCTGCGCGAGCTGTGCGTCGCTGGCCCCGGCACGCAAGAGCGCCTTCAGGTCGCGACTCACCCCCGAAAACAAGCAAGTATAGAGCTTCCCCTCGGACGAGAGGCGCGCGCGGGAGCATTCCCCACAAAACGGCTGCGTCACCGACGCGATGACGCCCACCTCACCCTGACCATCGCGGTAGCGATAGCGCGATGCCACTTCCCCAGGGTAATTTGCATCGGCTGCCTCGAGGGGAAACTGCGCATCGATGCGCTGCACGATCTCTTTCGCGCTCACCACGTCGGTGAGCTGCCAGTCATTGCTCGTACCGACGTCCATGAACTCGATGTAGCGCACGATGGTCCCGGTACCTCTGAAGTGACGCGCCAGGTCCACGATGGCCGCTTCGTTGTACCCTCGGCGGACAACCGCGTTCACCTTGATCGGACCGAGCCCTGCCTGCTCCGCCGCACGAATACCGTCCAAGACCTCTTCCACGCGGTAACGGCTATCCGTCATGCGCGAGAACTCGGTCTGATCCAAGCTATCGAGCGAAACCGTGACGCGGTCGAGGCCAGCCGACTTGAGCTCGTGCGCCAGACGCGGCAGCAGCACACCATTCGTCGTCAGGGCCAGATCCAAGGGTTGGGGGTGAGGCTGACGTGCGTGCTGCGCCTGGGGAGGTTCAAGCGCCCTCAACTGCTCGATCAGCTTGGGCAGGTCACGGCGCAACAGCGGCTCGCCCCCCGTGATGCGCAGCTTGCGTACTCCCAAGTCTACGAACACGCCCGCAACCCGCGTGATCTCCTCGTAGCTAAGCAGTTCACCGCGAGCCAGGAAGGGGAAGTCCGGACCGAACTTGTCCCGCGGCATGCAGTAGGTGCAACGGAAGTTGCAGCGATCGGTGACCGAGATGCGCAGGTCCGAGAGCGGCCGTCCAAGACGATCGAGCGGTAGCGCCCCGGCGCTTGCCTCAGTCTCCGACGCAAGCGGTGCGGGGCGCTCGCCGGGCACGTCGCTGTAGAGGGGCAGATGCTTGCCGTCGGTCGCCACCTTTGGAGACATAGAGTCGCGCTGGAACAGGTGCAAGCGGAGCCGCCCACTCTAAGCGGCGGCCGCAACGGGCGCGGCGTCGTGGCGGCTCAGCGCGCCCAGAGCTTCGCATGGCCACCTACACTCACCACCGGAACCAAGCCTTCATTCTGCGCCATCACGACCCGGACTTGAGCCTCTTGAACCTTCAGATCGAGCTGGATGGGGGGCGGTAGATCCGTCGTCAAGCGCTTGACCAGGCCCTCCAGCGTGTCTGGTGCGGCGCTCAAATCGACAGGCAAATCGATGCTCGCTCGCCCGGCAAGCGCCGCCGCCAGCGCCTGCTCCAGGGCCGCCGGCAGCACGCCGGGGCTCAGCGCCTTCACGTCGGCAAGCACCAACACCTTGCGCTGAGCGTCCTCTTTCACTTCCGCTAGGAACCACGCAGAGCCACAGGCCACGCCGGACAACGTGAGCTCCAGCGCGACTCGCGACTTCCCGGCCGCCGAGGTGGGTCTGGCTTCAACCTTCGCGATGCTCACGTTGCCCGCATCGCTCTTCACCGGCTGCGTCGTCGGGCCTCGTGAGAGCTGCGCCGAAACGCTGCTCCAGTCGATGAACAGCGGCACCTCGAGATCGACGTCTTTCGGCAACTCATCCTTT
>JBFXBK010000147.1:0-20007 GCA_050183255.1 Polyangiaceae bacterium | reverse complement strand
GCAACTCCGGCACCACCATGCGCCTGTTGTGCGGCTTGTTGTGTGCGCAGCCGTTTGCTAGCCGTCTGGTCGGTGACGCGAGCCTGAGCCGACGTCCGATGGCGCGTGTGGCGGGGCCCTTGGGGAGCCGTGGCGGGCGCATTGACGGCGCTCCTCACCCCAAAAAAGCAGGAGACATCACGGCACCGCTGAGCATCGCGGGGGTCGAGAAGGGGACACGGCTCGAGGCGCTCGAGTACACCATGCCCATCGCGAGCGCCCAGGTGAAGAGCGCGCTGTTGCTCTCCGGCTTGTACGCCTCGGGGCCGACCATCGTCAGTGAGCCGCTCCTCAGCCGGGACCACACCGAGCGCATGTTGCAGGCGCTGCGCCTCCCGATCGACACGGCGGGCACGCTGGTCAAGCTGCACCCACCCGCGGATCCTAACTGCATCGAGGCCTTCGAGATCGACGTGCCGGGTGACATCTCCGCGGCGGCGTTCATCCTCGCGGCGGGATTGCTGGTTGAAGGCAGCACGGTTACCGTGCGGAACACCGGGCTGAACCCGACGCGCACCGGCTTCCTCGACATCATCAAGCAGTTCTACGGCAGCATGCGCGTGCAGCCCCAGGGCACCGCGCTGGGTGAGCCGGTGGGCCAGGTCAGCACCGGCGCAAGCGAGCTGAAGGCGGCGGGAGTTGGTGGGGAGATCGCGACGCGCGCGATCGATGAGATCCCCATCGCCTGCGCGCTGGCGGCGCGCGCCAAGGGCACGACGCGCTTCTCCGATGTGGGCGAGCTGCGGGTGAAGGAGAGCGATCGCATCGCCGAGATGGTGAAGGTGCTGCGCGCGTTCGGGCTCGGCGCTGAGGAGACTGAAGACGGCCTGGTGGTCGAAGGGCAGCCGGAAGGGCGCCTGAAGCCCGCGGTGGTGACCTCGCAAGGCGACCATCGGATCGCGATGAGCGCTGCGGTGCTTGGCTTGTTGGCAGACGGAGAGACCCGCATCGAAGACGCGGACTGCATCGCGACCAGCTTCCCGCGCTTCGTTGGCACGTTGCGGGCGCTCGGCGCGCGAATCGAGGTGGAGTGATGAAGCGACGACCGATCGTAGCCATCGATGGCCCCGCCGGTGCGGGCAAGACGACGGTGAGCCAACGCGTGGCCCAGGAGCTCGGCTACGTGCGCCTCGATACGGGTGCGCTGTATCGCTGCGTCGCGCTCGCTTCCGCGAGGAGAGGCATTGATTGGTCCGATGACTCGGGCGTCACGAAGGTCGCTGAAGACCTGGCGAAGCGGCGCGCGATCCGCTTCCAGGCGCTCGGTGACGGCAACCAGAAGGTGCTGGTCGACGCCGAAGACGTGTCGGTCCAGATCCGCGATCAAGCGATGGGCCAGGGCGCTAGCCGTGTGTCGGCCATCCCCGGGGTGCGCTCCGCGCTACTCGACATGCAGCGCGTGCAAGGCAGCGAGGGCGGAGTCGTGCTCGAAGGTCGCGACATCGGTACCGTGGTGTTCCCCGACGCCGAAGCCAAATTTTTCCTCACGGCAAGCCCCGTGGTGCGCGCCGAGCGGCGCTATCAAGAGCTGGTTGACCGCGGGCAGAGCCCGGAGCTCGAAGACATCATTCGCGAGGTCAAGGAGCGCGACACCAGGGACTCTCAGCGGCCCGTCGCGCCGCTCAAGCAAGCGGACGACGCCGAGCTGGTCGACAGCTCGAACCTCGACATCGAAGAGGTGGTCACCCACATCGTCGAGCGCGTGCGCGCCATCGAAGCCGAGCTTGGCGTGTGAGCAGCCAGGGGAGAGCGCGCCCGAGTAAGCTGCGTCGCCTCGCGTGGGTTTGGGGGTTAGGCGCGCTCGTGTGCGTCGGGTGCGGTGGGGAGGCCTTGGGCCCACCGCCTGCCGCGCCGACGTTGAGCTCCGTAGATGCGGCGATCCCCAACGACCTCGATTGGGTGGTGCGCGTCGACCTGAAGCGCATGCGCGACGCGTTGGGTCCCATCATCGTGGGTCGTATCCGTCAGGAAGCGGAGGCCGCGAGCGGCGACAAGAACAGCCTGAACTTGGCCTTCAAGCAGGCGGACACCGTGTGGATCGGCTTCCGTGCAGCGGAGCGCTTCGACCTGACGGACAACGTCGTGGTGATGCGCGGACGCTTCACGGACTTGCAGCTGCCGAGTGGCGAAGACTGGGGTCCGGAGACGGACCTGGGTGGCGACTGGCGTCGGCGCTCGCAGCGCGGCAAGCTGCAGCGCTTTGAGCCGCGGAGGCTGTATCTGCGCGGAAATGACACGCTGGTCTTCGTCTCCGAGGCTGAGATTGATAGCGTGAACCGCCAGATCGAGCGCGGGGAGCAAGATCCGCGAGTCAGCCCGCCGGATCGTGGCGTGCTGGCCTTTGCGGGGCGGGTGAACCTGGGCAAGCCGCTCGGCGACCGACCTTGGGCCAGGGATCGGCCTGAAATTCGCAAGCTATTGCGCGACGCCGACGCGGTTTCGGGCTTCGTCGATCTCGAGGCGGGGCAAGCGCGCCTGGAGGTCGACGTGGAGTACGTCGACTCGACCGTCGCGAAGGCTGCCGGCGACCACGCGAAGCGCCTGCTGGAAGCCATGCAGGCGCTTGGCCCGCCGTTCGACGAGCTGGGGAAGGGGATCGCGACGGAAGTCGTCGACGCGCACCTCGTGCTGCGCTGGAAGGTTTCGCTGATCAGCTTGGGGAAGCTGGTGGCCAGCGGCGCCATTGAGGAGCCGACTAAGCCACCCAACGACTAGCAGCCGCTGCAGGTGCAGGAGGTGCCACAGGCGAGGGTCGGCTTCGAACCGGTCGTGCAGGTCGCGGAACACTTGTCGTTGCCGCAGCTGACGTCGGTCTTTTCGCAGACCTTGTCACCCGTGTCGCACTTGATTGAACAGGTACCCTGACTGCTGCAGTTGAAGTTCGCATCCTCACACGCATGGTCTCCGACGCAGAGCAGCGTGCAGGGATAGTCGGGCTGGCAGTTCAGCACGGCGTTTTGACACGCTTCGGTGCCGTTGCAGCGGATGTCGCAGATGAAGCCTGGTGGGCACGTCTTCATGCCGTTCTTACACGATCGATCTCCGTCGCAGCGGACGCGGCAGCTGTTCGCAACGCAGCCGCCGTTGCAGGCGCTAGGGCACGCGCCGCCAGGCGCAACGGGATCTTGTCCGCAGGTCGCTCCACCACCGCCAGTGCCACCACCGCCGGTCGTGCCGCCTGTTCCCGCGCTCCCCGCCATGCCCGCCGCACCGCCGCTCGTGCTGCCCGCGCTGCCAGCCATACCTCCGGCTCCGGCCGAGGTCGCTCCAGCGGTGCCACCGCTGGTCACGCCGCCAACGCTCGAGCCAGCGCTTGCGCCGGTGCCCCCACCGCCGGTTGCGCCGCCGCCACTACCTCCTGCTGCCGCTCCGCCGCTCGATACGCCCCCGTTAGGCCAGCCGCCGCTGCTCATCGCACCGGTACCGCCACTGGGCCAACCGCCATTGCCAGCGGTTCCTGCGTTGCCACCCAGTCCGCCTGCGGACGCTGCTCCCGTTCCGCCGACCCCTGCACCCGTTCCCGCGCCTTGCCGGTCGACGGTACAGGCCAACGTGAACAACCCCATTAAGAGAAAAGCGCCCCGCACGCTGAGAATGGTAGCACTCTCCGGCGGGTCATCGCTACTGGTCGTCTAGAGCCTGAAACTCGCGGCCAAACCCGGTGTGACGTAGCTGAGCTTCGAGGTACCCGAGAGTAGGTAATTGTAGCGAAACTCCGCGTGGAAACGCGCCACTCCCACGTTGAAACCGGCGCTGGCAAACAGCCCGACGATGCGACCCCCTTCGGCGTAATTGCTGGGGAACAACGCCCCGAAGGTACCTCCCGCGAAGAGCTCGAAAAACGCGAGCCTCACGCCGTAGCCGATGCTGACCGGCCAGGCAACGATCACGCCGTCGTCGAAGGAGCTGCCCTCGACGGTGGTGTCGAGCATCAAGGCTGTGGTCTCGAAGGGAATGATCAGCTGGACTCCCGCGCGCAGACCATAGGCCGATTCCGTGCGGCGATAAGTCTCGATGCTCCAGCGACTGGGTGCGACGAGCACCCACAGTTCCATCGTCTCATCGCTGTGCTCGGACTGCTGCGCTTTTGGCTCTGGCTCAGCTTGCAGTCTGGGATCGGGGGAGAGGGGTGCGTCGGGAGGCTCCGCGGCTGGCGTCTCATCTGCGGACGCGCGGCTCGTGAGGAGCAGCGCGCCTGCCAAGCACGCGCTAGATAGTCGCCAGCTCCCCATCGCGCTTAGCGTAGCGCGCGTTCGAGCAGCTGGCGCAGCCAGACGTGCGCCGGGTCGGCGTGGGAGCGCTCGTGCCACGCTATGAAGAACGGAAACGGCTCGAGTTCGAGGGGCACGGGTCGCAACCTGAGATCCACGTAAGTGGCTGCGACCTCTGCCAACGCCGCTGGCGCGGTCCACAGCAAATCGGTCTGCGCGACGATGAATCCGGCCGGTGCGAAGTGGCGCGTCGTGAGCGCAACGTGGCGGGTCATGCCACGCGCTGCGAGCGCATCATCGACTGGGCCATGCTTCGAACCTCGCGGCGCGACCAGCAGGTGCGAAGCGCCCGCATAGGTCGACAGGGTCAAGCGCTTCTCTGTGAGCGGGTGACCCGCACGGTGCGCCACGACGAACGCGTGTTCGCCGAGCTTCTTCACCCGGAGTCCTGCCTTCTCGTGGACGGGCGGTCCGATCAGCAGGTCGACGCTCCCATCCTCCAGCGCGCTGCCAGGATCTGGTCGAGGTGGCTCGATCACGAGCTCCACCCGCGGCGCTTGCCGTTGCACCTCGCGCAGTAGCTTGGGGATGAGCGTGAACTCGCCGTAGTCCGAGCTCAACACGACGAACCTGCGGGTCGACTCCTGAGGGCTCCAAGGCGCAGCCTGCTGGACGACGGCAGCGATACTCGCCAGGGCGTCGCGCAGCGGACCTTCCAGTGCAGCGGCTCGTTCGGTAGCGACGAGACCCGCTGAGCCGGACACGAACAACGGATCGTCGAACATCTCCCGCAGGTTCCGCAAACGGTGGCTCAACGCAGACTGACTCAAGCCGAGCGCTCGCGCGGCGCGAGTGACGCTCCGCTCGCGCAGCAGCGTGTCCAAGGTCTTGAGTAGGTTGAGGTCTAGCGCATCGAAAGTCTGCATGGCTGGTCCCGATTTGGCCGCGATCCATGAGAAGCCTAGCAGACTTGTCTGCCGTTCAGGCATGCGGAAGTTCGATGGCAGATATGACGTGTATGCGTTAGACGCATGACCTGGAGCGCCCCAGGCTAGGGGCATGAAACAGCCTGTCTGCTCCCGAATCAAGTCCAGTCATTTCCGTGCGGCTCTGGTCGCGGCGTTGGGTTACACCCTGTTCGCGTCTCAGGGTCAGGCTGAGAGCGCTGAGCCGCCCGAGCCGCCCAGTTCGAGTGATGTCCTGGACGTGGACGCGTCGGTCAGCAACTTTGACGACGGCGCGCTTGGCCTGACCTATCGCCACGCTTGGCCTTCGAAGCTTCAGCTGGGCGCGGCGGTACGAGCTTCCAAGTCTCGCGAAGCGTTCTTCGCTGGATACGCTGTCGACGACGCCACCAACTACGCTGGTGAAGCTCAGCTGCTGGCGCCGTTGCACGAGCAGGGTCCGCTCTTGATGCAGTTTCGCGCTGGGGTTGGCGCACGGCTCAGCACGACCAGCGATGAAACGTTGCTCGAGCGCGGCGCGCCCGGGGACCAAGCCACGGCGGTCACGACCCACGTCGGCTTGCGCGGCACCTTACGGCTCGGCGACGCCGGGCGCGCGCACCTCGGGATGAGCCTGCCGGTTTCCTACCAGGTGGATCCCGAGGGAAACCTGGATCAAGTGGGCACCGTGCTCGAGGGTGGTGGCGCGCTGCGCTTGTCGGGGCAGTGGTGGCTGACAGCCAACTTGGAAGTGGGTGGCTTGTTTGGCAGCGACGGCGACGCGGGCAAGGTGCTGACTCAAGGCACGCTGGGCGTCCGCACGCTGCTCGACGGCGCGGACCCCGACCTGGCGCGCGGCGGCGCACCCAGGAAGAGCGGGGGAGTCAGCCCGTTCGTGCACGCGGGTTGGCGCGTTGGTGGGCAGGGTGGGCACTTGAACCATGGTCCCGCGGTGGAGGTGGGGGTGCTCCTCACCCCCCACTTGAAGCTCGGCATCGCGAGCCACACCCGGCCAGGGCCGCTGAACCCGAAGACCTTCACGGTGACGCCTAGCGACGGCCAAACCTACAAGGGGCAAAGCCAGCTCAACCTGAAGAGCGACGGGGCGTTCGTGGGGCTGTTGGTCGCGCCGAGCGTCGACCTCACTGAGCAGCTGGAGCTGGAAGTTCCTGTTTCCGTGGGGCAGGCTGCCTACGGCTTCTACTTGTTCGGCGACGACCGCAAGACACCCGACGGACGCCGAGTGTCGAAGTGGGAAGACGAACTGCAGGACGGCAAGGACTCCGGGTTTGCGCTGGGCGTGGATGCTGGCGTGCGCTTGGCGCAGCGTATTCAGCCCTGGATGCGCGTCGTCGTCGGCGCGCACTACACGCAGCTGTTCGGCTACGAATCCTTCGCAAGGGACGACTACAGCGGGCCCTCGGGATCCATCGGCCTCGAGCTGGGCGGTTTCGAGTGAGCTAGCGCGGCCGCCCCTGATCGATCCAGCTCGCGACCAGCTGGATTTGCTCAGGTGACAAGGACGGCAAGCCGAGCGGCATGCCGCGGACCGGCGCGGCCTCTCTCCGCTCTTCACGCTGTCGCGCGTAGAGCACCGCGAGCAGCATCGGGCGGTCAACAGTTTCTCCTGGGAAACGAGGGGCCGGGGTGAACACCGAACGGCGCTCGCCCTGCTCGTCGAGGTAGCCGCCGAGGATCGCGCTGTACTCTGACAGGTCGAGGCGGCGTGGCTTGAAGCCAAAGCCACCGGTCATGCCAGGCCCGCCGTCGCCACGGGCGAAGTCGGGTTGAGCGTGGCAGTGCCAGCACACCTTGCGAAACACCGCCTGATTCACCTCGTCGAAGGTCACCTCGCGCTTCAAGAGCGGCAACGGCTCAGCTAGCGCCGGCGCCTGATAGTAGGGCAGCGGGCGCCGCATCACGTAGGCGCCGAGATCCCGACGCTCCGCTTCGCTCAGCTTTGGGTCTGGCATCAGCGCGTCTTTGCGCACGTGCTGCGGCGAGCTGAGCCAGCTGTCGAGTTGATCCTTGCGGAATCGGTCGCGGGTGAAGGCCAGATCCGGCGCCAGCAGCGCATCGGGAGCCAAGAACCGCGGATCAGCGACCGCCGCGGGTTGATCCGTGCCGCCGTACGCGTGACACGTCCCGCAGCCCTTGGTCTTGAAGAGCGCGGCGCCTCGAGCGACATCCCCGGCGTCAGCCACGGGCGCGCGGGGTGGCGAGAGCGCGGTCTCTCGTGTGAGATAGGCGGCGATGTCGCGCGCCTGCTCCCGGCTCAGCGGCAGCTGCGGCATGCTCGCCGGCAGCGCTGGTCGCAAATCCTGAGGCTTGAGCAAGAATTCCGTGATCCACTCGGGGCGCAACGTCTGCCCCAGATCCGCGAGGCTCGGGAGCTGACGGAGGTGGACGATGTGCTCGCGCCACTGCTTCATCGCGGCCTTCGGTGGGGACTTCTGTTTGCCCGTGGTGGCGTCGGCGTAGGTGAAACGATCCGTGAGGATGGCCTGGTGGCAGCCCACACACTGTTTGGTCAGCGGCGGTGCTTCCACCCCCGTTCCCTCGTGGCAGCGGCCGCACTCGAACTCGACGATCCAGCGCTTGCCCCGCGCGATGCGGGCGGCCATGGGCGTCGTGATCGGGTCCGGCGTCAGCTCGCTCGCCTTTGCTGAGCTGCTTGAAGCGGTGTTTCCCTCAACTGCAGCGTTCTGTTCAGCTGGAGTGTTCTGTTCCGCTGCAGTGCTATGAGAACCTTCCGGGGAGCCGCGATCATCACGAGTGCGGTCACACGAGGCCAAGCAGGTGACCAACAGCAGTGTCAGTATGCGGGAAAGGGGTCTCATGCTTGGTAGCGCCTGCGCACAGCGTATCATGAACCGTGAGAGGGACCGCCGAAGGACACTGAGCCTTGGGTGGAGTTTGTTGGGGCTCGCTTGCCTGTTCGGCAGCGGTTGTAACCGTGAGGAAACGAAAGCGGAGCCGGCGATCGCAGTCAGCGCCAGCGCCGCGAGCGTGAGTCCAGAGCAGATGCCCCTGACGGACTACTGTGAGAAGTCTTGCAAGCGAGCTTCGGAGTGCGGCCTCGAGCGCGCAAAGCAACTGGCGCAGATCGGCGGAGGCGCTGAGAAGGAACAGGTCGAAGGCGCTGAAAAACGCCAGAAGGAGCACTTCTTCAGCTGCAAGCGCAGCTGCGAGGCGAAGCCCGTCAAGGACTCCGATCGCGCCCTGTACGGTCGCGCCGTGGGCTGCTTGAGCGAGACCGAGTGCAAGCCCTACGAGAAATGTTTGAACGCGGTAGACCGAGCGGCACCTGCGGCCAGCACGGAGTCGGACACAGAGGACGAGGGGGAGAAATGACACGTCGCAGACTGAGTTGGGGAGTGGTGCTACTTCTAGGCGCCGTCGCCGTGGCTGGTACCCAGAGCGACGCACGAGCGTGCGACAACGCCGTGTTCAGCCGCGTGGATCTAGGCATCGCCTGGGCCAAGGTGACCGAAGGCAAGCTGAACCGGGGGCGCAACAAGGAGACGGTGGAGGCGGTGCTCGCGCGGCATCCGCGCATCCACAAAATGGACGTCAGTCACGACGTGATCGGCAACCGCGCGTTGCGCATCATGGCCCTCGCGGTGGTGCGCCTCGGCGGCGAAGTGCCCAAGGCCAAAGACTTTCCGAGCCGCACCCCCGAGGAGAAGCAAGCGAACCTCGACTGGGCGGTGGACCGCATGCGCAAGCTGTACGCCCGCCACCCCGATGATGCGACCCAGCGCTGTGACCTGGGCGAGGTGCTCGCCGCCCAGCAAAAACATTGGGAAGAGGCGCTTGATCTGCTCGACAACGTGGAGCAGCGGGACTTGATGGTAAGCGCCCACGGCTACACCGCGCTCGCCAAGATCCGCACGGAGCGCCACCAGCAACGCCCAACGTTCCTCGCGGCGCCCGGCGCCGAGCTGGACCGGCTACGGGTCGAGCTCGAGAAGGCCCGAAGTATCCGCATGGACGGAAAGAGCGTGCCGCGGCCGATGGATGCCAAGGACGTCGCGCGGGGGCGCGCCGAAGCGCCACCGACGCGGCCTTCTCGCTATCGCGGTGCGCGCATGGCGCTGTAGGCGATCAGCGCGGATCAGCGCTTGGGCTGCGAGCAGCGGGCACGTACACCAGCTCAAAGCCTGCCTGGTGGAAGACGAAGCCGCCGTGCGAGAACCCGAGTTCGATGCCGGAACCTTTGGTGAAGTAGGTGTTCGCCTCTTCCGCGGGGAACACGTGAATAGCGCGCTTGCCGCCGTAGGTCACGCGCAGGGAATCATCGCTGAGGTTGATCTCGGCGTGGCTCACGCCCTCCAGCAGCGGCTCTGGTAGCTTTCCCTTGAGGGCCTTGCGGCTGGCCTCGGTGAGTTGGTAGTTGCCGGTGAGGTTGCCCGCCGCGGCGCGGTCGAACTCAGCGACGGGGCGTTCTTTGATCGGCTCCTCGGGCTTTTCCGTAAGGATCATCCTTAGCACCTTGCGGGTGATGCGGCTGCTGTCGAAGTGGTCGTTGTTGCCGAGGAAGGCGACTATCAGGTCGCGTTCCGGCACACGCACTAGGTCGGCGTCGAACCCGCCGATGGCGCCGGAGTGAAGCTCGTAGCGGGTGCCCTGGAAGCTATCAATCAGCACGCCGCAGGCGTATTTCTCGAGCGCCGGCGTGGTCCGGATGCGTTCCGATTCGGGGGAGAGGAGCGCTCCAGCGGCTAGCGCGCGGTCCCACTTCAGCAGGTCGGCGGCGCTGGTCTGCAGTGCACCCGCCGCGAACGAGACGCTGTAGTGATCGGGGTCGGCGGGTTCGATCACACCGCGCTCATTCACCGTATGGCCGACCGCCTGGTCTTCGGGCCCGCTCGCAAGGCTGCTGCTGGTCATGCCTGCCGGATTGAGGACCAGCTCCTCGGTCGCGAAGAAATTGTCAGTGATGCGCCAGAGCACCAGACCTAGCAAGAAGTAGTTCGAGTTCGAGTATGCGTACTTGGTACCCGGAGGAAATGCCAACGGCTGATGAACGAAGAGTTTTAGGATCTCCTCGGCGTTGGTGTGCCAGCGTGCCATGGCCTCGAGCTGGGGTGCAGCCGTGTAGTCTGGGACCCCGGCGGTGTGATGCAGCAGATGATTGATTGTCACTGGCTGGAACGCTTCCGGAAGCTCAGACAGAAACTCACGCACGCTCGCATCGAGGGAGAGCTTGCCCGCCTCGTGCAGTCGCAAGACCCCGACAGCGGTGAACTGCTTCGACAACGACCCCACGTGAAAGACCGTGTTGCGGGTGGGGCGCGCTGGTCCGTAGGAGCGCTCCACGAACGGCACCCCGTGGCGCGCCACGATCAAATATCCGCGCGGCTTGAAGGCTTCGCCCCACTCGGCGCCGAAGCCAGACACGTAGTGATCGACCCAGCGTCCGAGCGTGGCGTCGCTGAGTGGTTTAGGTAGCGTGGCGGGAGTCGCCGTTTCAACGAGCTCGGGAGCGGCTCGGGGCTCACGCGGCGGGGCTGATGCGCAGGCGCTCAGCAGGGCAGGGAGCAGGAGCGGAATGAAGCGGGAACGACGGGTGACCATGTGCGCGCCGCTCCGATGCTGCCACAGCAGCGCGGCTTGGGCCCGATCCAACGTTTGCGCGCCGGGTTCCAGCTGCGCTTCAAGCATCCGTTCGGGCGCGCAGGCTCATCAAGAGGCCCCCCCACCACATGCCCATGTCCCGCAAGAACTTCGGCACTTCGTCGCCGTGGCGTGCTGGGTGATCCGCACGGATCTTGCTCCAGCCGCTGTGGGTGACGCACACCAGCGTGCCGCTCGGGCGCTCCTCGAAGCTGACCTCGACGAAGGTCTTTTCGTCGGGCTTGAAGTTGACTGCTCGCCACTCGAGGCAGAGGCGACTCGGCGGCTCCCAGACGGTGACGGTGCCCGTCTGGATCACCTTCTCGCTGCCGGTGTCTTTGCCCTCCCGGCGCAAGTCGAAGCGCTCGAACAGCGCGCCGCCGACGCGAGGCTCGAGGTGCATCACGCTGCGGCCTTTGCCGATGCGATACGCCATCCCCCGGCGCCACCAGTGATCGATGTCTTCGGTGAACAGGCGGAAGACGTCCGCGCGATCCGCACGGATCAAGATGGTGGCGCGGGCTTGGTCACCGTAGGGGACTTCAGTCGTTTCGCTCATGCTCTCAGCGCTTGCGTAGCTTCTCTTCAGCATACTCTGCGAAGGCGCCGAGTTGTTCATTCCAGAAGGCTTCCACCTCTTCCACCCAGCCGCGCAGCTCCGCGAAGCGCTCCGCCTTCAGGCGATAGACGCGATTGCGCGCGTCGTGTTCCGCGGCGCGTTCCTCCACCAAGCCAGCTTGGCGTAGCACCTTGAGGTGCCGACTCATCAGCGGACGGGAGAGCCCGAGCGCCTCCGCCAGGTCGCTCGAGCGCCGGGGCTCGTCGCGCAGGAGCTCGATGGCGCGACGCCGCGCGGGATCTGCCAGCGCCGTCAAGGTCGCGTCCAGCGGCTGAGCTTGCAGGGGGAGGGGAGCCTCGACCATCAGCCCTTACCGGTCTTGAGGCGCTGGACGAAGAACCAATGATGGCCCTCCAAGTCTTCCGCGCGGTAACTCTTGTCGGCCCAGTACTCCTCGCCGTAGTCGCTGACGAAGGGCTCATCGATGATCTTCGCGCCGGCTTTGCGTGCGTTCTCGCAGTGAGCTTCGGCGTCGTCGATCATCACGCACTGCATCTGCGTGTTCTTGCCGCCGAGGGACCTGGGCGAGACACCGGGCAGCGGCACCTCGCGCGTCGATTTGCCGCCGGTTTGGCCCACCATGATGAGCCCATCGCCGAACATCAGCTCGCTGTGCTCGATGCGTCCGCCTTCACCTTCAACCTTCAAGATCACTTCGAAGCCGAACGCTTCGCACAGCCAATCGATCGCCTTGGCGGCGTCGTCGTAGAAGATCGATGTGGAGATGCGTGGCCAGGGCTTCGGGCAGGGTTTAGTCGCTTGGTTTGCGTTGGCGCTCATGTCTCTCTCCTCATCTAGTAGGTCTTCAGGCGCTGCTGGAAGTACCACTGGTGTCCCTCCAGATCTTCGGCGAGGTAGCCGCGGTCCACCCAGTAGCCTTCGCCGTAGTCCGTCGTCGCGGGTTCACTGAGGATCCTCGCGCCCGCCTGCTTCGCATGCGCGGCATGGGCATCCGCGTCGTCGACGCAGACACAGAGCAGCTGAGTGTTCTTGCCGTCGAGCGCCTTGGGCGTTACCCCACGGATCGGGACATCTCCACCCTCACGAGTGCTGCTCACCATGATGAGCCCTTCGCCGAACATCAGCTCGGAGTGCTCGATGCGCCCGCCTTCGCCCTCGACCTTCATGACCACCTCGAAGCCGAACGCCTCGCACAGCCAGTCGATGGCCTTCGCCGCGTCCGCATAGAACAGCGACGAAGAGATGCGTGGCCAGGGCTTCGGGCAAGGCTTGGTCGCCTGATTTTGATTGCTCATGGAGGCAATGATTAACGAGAACGTTCATCATTGCAACCCCTCACCCCCAAAATCCCTCGCTTCTCAGGCAACGGCCTCGGGTTCCGGGTTTGGGGGAGAGGAGCGCCGTCGGTCAGTACTCGGCGACGTCTTCGAGGCCGAACAGGCTGGCGCCGGACTGCCCGATGCTCGCCCAGGAGGCGCCGTGGTCTTTCGAGAGCAGCACCGTCCCGCCGCCGCCGGCGACGTACACGCGCTCGCGGTCGTGGGAGATCAGCGTCGCGAACCAGTCGTTGTTCCCCACGGAATGGCGCGCCCAGCTGGCGTTGGGCGCGCGGGTGAAGAGCGCGCCGCCGGGGCCTGCCGCCACGGCGCGCGAGGCGTCGCCGCTGACGAAGATGCTGCTCAAGGGTGTTTCCGCGGAGAACGCCAGGGACCAAGCCTTTCCGAGGTCTTCGCTCTCGAAGATGCGCCCCTGACTGTCAGCGACCAGGGTGCGGAAGCCGTACTCGTCGGCGCTGACTCCGACCAGATCCGCGGCTCCTGCGATCTGGCTCACGCTGAAGGTCTGGCCGGCGTCTTCGGAGCGCACGACCGTCCCCGCGTCGCCCACGGCGAGCAAGAGCTGCGCGCCAGCCGTCGTCGCGACCGCGTTCAGATCGACGCTCAACGTGGTTCCCGGAGGATCGAGCACGGCAGGGCTCCACGCGTCGCCGCCGTCTTGCGAGGCCAGGAGCACCCCCGAGTCGCCTGCGGTGAGGCCAATGAACTTCGAGGGATCGCGGACCGTGGCGTTGTAGCCCCGGGCGAAGCGGACGCTGCGGAGCGCCGTCGTGACGCCACTCGACTGCGGGGTCCAGGTGACGCCACTGTCGCGTGTGGTCAGGATGCTCCCCCCGTCGCCGACGGCCCAGCCGGTGCTGTTGCTCACGCAGCTCACGCCGAAGAGATCGAAGTCGACGAGCCGACGCTTGTTCCAGTGCTCGTCATCGTAGGTCTGGAGCAGCGTACCCTCCGCGCCGACCGCGGCGGTCCAGCCGGACGAACCGCTGCTGCCGCCGCCGCCATCGCCGCTCTTCTTCTTGCCGTCGTCGTCGTCGCCGCAGCCGATGCTGAACAACGCGATCAAGAGCCCCACGCCAACTAGCTGTGCCTTCATGCCCGCCTCCCGTGGAACCAAGCGTCTCAGGTCTCGAGCCGGTGCGATACGGCTACTTTGGGAAGAGCCTGAATCCACTGAAATCGCGGGCCATTTCTCGACGGATATCCGCTATTGAAGCAGGTGCTAGGTTCGTCGACCCAGTCGCACTCAGGAGATCCGCCGATGCCTGCCTATTTCATCGTTTGCTACGACGTGAAAGACCCCGAAGGGTTCGCCAAGTATAACCCAGGCAGCATGCGCCTCATCCTGGCGACGCTGGGGAAGCACGGCGGGAAAATTCTTTCCGTGGGGCAAGGCTCTCAGTGGATCGCCGACCAGCGGGAGCGCACGATCGTGATGGAGTTCCCCAGCGTGGCGGCGGCGCGAGCCTGGGAGGATGACCCCGAGTTCCTACCGGCGCGCAAGCTCCGCGAGGCGTCGACGACCAACCGCTTCGAGGTGATGGTCGAAGGACTCGCGCCGCCGAACGCCTGAGGCCGAGCCGTGTGGCGCCGCACGGGCTGCGCTGCGCTGTTCCTCACCCCCAAGGCTTGCAACTTAATGAAATAGTTGGGGTTCTGCTGCAGGGGCGGTTTGGCGAACGAGCTCGAGGGCGCACTACGCTGCCGATCCGAGCCCCGCGAGGTGCACTGCCCCGGAGGCGGATCGGCTTAAAATCGTGCTGGTTTCTCGAGTTGCGGGCTCGGGAATCGTTGACTCGAACGGGTGCGCGCGCTAGTTCACCGCTCCCCGATCGGGAAAGGTGCGTGCTCTGGCTCCCTTTGGCTCGAGCACACGCCTTAGGCCAGCGTCCGCATGCGCGAACGCAATCGGTCCTGATGCACGCAACCTGCTCCGAGCGGAGACCCTTGGAAGGAATCTAACTAAACAACATGTCTGAAACCACAACCACGACCACAACCTCCTCGAATCCAATGGACAGCTTCGCTGCCATGTTCGAGGCGAGCGCATCTGCCGACACTCAAAAGAAGGAAACCGGTGGCGAAGGAGAAATCGTCAGCGGTGTGGTCATCCAACTCGCCCGCGACTCCGTCGTGGTCGATATCGGCGGCAAGAGCGAGGGCCTCATCTCCAAGGATGAGTTCCTCGACGAAAAAGGTGAGTTCCACGTCAAAGTCGGCGACACCGTCGACGTCTTCATCGAGAGCCGCGAGAGCGACGACGGCCTGATCTCCTTGTCCAAGGAGAAGGCTGACAAGATGAAGGTGTGGGACGAGATCTCCAGCGCTTGCGAGCGCGACGAGATCATCGAGGGCACCATCAGCCAACGCGTGAAAGGTGGCCTCTCCGTCACCATCAAGGGTGGCGTCAAAGCCTTCCTACCTGGCTCGCAGGTTGACCTGCGTCCGATCCGCAACTTGGACAAGCTGATCGGCCAGACCTACGAGTTCAAGGTCATCAAGTTCAACAAGAAGCGCGGAAACATCGTCCTGTCCCGTCGCGTGCTGCTCGAGAAGGAGCGCGACGCGATGAAGGAGAAGACGCTGCAGACGCTGGAAGAGGGTCAGGTCCTCACCGGCACCATCAAGAACCTCACCGAGTACGGCGCCTTCGTCGACCTCGGCGGTATCGATGGCCTGCTTCACATCACCGACATGTCCTGGGGCCGCGTCAATCACCCGAGCGAAGTCTTCGCGGTGGGCGACGAGGTCACGGTCAAGGTCCTCAAGTACAACCCCGAGACGGAGCGCGTCAGCCTGGGCCTCAAGCAGACCCAAGAGGACCCGTGGAACCACGCTCAGGAAGTGTACATGCTCGGCAAGCGCGTGAACGGCAAGGTGATGAGCATCACCGACTACGGCGCGTTCGTGGAGCTGGAGCCCGGCGTCGAGGGTCTGATCCACGTCAGCGAGATGAGCTGGACCAAGAAGGTCAAGCATCCGTCGAAGCTGCTCGAGGTCGGACAAGAGGTGGAGTGTCAGGTGCTCGAGGTCGATGCGAAGAGCAAGCGCATCAGCCTTGGCCTCAAGCAGCTGGAGCCCGATCCCTGGACGTTGTTCACCGACAAGTACGCCCCTGGCGACAAGATCGGCGGCAAGGTGCGCTCGATCACCGATTACGGTGTGTTCGTGGGCATCGAGGAAGGCGTGGACGGCATGGTTCACAAGACCGACCTCAGCTGGACCGTGAAGGTCAACAACCCCGGCGAGCTCTACAACAAGGGCGACGATGTCGAGGCGATCATCCTCTCGATCAACCATGACGAGAAGAAGGTCAGCCTGGGCGTGAAGCAGTTGTGGGACGATCCGTGGGGCAACCTGCTGGACAAGTACAAGCCCGGCGCCGTGATCGACGAGGTCACCGTGCTGAGCGTCACCGACTTCGGCGCGTTCGTGCGCATCGAAGAGGGCATCGAAGCCATCGTGATGGGCAACGACATCCCGCAAGATGTCCAGCTCAAGCCCGGCGACAAGGTCAAGGCGGAGGTCAGCAACATCGACTCGATGGATCGCCGCATCACCATGACCATGCGCAACGTGGGCGCGACCCCGCAAGCAGAGCAGTACACTGCGCTGAAGCGCGAGGCAGCGAGCACGAAGAGCGCGACCCTGGGTGACCTGCTCAAGGCGAAGCTTGGAGACAAGCTGGCGGCGATGACCGGCAGCGAAGAAGCGGCGGCTGAGGCACCTGCGGAAGAAGCGACGGAAAGCGACTCGGAAGCCACCGAGTGAGCTGACCTAGCTTAGTGAAGGCGCCCATCAGGCTTCGGCTTGATGGGCGTTTTCATATTTGGGTTGGGGGTTGGGTTGCCCCCACTCGCAGGTGCTCGCGCTTCCGCGCTGCGCGCCTGCGGTCTCCCCCAAATCCGTGCTCGGCTGCGCCTCCGCGCGTCAGGGGGAGACGAGAGTCGCCAGGCATCGGATCAGTTGTTGAGCCGCCTGAGCGCTCGCTCCGCGCGTTGCGCGGGCTCAGGGAGCCTGAGCCTGACGGACCCGAGCGGCGACGTGCTGAGGGCAGGAGAGCACCTCCGCGTTGGAGACGCGCAGGACGCGGTAGCCCTGGCGAGCGAGCCAGCGGTCCCGCCGGGCGTCCGCCGTGGCGCGAGTGCGATGAGCTGAGCCATCAACCTCCACGATCAAGCGCGGAGTGAGGGCGACGAAGTCGACGATGAACTCGTCAAGGACGTGCTGGCGGCGGAACCAGGCGCCGCATCGTCTGGCCCTGAGAAGCGACCACAGCTGGCGCTCCGCCGGAGTGGGGTTGGCGCGGTGCTGAGCTGCGCGCTGGAGCAAGAGATTGTGGCGAGCGAGTTGATTGCGTGCGGAAACGGACATGGGGCCTCCCGCCGGGCGCCGAGCCCGACGAGAGATCCACGCGCAAGCCGCGTGACACGCGAGGTGGGGGAGGTTTGGTGGTGTGAGGGCTGGGAGTTCCGGTGGATCCTGCGGTTGAGCGTGGCGCGGGGGTTGCGCGGTTTTCTTGGCGGGCGAAGGGGGCCGGGGGGCGTTCCGGGGACTCGGCGAATCCCCGTGATCGCCAGAGTTGCAAACTCAAGTTCGGTCCACCGAGCTAGCCGAACGGTCCTCCAGGCTATTCGAGAGGTCGTGCGTCTCGGCGAGTTGTACTGCTCGCAGCGCCCCGTCGATGTCCCCAAGTACCGAGCGGACACCTGAACAGGCTAGCGCGATGTCCCTGATTAAGAACGGGAGCCGAGAGGCGAGTGCCCGCTTGAGGGCCTCTGTGCTCGCGGACGCGGCTGATGAGTCCTGTCGCAAGGTCAACGCGCAGTCTGCTATACCCATCAGCGCTTTGGACTGCGATCGTAGATCGCAGACGGCCTCGGCCACCTGGAGCGCTTGTCGATGGTATTCAAGAGCGAGCGTGGGCTGTGTGGGAGTGGCCAGGCGACCGAGATTATTCAGCACCCGCATTTCCGTATCGACGTCGCCGTCTGCACGAGCCAAGAGAAGCGCGCGTTGGAGATACTTTTCGGATAAGCAGACGTGCCCCAGATCCCCTAGCTGCATCCCAATCTCGGCGAGCGCACCGACTTGCTTCCGCCAATCGCCTCGTAATACTTCAATACGGTATTGTTTAACCCGGGCGCGGACACCCAGGCGACCGCTACCCGCAGGGTAGTGAGCGACACTTAAGTTGGCGAGGAGGTCTCCTTGCGCTTCCAGGTCACCATACGAGCGGGCGACTTCTAGAGCCGAAGTCAAGATCTCCACCCTTAGGGCGGCAGGTAACGCCCACATCGTTGTCTCATGGAGCGCTAGGGTGTAGAGGCCCCACCGTGCGCCCTCGTCAGATGCATTAGAACTGAGCCGCCCGATTGCAGCGGCGTACTCGGGGTACAATCGAACAATCGAGGTGAGCGGATCCCCCCGGCCATTCGTTACGAGTCGCAGCAAGGCATCGTCTATGAAGATAAAGTGACTTTGCTCCAGCTCTCGAAGCTGATCGGGGCGCAGCGAGTCCTGTATCGCTTCTCGGATGACTGCGTGAACCCGGTAACTGGCTGCCTTTTCGTCGTAAGAAAGGAGATTGCCTTTCACTAGGTCGGAAAGGGGCAGGTCTATAGGCTTGGGGTTTTCCGAGCGGAAGCAGAGAATGTCGAACCACTGTAATTCATCGATGCTCACTGGACCGACGAAAGCGGAGGCCAATGCGAGCAGATGAAGCCGGGTCGCGTCGAGGCTGTTGAAGATGACATCGAAACAATTGCCCAGCGAAGGGTCACCCGACCAAGATGCAAGCGCGGGGAGCGGCCGGCTTTGGATGATCTCCAGATACTTGGCCGGTGGGAGATCGCGACGCTGCGCGAGAGTGGTCTTGGCCAACTTCAGCGCTAGGGGGAGTCCACCAAAGACCCGCGAGACGTGCTGAGCGATCGTCTGCGGCGCGAACTCTTCGAGATAGGCCTCGGCCGTTGCGGCGTCCCAACCCGCCAAAGCCGTGGCCTTCGCGTTAGCGATGTAGAGTCGGTTTCGACTGGTGATGATCGAGAGGTTTTCGGATTGCCCGAGAAAGGGCTCGATCTGGCTGGTATCGGATGTGTCGTCGAACACCAACAGAATCCTCCGACCATGCAGTGCGGACCTCGCCTGGTTCAGGAACTGAGATTCAGGCCAAGTCGCGACAGTGGCAATACCGAGTGCGGTGCATAGGTGCCAGGCGACTTGAAGCCGCGTGGCAGGGCTTGGGGTACTCCCAGCTATGGAGACGAAGATCTGACCGTCGGGGAAGCGAGCGGAGAAGCGACTAGCGATTGCGCAAGACAGGGTAGTCTTTCCAACGCCGGGCATACCGGAGAGAGTACACGTACGCGCTCCTGCTTCCACCGCCGCACTGAGATCCTCGAAGTGCTGGTCTGGTATGAAGTCAGGTGGCGGGGGTGGTACTTCGTGGGGTACGCGGACCGGAGTTTGCAGTCGATCGAACTGGTCACGGAGTTCTGCGACACTTTGATCAAGCTCTGTCAGCTTCGTATTGACCTCTCGATGCCAGAACAAGCTGAGGTTGGTTGCAGACCGCGCTGCCCAATGAGAGAGTTCCTCTCGTGTGGTGCTCGCTATTTCGAGAAATCTGTCCCGGGTCAGCGTTCGCTCTTGCAGCGATCTACGAGCCGACGCAGTCAAGACTTCGACGAGTAGGCGGTCGAATAGAATAGGCGCAGCGAGGGCAGTCGTACGCTCGTCAACTTCCAGCCTGTGAATGATTTCTTCGCGCAGTTGTAGCTCGTCGGACTGCTCGAAGTTCCAAGTCACCGCCGAGAGGAACTCGTCCCAAAGAGACTCTGCCTCAAGGTATTCGAGGGCTTTATGTAATTGGGCTGCTTGCTTTGTCTCCTGCTCTGGTCCGTAGTGTTTAGCAAGTCGAATCAGTTCAACACGCAGGAGTTCGCAGGAAACGCTGGTTGAGTGGGCACTGTGCTTTTGCCAGGTATCCAGAATGTCGATCGTCAGGTGCTTTCCGCTGTTTGGGGAGAGCTGCTGGCGGGCGCGCGAAGCGGTTGTGGTGAACACGAAGCTACATTGCCGGCCGCCGGATCGATGGGCGTGGAAACCGACGATGAACGCGAACATCGTGGCGTACACGCTTTCTGATCTAGCAGGTTGCTGAAAAATCCCTTACCGCGGGGATCGACAGCGGGCGGGTGATCTGATCTAACCGGGGGATGAGAGGCGCGTCCGAGCAGCAGACATCGATGATCACCCTGCGAAATCCTGAGGAT
>JBFXBK010000146.1:0-20109 GCA_050183255.1 Polyangiaceae bacterium | reverse complement strand
CGGAAAGCCTTGAAGCGCCCGAGCTCCTTCTCCTTGAGCTCGGCGTCATCCAGCAGGTCCTTCTTCTCCGCTGGATCCTCCCTGAGGTTGTAGAGGCCGAGGGGCCGTCCACCGCTCACAATCAGCTTCAAGTCGTCTTCAATCAGCGCCTGTCGCTCGGCGTTGTTCGGCCCCGCCGGCATGTCGATGAACACGATCCGGCTCTGCGGCTTGTACCCTGGAGGCTGAATCACATCAGGCAACAGGCTCTGCCCGGAGATGAAATCGTCCCCCTCGCCGCTCGGCGCAGGCAGCCCCAGCACCTGCATGATGGTCGGAACGATGTCGATGCCGCTGCGCGCTTGCTTGATCCGTACGGCATCGGCGCCAGGCACGTGGACGATCAGGGGCACCCTCACGAGCTCCTCCCAGATCTCGAAGCCGTGGCGAATCAAGCCGTGTTCTCCAAACGCTTCCCCGTGGTCCGCCGTGATCAGGATCACGGTGTTCTTGTCGAGGTCCGAGCCTTTGATGAAGTCCAGCAGCCTCCCGACTTGCTGATCCACGAAGGCCACCTCGCCGTCGTACAGGTCGCGGCTGGTCTTGCCGAAGTCGAACTCGTCGTGCTTCACGTACTCAGCATGCGGATCCACGTAGTGGACCCACATGAAGAACTGCCCCTTGGTGTTGCCAGGGTCCTTCAGCTGAGCGATGGCAGCGTCACTCAGCTTGTCGCTGTTGACGGTGCGATCGCCCTCCATCTGCAGCACCTTGGGTGCAGCGCTCGTGTCTTCGACCTCGAACCCACGACCAACGCCGGTGTCGGCCTTGAAGTACCAGTGGCCTTGCACGTTGATGGTGCGGATCCCGACCTTGCTCGCGCGCTCAGCGACGAAGGTGTCTTCCTTCGTGAAGCGGTTGAAATGGGACCAGCCGCGGTGAGTCTCGCTCGGGTACTTCCCGATCAAGAGCGGCCCCACGCTCTTGCCGGTGTAGCTCGCCATGCTGTAGGCGTTCTCGAACACCGCGGAGCGCGCGGCGAGCTTGTCCAGATTGGTCGACAGCTTGCGCGGGTTACCCATGTAGCCGAGGTCCCAACGCAACGTGTCGATCGTGATCAGCACCACGTTTGGCTTCTGGGGTAGCTTGGAGGCGATGAAAGCCTTGGCGTCCTTGGGTGCTTCGACCTTGGGCTCGTCGAGCACCACCTCGACCGCGTCCTTCCCAGAGCAGTCTTCGTCGATGCCGTTTCCCGGCACATCGTCTGCTCCAGGAAAAATCGCGGGGTCGTGATCGTCGCAGTCTCCAGCACCGAAACGTGCGCTGACGCCATCCTTGTCCGCGTCGCTGAGCTTGCGCAGGCGCGCGAGCATCAACTTGCCGAGAGGCGCATTGCGCTCGATGGATAGCTTGAGCGGGCGCGGTTCGAGCGCTGCTCCGGAGGCACGCCAGGTCAACCCGAGGGTGAGCAGCGCGACCGCCAGGGCCGCTGCCGCGGGGATACGCTTGAAGAAGTGCGGCAAGAGATATGCTAGGGCACCAACCAGCAGCAGCAGTCCGGGCCCTCGCAGGTCGAGCTCTTCGCGCTTGAACACGCCGAAGACGCCGAGCAAGCCACCGGTGCCGCCGGTGTTGCCGCTCGAGATGGCGTAAGCAAATCCGCCGATCGCGATCCCCAGGCCGAGCATCGCCGGCAGCCAGCCCTTGCCTTCGGTCGCTTCGAGCCGCCCCAAGCGCTCTCCGCCAGCGACCACCAACACTCCGATGAGCCAAACCAGGGCCAGACATCCCAGGGCGACCGCGGCGCCGCTTGCCCGCGGTTCGAGCCCTGAGACGAGACCCCTGAGAGCGATGCGCGAGCTGATCACGCTCCAGACGAATGCCCCGACGGCGCCGAGACCGATCGTCCAGCCGAGCTTGCCAGAGCCTTCGTCACCGACGAGGCGGGACTTGACCCAGGTGATTGGACTCGGCAGCTCCGCGGGATGGAGCCACGCGACACCCACGGCCGTCGCCAGCCCAACGCCCAGAGCGAGGGGCGCGATCAGCCCCCAGTGGACGAGCCACGCGCTCGAGAGTGGCGGCAGCTGCTCCCCGACCTGGGCGTAGCGCGCGTCGGCAAACGCTGCGAACGCTCCCGCGACCGCGGCCGCAAGCAGGGTCAGGCTGACTCGCTTAAACCAGCTCATACTTGAACAGCCGCATACTTGCCCTGAGCGTTGGGGACAACTGAGTGACGGCGTCACGGCGTCGTTTGTGCCTCTTGGCCAGCCCTCGGCCTCGCCGGGCCGACTTTGCGCGCAGCAAGTCAGCCACGCCGGGCATTCCCGGGTTACGCTCGGCGGAGGCTAGAAGAGCCCCTGCAACTCACCGGTCCATGAGCCAATCTCCCGAGAATCCCGGCGGATTCAAGCCTCCCGGCCCGCCTGCCCAACACGGCGACCCGCCCGAGCAGCGGCCCAACGAGCCGATCGGTGGCTTTGGTCTGAATCTGCCGCCGGGCGTGTCGACCGACGTCTATCAAGACCAACAAGCGCGCGTCGAAGGGGCCGCGGGCAGCGGCAGCAGCCTCGCCATCGTGAGTTTGATCCTCGGCATCCTGGCCGTGATCCTCAACTTCTGTTGCGGTGTCTTCGGCCTGGTTTTTGGCCTCGCGTCCATCGGCACAGGCGTCGCGGTGCTCAACAACAAAGACGCACGCTCGGGGGATCGCACGCTGGCCATCATCGGTGTCGTGCTCAGCGCACTCTCGATCCTGTTCTGGGTCGTCGCGCTGATCCTCGGCTTCGGCATGAGCATGCTGTCGCCTTGACCTCCCACAGCACGTTGCTTTTTTCGGGGGAGAGGCGCGGCATCGAGCACCTCTAGCCAAGCTTGTAGCGACGTCAGCGCTTCTTGCTCAGCGGGTGCGCGCTGTCGTAGACCCCGATCAGTTTCTCCATGGAAACATGCGTGTAACGTTGAGTCGTTGACAGGCTGCTGTGCCCCAAGAACTCCTGAATAGCACGCAGATCAGCCCCGCCTTCGAGCATGTGCGTTGCACAGGTATGGCGCAACGCATGGGGATGTAGATCTGCGCGCCCGGTCGCCAGGGCGCCGTAGCGCTTCACGATGTTTTGCACGCTCCGCACGCTGAGTCGCTGACCGAAGCGATTCAAGAGCAGCGCGCCGGGTGCTGCCTTGGCGCTTTCTTGCAGGTAGTCGCGGCGTAGCTCGAGGTAGTGATCCAACGCAAGCCGCGCCTTGTTTCCTAGCGGAACTATACGTTGCTTGTTCCCCTTGCCGGAGACCCTCAGTGTGTCATCGCCCGGACCGCGACCATCGAGCACCACGTCCCTCAAGTCGAGTCCAACCAGCTCGGAGACGCGCAACCCGGAGCCGTACAAAAGCTCCAGGATCAACGTATCCCGCGCGACGTCCTTGGGCTGCTTGTCGGTGGTCGCGGGGGTCGTCATCAGCTCCTGGGCGGGATCCACTCCCAGGAACTTCGGCAAGCCGCGCCGGAGCTTCGGTAGCGCAAGCAGGCGTGCAGGATTTCTTGAACACAGCCCGCGGCGCTCGAAGAAGTCGAACGCGGTGCGCACGGCGCTCAGCTGACGCGCGAGGGTACTCGCCCCCACCGTGCGCGAACGCTCACCGAGCCACAGGCGCAGGGAGTGCTTGTCGACTTCAGCGAGCTCTACCTCACGACCGCGGCGCTCCAGCAGGAACGCGGATAGCTGCTCCAGATCCCGGGCGTAGGCAGCACGTGTGTTTGGAGACACGTGGCGCTCGTGCTCCAGGTGCTCAAGGAACGCCGCGCTCGCGCGCTCTAAGGTCAGGCTAGCCACACGGCAATAGTCCAGCACACCGCGCCGACTAAGGCCAAACCCGCGCCAATCCCCAGTTGGCGGCGCACGACTGCGCCCTGGGCGTCCACACCTCGAACCGCGATCCAGGCCAGACCCAGCGTGCTCAGGACGAAGCCAAGGCCCAGCACCAAGATCCAGCGCGCCCGCGGCCCCTGGCTCGCATCGAGCTCCGCCAGCGCCTGCTTCTTCTGCTCGGGGTCTTCGCTCCCGCGGCTCGCGAGCCTGGCGAGGGCGCGGTTTGCGCGCTCGAGCTCGGTGGCGTGCGGCTGGGTCATGCCGCGCGTCTCGAGCGCCGCCGAGCGCACTGCACGCCAGGCCTCCTGTGCGATCTCCAGGTCACCTCGGGACTCCGCGCCAATCGCTATCGCCTGCAGGCGCGCGTACGCGCGAGATACGTGGGGCGCGCCGGGGGCGTAGGATGTCGCGCTACGCCGAGCGTGCACCAGCGCGGTGCGCAAGTCCCCCTGGTTGAAGGCAACGTCACTCGCTGCCATGGCTGCCTCCCCGTCGCTCACCGCACGCCAGGTCAACAAGCCGAGCGCCAGCACGGCGAGCAAGAGCAACATGGCTGCCGTGCGCAAGAACGCCTTCAAGGACACCTCCCTGGGGCTGCGCTACCGATGCGCATCCTCACGGAACCGCGTGCTTGCTTGCTAGTTGGGGCACGGCGCACCTCCCCCCCGAACCCGAGCATGGAATACATCACAAGAAGTCACGACGACGGAAGATCAAGCTCGCGGCGGCCAACAAACCCAGGCTCCAGAGCAGCGACTGCAGGCCTGCCGACGCCAGGTAGCCAAGAATGGGTTCGCCCGCCTCACCCGTGAGCAGTGGGCGTGGCGGTACGTAGACCATCAGGTTCGGGAACACCCAAGAGAGCACCTCCGCGACGCGCTTGATGGTCGGGCCAAAGACCCGCTCCGGCATGCTCGCGAGGGTGTCCGCGCTGCGTCCCACGACGAACACGCTGAAGGTGAACACCGCCGTCAAGAAGGGCGACGAGAACGCGGCAAACAAGGTCGCAACGGCGGCCACGATCATGACCTCGAGTAGCGTCAACAGTGCGCCACCGGCGATCACGTTGCGCTCGTCAGGCGCGCCGCCGCTCAGCCAGAAGCCGCCGAGCAAGAGCAGCAACGCACCCAAGATCGGGACATACGTGCGGTGCCGCGGCGCACGCCAGGCGTACACGCCAAGCCCCAGGACGAGCCCTGGGCCAAGCAGCACCGCTTGCCAGAGCGGGCGCCCCGACATATTCCCCACGGCAATCAACAGCCCGCCAGCGTTCGCCGCGACGAACACGAAGACCGTGAGCAAGGTCCCGATGTACTTACCGAAGAGGTACTCCCAGCGGTGGATGGGGCGGGTCAGGATAGGGAAAATCGTCTTCAGCTCGAGCTCGCGATAGAGCGAGCTGGCTCCGAGCACGACGGCCACGACGATGCCGTAAATCGAAATCGTTGCTGCGCCAAGATCGCTGACCACCCGCATCTTCGAGCGCGACGCGAACTCGCCCACGATGATCGAGTAGCCCCCGGTGGCAATCGCCAGCGCGAACAACCCGTGCAACACGCGCGCGCGCACCGCTTCGCGATACGTGTTGAGCATGATCACTCCGGGACGGCCGAACATGGGGCCCAAAGCAATAGCCCCGACTCCGGCCACAGGTAAAGCTCTCGTCAGCTGAAGCGCCCGCAGCGGCACACCCCAACTGACGTCTAGGCGTCGACGTAGTCCCGAATGCGTCGCGGCATGTCCAGCATGATGTCGACGATGCGCTCCTCGAACAGCCAGCGGATGATGCCGTCACCGAGATTGAGCGCCACGCCCACCGAAATCATGCTGCCGCCTTGAAACGGCTGGGCGCGGAAGAAGCCCCAGACGTCGTCGATCTCGTGCTCCTCGCGCGGATCGAGCCAGAAACGCAGCTCGGTGGCGCCCGGCTCTGGCCGGAGAGCGATCACGCTGTAGCGGGCGGAGTAGACGCTGGTCCCCTGCACGAGCTCGAAGCGGTGCTGCTCCGCCGGGGCTGGCAAGCGCCGCGCGGAGATCACCCGCGGCAGCACGGCGCGGATGGCCGCCACGTGCTGAAGGCGCTCGACAACCCGTCCCGGGGGACTCGCGACCCGCTGGTAGGAGAGCCCGCCAACGTAGTCCCCAGTCTGGCCGCCAGAGCGCCGCTGAAACGCGACCCGGCGTCGCACCTGTCCACCGCTCACGAGCTGATTGCGTTCAGCCTGCGTCAGCCGCCGCGCGGCATGCGCCGCCTCAGACCAGCCGGCAGAGACCAACGTCGCCGCGGCGCCGAGCCAGCGCCGACGCGTGAGCCCGCTCATGGATCGCTAACGAACACGTCGAGGAACCAGGGACCCGACGCGCGGTTATAGCCATCGACTTGGACGAAATAGTCGCCCGCATCAAGCTGGAGGTCGAGATACGAACGCCCTTCGGAGTACCCCACGGAACACGCTTGAGGCAGCTCCGAGCCGGGACACGCCGGCCCTTTGCGCACATTGAGCAGCGTCGCGTAGCTGCTGCCCTGCATGTCGAAGATCACACGCTTCGGCGCGCTGAGGCTCAGCTTGAGCATCTGATCTGCGCCGCCCCCGGGAGGCTGCACACCGTAGTCGCAGCCCGCGTCGTAGTCGGCGGTCGCGTTCGCGGTGTTGCCCTGAAAGAAGCCTCCTTCCGCAGGGATCTGAATCGCCTGAGCGCAGGTGTCCGCGAAGGAGACGAGCGTCGTCGGGCTGGCGGGCCTCACGAACGCGGTGATCTCCGCAGGCGACGCCGTGGCGCTCTCGGCGACGACATCCAGCGTACCGGCGGCGAGCGCGTGCTTGCGCAGCCGCAGGGGCGAGGTATCCGCGCGCTGGCAAGCGAGCTCCGCTCCACAGCTTCCGGCGGCGTCTTCGGTCAAGCCGACTGCGCCGGTGTCCCCAGCAGACAGGCGCTGTACCAGCAACACGTCGCTCTGCTCGGCCAGCTCAAGGGCATACACCGCGTCGACCGCTCCCGTGAGGCAGCTGAGGCTGACGTCGTCGACGTGGTCCGTGAAGTCGAGCGGCTGACCGACCCCTGGCGTCAAACTCTGCGGTGAGCTGCAGTCCTCATCGGGCGGAGCGGCGCTCGGCGGCGCGTCCTCGATCACGAAGTCGACCTCGGTTGGCGCGGTAGCCGCTACCGCAAGGAAATAGTCTCCAGCAGGCAACGCTCGCGCAAACAAGGAAACCGCGGGCGACGTTTGACAAGTCAACTCCGCACCAAACCCGATACAGCCAGCGTCCCGCAGGGATAGCGACGGCTGACCGACGCCGTCGACGCTAGTCGCAAACACGCGAACGTCCCGCGTCTGGCTCAAGCTGAAGTGATAGACCAGCTCACCCACGGCGACGCTGCAGCGCGACTCGAGGTCTTGAGTCACACCAACCACTTGCGCGACCACGTGTGCGCCGAGCGCCACGTCCTGCGCGCTCCCGCAGGTCTCGTTGGTGGGCGCGCTGGACGCGGGCCGGAAGTTGAGGCTCACCTCTTGGGTCGCCGCGCTGGGCGCGAAGACGTAGAGTGGATAGGCCCCTGGAGCCAGGGAGCGGAGCCACAGCCGGCTGACGCTCTCACCCGTCTGGGTTGGCACCGACGCATCGCAGCCGAGCTCCGTGCTGGCGTCACCACATTGGCCCGCGAGCGCCAGCTCCAACGGGCTCTGACTGCGCCCGATCACATCGACATCCAGCGGCTCGCTGCCGGGTACGACGATCGCGCCCACGACGTCCACCGTGTCCACACGGCTGCACGTCGCCGAATGGTCCCGCGCGGCGCCAGCGGTGCTGAAGGCATAGGTACCGGACATCAGCATGTCCTGAGCGTCCCCGCAGTCGTCGTTCTTCACCTGCTCGCACGCGGCCTCGTCGACCTGGCCGTTGCAGTTGTCGTCTAGTTCGTTGCCGCAGATCTCCGGGAGCGTGCCCGCCACGCTCGGGTCCGTATCGTTGCAGTCCTTGCCACCGCAGTTTTGATCCGGATCGCCATCCGAGTCGGCGTCGCGCGCAACGTGGGAGCAAGTCAGGCTGACCTCATCGCAAGCGTCAATGGTGCAGGTATCTTTGTCAGAGCAACTGACCGGTTCGCCCTCGACGCAGCCGAGCTGGCGGTCGCACACCTCGAGCCCGTCGCAGTACACGCCGTCCTGACACTGGGAGTCGTCCGCCGTGTTGCGACAGCGGCCAAGGGACGCATCGCAGCGGTCGAAGGTGCAGGGCACGGCGTCGTCGCACTGGCCATCATCCACACATGGACCGCCGAGGTCCGGATCCTCGGCAACTTCTGCGTCCCCGGCATCTCCAGCGTCGGCAGCGTCACCCCCCGCGTCTCGCGTGAACGGGCTCGCCACGGAGTCGTCGCCGCAGCCGGCGGTCGGCAGCAGCCCGACCAATATTGCAATGGCTAACCAGCGCTTCACGTCGTTGAACCTTATGCCGCGCCCCACCCCTTGGCTTCTAGCGGCGTGAGACGCGAGCAACCAGGCTTAGCGAAGTACTTAAGCACAACGTCGCTCCACCTCGCGGCTTCCAGCCCAACGCTGCCCACTTTTGGTTCCTCCCCCCGCCCCCCAAAAAGCGTGGCATCATCGCCAAGACGTGGGAAACGACCGACTGACACGGCAAGAGCTCAGCTGGCTTCTGGCGCAGGAGGCGCGCGGCGCCGCGAAGGCGCTACGCGAAGGCGTTTCGGCGCTGAGCCAACCGCCGCCGCCGCTGAACATCACGATCAAGGAAGGCGACAACGTCGAGTCCACCCTCGACGCGCTCGATGACGCCATCACCCTGCTGAGTGATCTGCAGCAAGCGCCGAGTCGGCGAGGTCGCATCGATCTCGCGGCGCTGTTGTGCGAGGTGTCCCCCGAAGCGCGTATCGCCATGAGCCCAGGTGCTGGCACCGAGGTGTTCGGCGACGAAGCAGGCCTGCGCCGCATGCTGCAGGTGCTGGTGACCCAAGGACACACCGCGAGCGCCGGTGGCACGCCTGACCTCTCCATCCGCCGCAGCGGAAGCTGGATCCACGTCGGCGTGGAGCTCGGCCCAGACACGGCAGCCACGGTCGGAACCGAGTACCGCTGGCTCAGCCGCATGGCGCTGCGCCACGGCGGACGGCTGGAGCTCGAGGGAGGCATGCAGTGGTTGATCCTGCCAGCAGACGCCAGCGCGGAGGAAATGACCGAGCTGCGCAAGGAGCTCGAGCAGGCACAGCAACTCGGCGAAGCGTACGCGCGCGAGCTGGCGGCGGTATTCGCGGCGGGCGATTTGCCCAAGATCAGCCCCACACAAGCGCCAGCCAATGAGCAGCTCGGCTTCCTGGTCGCGCTATCGACTGCGCTGGTCCGCCCGTTGCGAGAAGTCCTCGGAGGGATCCGTGAGGGGCTGCAGGAGAGCGATGCCAAGCATCGTGAAGCAGAGCGCAACCTCGGACTCTACGTTTCCGCGGGGTATGAGCTAATCGGAGAGCTGAGTCGCGTCAGCGAACTCGCTCTGGAAGAGCATCGAGAAGCCGTCGACCTCGTGAGCCTCGCCAAGGCGGCGGTGCAAGCGGCGGAAGCGCGGGCGTCGCGGCATGGGGTCAAGCTGGAGCTGGTCGCCCCAGAGGCGCTGAGCGTGAAGCAGCGGCCCTCGGGCGTGGAGCTCGTCGTGAGATCCCTCTTGGACCACGCGATCGCGGCCACCCCACGCTCAGGCAGCGTCAAGCTCACCCTGGAGGCGCGCGGGACCGGGGCGCGGATAAGCGTCGAGGACGGCGGTCCCACGATCCCAAGCTCGGCCTTTGATCAACTGATCGCTGGCCGCATCGATCCCACCTCGGTAGGGCGACCTGCGGGCTTGTGGTTGCTTGTAGCTGAATGTGTCAGCGGCGCGATTGGTACGGAGATACGCATCGCGGAGAGCGCAAACTTCAGCGTCGAGTTCGATCTGCTGCCACCACCAAGCTGATGGCCCGCTGCGGCGCAAATCGCTGCAGCGGAGAAAACACAGCCCTCGTGCGAGGTCTCGGGAGTCAGCGCTGAAAAAGGTTTGCCCGTTCGGCAAGCGGGCCGGCTATGCTTTCGAGGCATGCGAATTTTGGTGGTCGAGGACCAAGACTCGATCCGTAAGATGATCGAGGCGCTGGTGCGAGCTCGGGGGTACGAAGTCGTGGCGGTGCCAAACGGCGCCAAAGGCATCGACGTCGCCACCACCGAGCCGCCGGACATCGTGCTGTTGGACCTGATGCTGCCGGGTCAGTACGACGGCTTCGAGGTGTGTCGGCGGCTGCGGGCGAATCCCTCCACCAAGAACGTGCCGGTCGTCATCATCAGCGCGCTCGACGACAAAGAATCCCGGGGCAAGGCGTCAGAGGCTGGGGCGACTGCGTACTACACGAAGCCCTTCAGCCCCATCGCCCTACTCAAGGAAATCGATCGCCTACGCGATCTGCTCAACGCCGGCTGATCCGGCGTTTTCCCACGGAAACGGTAGTGCGCGGCGAGCAGAAATGCTCACCGCGCTTTGCGTTGTTTCCCGCGTGGGGGCTCAACGCGCCTAGTCCCGGCGGCTAGTCCAGCACCCGGCGGGTCCAGCAGCCGGCTAGTCCAGCAGGTTCAGCAGCTTCTTCGCGCGCTCGGAAGCGGCGGTCATGATCCCCGACGCTTCCGCACTCGGGATGTGCAGCACCTCACACAGCGCCTCCAGCATCTTCAGCTCGCTGTCCGCCTGCTCGCCGTCGATGTAGGTGAGCAGCACGGCATGCTGAAGCAGCGCACGGCGATCATCGTAGCTCAGCTGGGTGACCGGCACGTCTTCGAGCTTCTTCTCGGTCGCGGCATAGGCGCGGATTTCCGCGGCCTCGCTCTTGCTCGCACCGAACGCCTCGAGCAGCGCCTCGATCACTTCCTTCTCTTCTTCAGCTACGCGGCCATCGGCCCAAGCGACCGCGCAAAGGCCTTTGAGAATCGCCATGTTCTGGTCGTGCATGCGGCTGAGAATCGCACACCCCTGACAGACGTCAACGCAACTCGACCTGTACGACCGAACCTGCACGGAGACGCGCGGCGGGGATCCGGGTTCGCTCTCGGAGGGGGGCTGGCTCGGGCGCCGCCGAGGCTGAAGCTCGCGGAGCCAGGACCCGGGTGTAGCTGACCTCGAGGTCCTCCCCGCACGGAACCGCCAGCGGTTTTTCCACGTCAGCGCTGCGAGGCTCATCCCGCCGATCGACGCGTTGCACCGTCACATCCGTGAGCGCAGCGGCATACTTCAAGCTCAAACCACACACCCCACCGCCACGCCCGCGAAAGAAATTCGGCGCGAGCAGCCAGGTGGCGAGCAGCCCCGCGCCGAGTAGCAGCAGGCTGAGCTTTGCTCCTCCGCGCCCGGTTCCCGAGGACTGAGCGCCGAGGGCCATCGGCTCACCGATACTCTGGCGCGATTGGCGTGAGGTCGAGACCAACCATGGCCTTGAGCGCTCGGCTCAGCTCCTCGTCGCTGCGCGTCTCCGCCACCTGGAATCCACTCAAGAGCTCGCTCACGTCGCTCTTGCGATCGCGCACACGACTCGAACCCACCACCACCGGTGCGCATGGGATCGGCTCCGGAGTCTCCTCCGGTTCCACCACCGGCGCTCCGGGGGACTCCTCTTCAAAGCTCACGCGGAAGGGATCCGCCGCGACCGCTGGCACACGCTCCGTCGCGTCCCCTTCAGCGAACACGAGTCCGTCGCCGGTGGCCTCCAGCCACTCGGAGTCTTCATCGATCTGGCGCGCGATGCGTCGCGCAACGACCGGCTGCGGCGCCGTGACCTCTTCCGGCTCCTGATGAAGTCCAGGATACGTCAGCTCAGGCACCTTCGGAGGTGGCGGTAGACTGACCTCTTCCCGTTCCCAACGCGGCGGTGCGGGATCGGTGCGAGCGGCGTGATACTCCGGCGCATGCTGCTCGCGCTCGGGGCGCGCAGGCAGCTCCTCGACATGGCGCTCTTCGACGTGGCGCTCCGGGCGTGCCTGGCTACGGCGGCGGGAAGTTTCCGCATGCAAATTATCCAACTGACGCGCCGCGCGTTCGGGCGCAGCCGTCACTTCACGTTCCCGTCGACGTGGCTTTTGCGTGGCCGGCTTCTGCGCGGCCGGCTTGCGTGCTGCAGCGGGCTTTCGCACCTGTCGGGTGCCCACGGTCTGCTCCGCTAGCATCACCTCGCGGTAGAGCCGCGAGAGCGCGCGCTTCGCCGCGGCGCGGTTGACCGGAATGAGCGCCGCCTCGAGCTCGCGGATCAGATCGGCCACGTCAGAACTCTTGCGCGTTGCTCGCAGCAACGCTGGAGGCAGCGGCCGCGATACACCAAGCAGCTCACCGAGGCTTTCCCTCAAGAGGTCCGCAGCGAGTTCACTGTCGCACGCGATGCCGCGTTCGACGCTGACGGATCCGCGCTCGTCGAGCACCAAGTCTACGGACTCAAACTCCCGGGGCGCTCTCAGCAGCTGATCCGCCGCGAGCAGGATGAGGTAGCCAGCCACTTCGCCGGCCACCGACGCCTTGCGCGCCTCGCCTGCGACGACGATCTGTTCCAGATTGACAGTCATTGATGGTCCTCTCTGACGCACACTCCGCGCGCTCTCAGATACTGCTTCGCCTCGCGAATCGAATGCATTCCGTCGTGGAAAATAGATGCGGCCAGCGCGGCATCCGCGCCTCCGTCGACAAAACCCGCGCGTAGGTGCTCGAGCTCCCCCACCCCACCTGACGCGATGACTGGGATCCCCACGGCATCGACGACCGCTCGGGTCAGAGGGATATCGTAGCCAACTTGAGTACCGTCGCGGTCCATGCTTGTGAGCAAGATCTCACCCGCTCCGCGGCGCTCCATCTCGGCGGCCCACTCGAGCGCATCGAGGCCCGTTGGCTTGCGACCACCGTGAGTGAACACTTCCCAGCCGTCGCCCCCATCGCTGCGGCGCCGCGCGTCGATCGCCACAACGATGGCTTGGGCCCCGTATGCGCCGGACACCTCTTCGATAAACTCCGGTCGACGCACGGCGGCGGTGTTGATGCTCACCTTGTCCGCCCCGGCGTGAAGCAGCGCCTTCACGTCCGCTGCGCTGCTAACCCCTCCACCAACCGTGAGCGGGGTGTAGACGACGTCGGCCGTACGGCGAATCACGTCGAGCAAGGCGCTCCGCGCCTCGTGGCTCGCTGTGATGTCGAGAAACGTGATCTCGTCAGCGCCGTCGGCGTCGTAGCGCGCCGCGCACTCCACCGGGTCTCCCGCATCGCGAATATTGACGAAATTCACCCCTTTGACGACGCGTCCGTCGCGCACGTCGAGGCAGGGAATGATGCGTTTTGCCAACATAAGCGGTACCGAAACGGGTCTGGCCAACGCCTGCCATACCCTCCCAAGCGGGAATGGGCCAAGCTCTGGGCAGATCGAGGCAAAGCTGCGAGTTCCAGCTCAAAAACTCGCGTGTGCAGTCGAGCCGCAGAGATCCACCACACAGACCAATCAGGGCTATAGTGCGGGCGATGCGGGTCTGCCCCAGCTGTGGGAGCACGAACGAGCCCTATGCGGTTCAGTGCGTGGTGTGTGGGGGCTCCCTCGAAGGGGCGCCAGAGACTCGCCGTCCGGCCCAGTCAGACCTCGCTCAGACGCGCCTCGGCGTGCCGTCCGTCGCCGAGCAACAAGGCACACCCAGCCAAGTTTCTCCGACCGCGTCGGGAGATCCAGATTTGGGGGAGAGGTCCGCCGCTCCTCCCCCCCAACCAGCCAAGCTGAATCTAGGGGGCACACAGCTGCTGCCGCCGCAGGCAGCTGTGCAGACTTCAACTCAAGCGCAGACTCCAACTCAAGCGCAGCCTCCGCGAGAACCAGACCCAGCACCAGCAGCCACACCTCAGGCAAACCCGAACCTGCTGCGCACCCAGGTGCAGTACCACGCACCCAGCACCCAGAGCAGCCCCCAAGCAGCCCCCGAGCCGGCTCAAAATCCGAACCTCGGCAAAGCCACGATGCTCGGCATGCCGCCGATGTCAGCAAGCGCGGCAGGCGCACCAAGTGCGCTTGCTGTTGGAACAGGACAGAGTGCATCTCCGCAGGGCAACGCCGAGCTAGCGAAGGGCACCATGCTCGGCATGCCTCCCATGAGCAGCGCACCCCCTCAGGCCAATGCGGTCAAGGGCACCATGCTCGGCATCGCGCCGGTGGACCCTGCGCAAGTCGCGGCCCTGGAGCGAGCTGAAGCGGAGCGCGCCCAGGCGGCACAGGCCGCCCAAGCCGCCGCCCCCGCCTCCCAGGCGCTGCCCAGCGAGAAGCGCACGATGCTCGGGGTCGCCATGCCAGGCATCGCGCCAACTGGCAACGTCGGGCCGCAGTCGGTGACCTCGGAGAAGCGCACGATGCTCGGGGTTGCGATGCCAGGCATCGCTCCAGTCCACGCCGGTCAGGCCGCTGCCGCGCCCGCACACTACCCCGACGTTCCCCCGCCCCAAAGCCTGGCCGAAGCGCCCCAATCGATTCCGCGGGGAAAGCCCGTGTGGCCCTGGCTGCTGGTCGGGCTCGCGGTGCTGATCCTGTTCGGCGGTGTCGGTCTGTGGTTCTTCCTGCGCCCGAGCACGCCAGTGAGCGCGCGGCTCGAAACCTCCGAAGGCGGTCAAGAGGAGCTGGTGCTTAGCTGCCTCGCCTGCCCGGACCAGACCAAGGTCAAGCTGACTGGAGAAGGCAGCGAAGCCAGCTTCAGCTCCGGACGCGCCAACCTGTCCCTCTCCCAGCCGCTCAGCGTTGGCGACCACGAACTCACGCTGGACCTCACACGACCAGGCTCCAAGCCCGAGTCGGTGAAGCTCAAAATTGGGGTGGACTATCGGGTGAAGGTCGACATCAGCGCGCTCGAGGAGGACCCACCGAAGCTCGCGCTTTCGGTCGAAGCGCGCCCTGGCAGCGATGTCGAGGTCGAAGGTAAGCCGCTCAAGCTGGACAGCGATGGCAAAGGCCGCTGGACGGAGGCAGTCAGCCAACAACTCACCGGCCCAGCGAAAGGCGTGGAGCGCCTGGAGCGCGAACTCAGCTACCGGGTGAGCCCGCCGGACTCCCCCGCCGAGTCGGGCAAGACCAAGGTACAGATCGGCATCGCGCCGTTGGTGGTGGAAGCGCCTTTGGACGCCATCACTGTGGACAAGCCGCGCTTCTTGCTGGCAGGCACGACCCAACCGGATGTCGAAGTCAGCGTCGCTGGTCGCGCCATCAAGCGCCAAGCAGACGGCAGCTTTTCCCAGGTGATGAACGTCTCGACGACCGGTGAGACCACGATTCAAGTGAAGGGCACCCTCGCCAAGCATGCGCCTCGCTTCATCCCGATCCACGTCAAGCGCGTAAACAGTCTGGAGGATGCCGCAAAAGATTTCCGCACGGGAAAACTAGCCAGCTACTCGAGCGTCGCGAGCCAGCTCGGGAAGAGCACGGGAGCGAAGGTAGCTTGGCCAGGCAAGATCACAGACGCGCGCTCGAGTGAACATCGCAATATTTTGCTGCTCGACGTCAGCTCACAGTGCTCCTCCCCCCCTTGCCTCGCGCGGGTGGTGTACGCCGGGGAGACGCCGCTCAAGAGCGGCGACCAGATCACCGTGTTCGGGGAAGTGAAGCGAGGCGTGCCGGGACCTCGCAAGGGTCAGACGTTGCCCGAAGTCGAGGCGGAGTTCGTGCTGGAGGGGTCGAAGTGAACTCGGCGACCACGCAACGCCTGGTGTCCACTTGCGAGCAATGTGGTTCAGAGAACTCGCCGGCGTCTCGCTTTTGCAATCAGTGTGGAAATGCGCTCGATCACGCCGCTGCGCCCAAGCGTGAAGCGTCCCCAGAGAAAATCGCTGACCCGTTGCTGGGGATGGTGATCGCCGAGCGCTACCGCATCGTAGCCCCTATCGGACGCGGTGGCATGGGCGTGGTGTACAGGGTCGAGCACGTGCGCATCGGCAAGCTGATGGCGCTTAAGCTGCTCACGGGTGAGCTGACGAGTGACAGTGAGCTCGTGGGACGCTTCAAGCGCGAAGCGCTGATGGTCAGCAAGCTCTCCCACCCGAACACGGTTCAAGTGTTCGACTTCGGGACCAGCGACGGCCTCACCTACCTCGCTATGGAGTACCTCGACGGGCGCGATTTGGGCCGCCTCATCGAGGACTCTGGACGACTCGATCCCGTGCGCGTCGCACGGTTGACGATTCAGATCTGCAGCTCCCTCGCCGAAGCCCACGGACAGGGCATGATCCACAGGGATCTAAAGCCTGAGAACATCATCGTGCTCGAAACGCGCGAAGGCGAGATAGTCAAAGTCTTGGACTTCGGCCTCGCCAAGCTTCGTGAGTCGTCCGAGATGCTGGAGGTGACCTCCCGCGGCGCAATCGTGGGCACGCCGTACTACATGTCACCGGAGCAGGTGCGCGGCGAAGCCGTCGACCAGCGGAGCGATATCTACTCGCTGGGCGCGCTGATGTACAAGGCGCTGACCGGCAAGCCCGTCTTCGACGCAGCGACACCGGTAGGCGTGTTGACGAAGCACTTGACCGACGACGCCCAGGCCCCGAGCCAGCGCTTCCCTGAGCTGGGTATTCCCGACGGCATGAATCGCATCGTCATGCGCTTGCTTTCGAAAGACCCAGCGCAGCGCTTTCAGTCGGTCACCGATTTGCAGGCTGCGCTCGTCGGAGAACTCGAAAACCAGGGCATGAACAGCGGCGTCGACTACTTGCTCGACTCTGGCCACATGCGGGAGCTCGAACGCCCCGACGCCGCCGCAACACGCGACGAAGTCGAACGCTACGAGCGGAAGCTCAAGCGCAGAGACCAAGCGCTGTGGTTCGGCATCCTGGTCGTAGTCGGAGCCTTGGGCTACGGCGGCTTCGAGCTCTACAAGAGCCTCACCTTCGTGCCGGCGTTCACGGGTACAGAGGTCGAGCCAAACGACACGCCCACCCAGGCGAATGCGCTTCCCTTCGGAAAAGAGGTTCGCGGCTACCTCGGGCGGCGCATGGAGCAGGACGTCGCGGACCGCGACTTCTATGAAGTGGACACCCAAGGCAGCGAAGTGTCCCTGCACGTCAGCGCGCTACCCAACCTGGCGAGTTGCCTCAGCCTCTTCCGCGTGGGGGAGGAACAGGCGCTCGGCCGCTACTGCAATGGGCGACCCGGGTTCGATCTCGAGATTCCTCGGCTCAGGCTTGGCGAGGGAGCGTATTGGGTGATGCTCACTCAAGATCGGGATCGCTACGAAGACAGCGCACCTCCGCTGATCGAGAACGTATCGGACATGTACGTACTCAAGGTCAACGCCGCGGACCCGCAGTACGATGAACCCGAGCCCAACGACACCGAGCAGTCCGCCGTGAGCGTTCCCCCGGGGGAGGCCGTCGTGGGGCGCTTAGCTTGGATGCAAGACGTCGACGTCTTGTGCCATGAGAGAGCAGAGCCGTTCTCGTTCGAGGTCTCGGATATTTCCGCACGGCAACGCGGGGCTGTGCTCGAGGTGACTCCAATCGGGGGGCCCGGCGATCGCATCCCGACGCGCCTGTACCCCGAGTCCAGCAAGGTGAAGCTTGGTGAGACTGACGCGCAGAGCCCCATGAAGACCCCCGGCGGCAGCGGTAAGCTGTGCGTGAAACTGCGGGTGATCCCCGACCCCGCCGCGCCGCTGCCGCACCCACGCATCGCTCCCGCGGGACCTGAGCGCTACTCGGTCCGCGTGGTCGATGCGGTGGCGCCGTCACCAGCGCCGAAACCCGCTCCAACTCACCACAGCGGAAAGCTCGCCCCCAAGCTGGCGCCAAAACCGCCGACCACGGCGGCGACTCCCGGCGCGCCCGAGCAACCCGTGGCGCCAGCTGGACCGACGTCCCCTCCCCCTCAACCGGCGCCGAGCGCCCCGTAGATCATGTCTCTCAAGCGTATCCTGCCGCTCTGCTTGCTCGCGCTCTGCACCCTCGCCCCGTCAGCTCGCGCGACAAACCCAGCCTACGCCAAGCGAACCAGGGTCGGTGTCCCGCCGGGCATCACCAACATGGCGCGCGCAGACGTCAGCCGGAGCGGCCTCACCCAGACGGCGCTTCCGGGCGCTCTGGTCGTCAAGCGCGAGCTACGGGTGACAGGCGGCATCACGAGCGGAATGCTCAGCGACGCCGACGGTCGCCTGATCGTAGCAACGCTCGATCCTGAATTGGTCCAGCTATCCCCCGAGGGCAAACAGCAGTGGTCTGTTTCCACCGGGAAATCTGCAGCGGTGGTCCAGCCGGTCCTGCTGAGTGATGGTACGCGGGTGCTCCTCAACGCGGACAACCAGCTGTTCGGGTTCGGGTCCAGCGGGACCCGGCGCTTCAGCATTCAGCTCGCGCCTGGCCACTCACCGAGCACCGACTTGCTCCCGATGCCCGATGGCAGCGTCGTGGTCGCCCTCTCGACCCGATTGCTTCGGGTGTCCGCCGAAGGGCGAGTTCTCGACACCGCACGCACCCACTCCAAGGTCGTAGGGTTGCTTGCCAAGGGTCGCGACGTGCTGGCGTTGACCAACGGCGGCGATCTCCTGCGCTGGCGCTCCCCTCATCCGCCGAGGCGAATTGCAGGGCTCGGCGGCCCGCCGATCGGTGGCGTGATCCGGGGGCGGCATCTGTTGACGATCGTGGGCGGAAACAAGCTGCTGGACATCGACTTGCCCACCCTGACGCAGCACGTGCGCTGGACCCTCCAAGCCGCTACCGCCTTGGATAGCCCTATCGCGTTGCCGAACGGAGACACCCTGAGCTGGACCACTGACGGCCTGCTCCTACGGCATACGCGAGGCGGAACGGAAGAAATGCGCGTGTCGCTCGAGCCGGGCTCAACCACGCCAAGCCCCGTCGCGAACTCTCCGGTGTTGGCGGACGCGAGCGGCCGCTTCGCGTTTGCGCGTGCTGGCCTCGGGCTCGGCGTCGTGGATCCAGACGGCAGCCTGCACTTCGTCGAGGGCGCCAGCTGCGAGGCCCCTGTGAGCCTGATCCAGACGAGCAAGTCTGGGTTCGCCCTCGGCTGTCGTTCCGGCGTGCTGTGGCTGCTGAAAGCGAAGTAAGCCTCATTCAGAAGCGCCGGCGGCGACGCGCGAGCTCGGCGGTCTGACGGATGCGGGTCAACTGCTCGACACCGACTCGCGGCGGAACCAGGCGCGCCTGGCCGGTCGCGGCTGAGAGCACCGCGTCGTCAACCAGTACCTCATCGGTGCTCCCGTTCTCCAGGTACAAGCAGGGTTGCTCGCTCACTTCGGGCGTGCGTGCGCTGAGTTCACACCAACCATCGCTGCCCGGCGAGCTAGACGCGGCGGTCGCCTGAGCGAATACCGGCGTGTTCTCGGAGATACAGCCGATCGCGTAAACGGCGACGCCGTTGCAGTCTCCGTCCTTCGGCTTAACCCACAAGCTGAGGTCCATCGCCTGCTGTGGGGCCGCGACGGCGTAGGCCAGCATGCGGCGATTCTTCGTCAGTCGACCACAGGTGATGCCCGAGCGGCATAGCCCGCCGGTTTCCAGGAGCAGACCGAAGCTCGAGTTCGAGAAGCTCAGCCAGCCGTACTGCCCGTCGTGGTCACTGAACTCGAAGTCACCGTCCACCAGGAGGTTGTCGACCGCCGCGACGTTTCCGTATGGATTCCTCACCTCAACACTACGCACGGCCTTCGGTGGTTCGGCGTCCTTGCCCGCGTCCTTCGGGGGAGCCGCGTCCCGCTCCGGCGCGTCGGTTCCAGCGTCGGACACCGGAGGCGTGTCCGTTGCCTGCCTGAAGGTCTCATCACTACAACCGGCAAACGCCGCCGCAGACAAGACCAGCGCAGAGGATCCAAGCGCGCCCCACAGCCCGCTCGCAAAAACCAGACTACGTGCGCTCATTTCAAGTTGCTCCTCACCCACTCGAGCGCCCGCTGGTACGGAGCGTCAATGCCTTGAAGCAGGCTGCTCTGGGTCTGCTCGACGATCTCATCCGGGGCTACACCGTGGCCAATCAGAAGGGCGCCGTCCGAGGTCACGGTGTCGCCGCTAGCCAGCTGCGAACCGAAACCCGACCAATAGTCGAACTGGTAGAAAGACGAGAAGGCGCCCGCCGTCTCGTGCGGGCCAAAGATGCGCACGTTCGGGGCCCCCTTCATTCCGTGCGGCAACCAGTCGCTAGCTGAAGTATCTCGATGAATCAACAGCGCCACTGGCAACGCGAGATCGGGATTGGGCGAGCCAACCTCGTAGGCGAGCCCAGCCCCACCGAGCGC
>JBFXBK010000145.1:0-20166 GCA_050183255.1 Polyangiaceae bacterium | reverse complement strand
TCTCGGTGGCGTATCCAGAGTCTGGCGGCACCATTGTGTTCCTCGACCGCGCCTTTGGCGTGGATCTGTTGACGGGTGCGCTGAACTCGATGCTGTGGCTGAGCTACCTGGTGACGATTGCGCTCTACGCGTCGGCCTTCGGTTCCTACGCGTTGACGTTCTTCGCTGAGAAGCCAGCATGGTTGAGCCACGTGCTGGTCACCGCAGCCATCGTGGTGCCCTCGGTGATCAACGTGTTGAACTCCTCGATTGTCAGCAAGTCGGAGACGGCCATCGTGGTGATCAAGCTCGCGCTGCTCGCGCTGGTGATCGCAGCTGGCGCGAAGGACGTGGACACATCGCGGCTCGCTGTCTCGAACTGGGCGGATCCGCTGTCCTTGGTGATGGCGGGGATGACGATCTTCGTCGCGTACGAAGGCTTTGAGCTGATCGCGAACGCCGCGGAAGACGTGAAGGACCCGGCGAAGACACTGCCACGGGCGTTCTACCTCTCGGTGGGCTTCGTCGTCGTGTTGTATATCCTCGTGTCAATCGTCACGGTCGGCTCGTTGCCAGCCGCGAAGATCGCACGAGCCGAAGACTACGCTCTAGCCGCTGCCGCGGAGCCGTCGCTGGGGCATGTCGGTTTCGTGATCGTCGCGGTCTCGGCGTTGCTGGCAACGCTCTCTGCCATCAACGCGACGGTGTACGGGAACGCGCGCCTTGGCTACGCGCTGGCTAAGGACGGCGAGCTCCCCAAGGTGTTTGAGAAGAAGACTTGGTCGCGTCCCCTGGATGGGGTCGCCTTGACGGCGCTGCTATCTAGCCTGCTCGCGAACCTGGTGGATCTCAATGCAATCGCGATCCTTGGTAGCGCCGGCTTTCTCATCCTGTTTGCGGCGGTCAACGCTGCGGCATTCCGCCTTGGGTCTTCGATCGGGGCCAAACGTGTGGTCTGCGCCATCGCCACGCTGGCCTGCGTTGGGGCGTTGGGCGCGCTCTTGTGGCACACGTACTCGACGGAGCCGCAAGCGCTGTGGGTGCTCGTTGGATTGGTCGGTATCGCGACGCTGTTTGAACTCGTCTACCCGCGTATTTCCGGGCGGCATTTGGGCGCCTTGAAGGAAGCTGGGGCGGGAGACGCCTGACCTCCCCCCAAGAAAAGACTGCTGGGGCTACCCAGAGGACTCAGCTCGCGCTGTCTTCAGAGGGAGTGAGCGTGATGCGCACACACTTGTGTGCGGGTTGATTGCAGTTCGGGTCGACGTCACCCACGGCTACCAGCGGATTGGCCTCAGGGAAGTAGCTCGCGGCGCTCTTCCTCGCGATCGGGTAGGCGACCAAGCGGAAGCGCGAGACCTTGCGCCGCTGACCCCGAAAGTGGCTCGTGATGTCCACCAGCTGGCCGTCGTTGAGGCGAAGCTCCTTCAAGTCGTCCGGGTTGACGAAGAGCACGCGGCGGCCTCCCCACACCCCGCGGTAGCGATCGTCCATGCCGTAGACGACGGTGTTGAACTGATCGTGGCTGCGTACGGTGGTCATCAAGAGCTCGCCGGGCTGCAAGTCGTGGTTCGGGATCGGGCAGACGGAGAACTGCGCCTTGCCGCTGGCGGTCTTGAAGTTGCGCTGCTTGGCGGCGTTCGGCAGGTAGAAGTGACCCCGGGCGAGGCGCTGGTTGAAGTCTTCGAAACCGGGGATCACCCGCGAGATGTGCTCACGCACCTTGTCGTGATCCAAGAGCGACTCCCAGTCTACGGGGCCAGACTTTCCGAACGTCGCCTGGGCGATGCGCACGATGATCTCCGTGTCGCTGAGCAGGCCTTCAGCGACGGGTTCTTCGCGACCCCGACTGGGGTTCACGATGCCCATCGAGTCTTCCACGCTGGAGAGCTGCAGCTTTCCGTGGTGATACACCCGCTCGGCGCGGCCCAAGACCGGCAAGATCAGCGACTCTTCGCCACCAAACAGGTGCCCGCGATGGAGCTTGGTGGAGACATGCACCACCAACGGGCAACGCCTGAACGCTTCGGTCGTGAAGTGGGTATCTGGCGCCGCCGAGAGCAGGTTGCCGCTGATGGCGAAGAAGACTTTGGTGCGACCAGCGTGCATCTCGTGCAGCGTGTGCACGGCGTTGACCCCCGCGCCGCGCGGAGCCGCGATCCCCATTTCCTTCTCTAGTGCCGCGAGGAAACCCTCGGTGGGTCGCTCCCAGATCCCCATGGTCCGGTCGCCCTGCACGTTGCTATGCCCACGCACGCAACACGCGCCGGCGCCTTCTCGCCCCATGTGGCCGCCAAGGAGCAGAAGGTTTACCAGCTGCTTGACGTTGTCGACCCCGTTTGGATGCTGAGTCAGCCCCAGGCACCACAAGATGATCATGCGCTCTCCGCGGCCGATGATCGCTGCGACCTGTTCGATCTGTTCGCGACTGACGCCGCTGTTTTCGACGATGTCGCTCCAGGGCGTGTGCTCCACCCCGGTGGCGAAAGCTTCCCAGCCGCTGGTGTGCTGTTCGATGAAGTCGCGGTCGACGACACTGCCGGGCGCTTGCTTGTCGAGGTCGAGCAGTGCCTTGAGGATGCCTTGCATCAACGCTGCGTCCCCATTCACGCGCACCGGGACGTGTAGGTCGGTGAGCGGGGTGCCTTGGCCGACTAGCGCCAGCGGGAGCTTGAGCGGGTTCGAGTAGTCCTGGGGATTCGGGTTCACCACGCGCATCAGCCCCGTCTCGGGCATGGGGTTGATCGCGATGATGGTGGCGCCGTGGTGTTTCGCAGCTTCGAGCGTGGTGAGCATGCGCGGGTGATTCGTGCCGGGGTTGTTACCCATGATCACGATCGTGTCGCAGCGCTCGAAGTCCTCGAGAGTGACGGTGCCTTTGCCGACGCCAATCGTTTCCGTGAGCGCGGTTCCGGACGCCTCGTGGCACATATTGGAACAGTTCGGCAGGTTGTTCGTGCCGAGCTGACGGGCGAGCAACTGGAACAGGAAGGCCGCTTCGTTCACGGTCTTGCCGGAGGTGTAGAAGATGGCTTCATCCGGTGATGCCAAGGACTTCAGGCGTTGTCCGACGAGGGTGAACGCCGCGCTCCACGAGACCGGCTCGAAGTGGGTGCCCCCTTTGCGCTTGAACATGGGGTGAGTGAGGCGCCCTTGCTTGTTCAGCCAGTAATCAGAGCGCTCGATCAAGCTGGCGATGGAGTGCTGCGCGAAGAACTCAGGAGTCAGCGTGTCGCGGGTCAACTCGTCGGCGATGGCCTTCGCGCCGTTTTCGCAGAACTCGGCGACCTTGCGCTTCTGGTCGGGGCTTGGCCACGCGCAGCTCTGGCAGTCGAAACCGTCTTCTTGATTCACCTGCAAGAACGCGCGTAGTGCCCGATCGAAGCCCATCTCGCGCAGGCCGTGCCTCAGGGTCGAGAGGATGGCCGGCATGCCCGCCGCCTTGCGTGGGCGTGCGTCGACGTTCACCCGGGGGACCGCGGTTTCCTCTGGCGGTTCGCCCTTGAGCAGCGCCGTTTCCGCGCACGAATTTCGTTCGCTGGTGTGCCCGTCTGAGGTGTTTTCGCCCTTCGACATGCATGAAGCGTAGCAGACCCACGTTGTGCGCTTAACTCCTAGACTTCCTGGGAACGGCTCGAGAGTTGCACTGCTCGGGGAACCATGAAGAAGAACGACCCCATCTCGCACCTCATGACCAAGAACCCCGCGACGGTGCACACGCGGCAGAACGTCAGCGATGTGCGACGCTTGATGACCGAGAACCGGTTTCACCACGTTCCCGTCGTCTCGGGAGACAAGCTGCTCGGCATGGTGTCGGCATCTGACTTGCTCGCGATTCGAGTCGAGGGGGTTGGCGCGGATGATCGCGCGATGGATGCTTACCTGGACCAGCAGTTCACGATCGAGGGCATCATGTGCAAGGACCTGCGCAAGCTGAAGACTACTGACACCGTGCGCGACGCCGCAGGCGTGCTGGCAGGTGGTAGCTTCCACGCGCTGCCTGTCGTCGACGCAGAAGACCGCCTGCAAGGCATCGTGACGTCGACGGATCTCGTGCGCTACTTGCTCGACCAGTACTGACGTGGCGCGGCATACCCTAGGTTCCTTGGGTAGAAGAGTCGCTCGAGCTATTGCAGGCTGGCGGTCAGGCGTGGACCGACGCCGAGAAGGCGAAGATCGCGGACCTGAACTGGCGCATCGTCGCGGAGAAACCGCGTGCTGCTACAGGCTTCCCCACGGTCGCTTGACCGTTAGCGGCTCCTCGAACACGTTGTACTTGTTGGCTGGCGGCCCGTACGCATACTTGCCGCGAAACACCGACAGCTCCGCGGTGGTCGTTCCCGCAGGGATACGGGTCATGAGGATGTCGCACTCGAAGCTGCCGCTGGTGCCGCCGATGTCCGCTGTGCAGTTCGTGAAGCGGCGGTTCATGGTCGGCCAGCGCTGCAGATCGCTCGCGAGGAACGCTCTGGCCTTGTCCGCGGTGGTGCGAGTCTTCATGAGCAAGACTTCATCCGCGAGGAGGCGGCTGACCGAATCCGCAGAGCCCGAGTTCAGCGCGTCCTCCACCAGCTTGATGTAGACGCTCGCGGTCTTGGAGAGTGCGTCAGACCGTGCGCCGGAGATCCCCGCACGCCGGTCGCAGCACAGGCCGATGCGCGCCGCAGCCTTGGATGTCTCCGCGTCCGAGGACTTTGCGGCGCATCCCTCACCCCCTCGAACGACCCAGTTCGCGCCCGAGTCGTAGGACGCCGTCCAGCTCTGGGCGTTGCCGACGGATGAATCCGCGCGGCAAGCCAGTGCCCACTGGTCTTCGGTGCACAGATCCATGCCAGCACCTTGGCAGGCCCTCCGCGCGTCGGCCCAGCTGGCGCCTTGAGGTGCGCCGCTTGGATATGCATAGCTGAAGCTTTCGAACCAAGGGCCGTTCTCGCCTAGCCGCCCGGCTTGGACGCTGCCGTTCGCTATCTGCGGGCGCGTGACTGGCTGAGCTGCGGCAGGCTGAGCCGCTGCCGCCTGAGGTTCCGCTGGAGCCGGCTGAGCAGCTGCGGTCGCCGCGGTGTTCGTCGACGTGTCGACCGCTGCAGGTACCGGTGGCGTGGCGTTGCCAGCGGGAGGTTCCTTGTTCTCTTTGCAAGCCGTGAGCGCGGCGAGCAGCACTCCCAGCTTCGCACCAACGCGGACGGTCTTGTTCATCCAACCCATGATGCTGGGGGGGAGAGGAGGGCTGCAAGGGAATTGAGGCGCGCCGCGTGTCTCACCCGCTGGTTCCGTGCGCGATCGAAAAATTGCGACTCGTGAGGCTTCGGAAGGGCTCTCAGGCCTAGGTCGCCTCACCCACGACAAGGCCTTGTCACTCGTTCACGTCGACCGCGGGAGCAACGAACGTACGAAGCTGCCCAACGTCGCGAACAAGTCCGGGACTCGATAAATGCCACGTGGAAAGTGACGAGCGCGGCGCCTTGGGGGTGCGTCCAGACTAGAGCGAGCCGTCCCCCCAAGGCACCGTTGATCGTGGGTCAACCGCCAAGCGAGCCAGCGATCCTCTCGCAGGGCGGGGTGAGCATTCGTCCGTTTGGGTTCGAACGAAGCCAGCTGGTGAGCCTGTCGTCCTTTGTCGTGGATCCCGACGGCTCCACCTGGGAAGGACCTGCGTTCGTGGAACAGGAGCAAGCGCTGACGCTCCTGGGACTCGCAACCCGGATCAGTTGCTCGAACGTGGTCGCTGTTCGGTTTCGGAGCGCGCTGGGCCCACGTGCCCACGATCGTCGGGTTCGCCGACGAGTTCGATGAGAAAGGGTGCGCTCGGATCGAGCACACGTGCCCGAAGTAGCGACAAGTAATCGAAGCTGATGTGGGGCGAGTGGTTGTTCCGTGCGGATTGTTGGCGAGCAGTGGCGCAAGTCTCTACGCGCGGGAACGGAGCCAATCTGAGGGCTTTCGGCGCGCAAGCAGCTCGCCTCGCCTCGTCGTCGAGCGCGATCAGCACCTCGCGACCTGCGCGATCCTGAACGGTGACGACGTGGCAGCTCGCTGGTTGGTTGCTGCATTCCGAGCCTAAGCCGGGTGGGGCTGCAGCGTCGGTTGTGCGTGGTAGGACCCCGCATCGCAAATCACGAAGCTGTCGCGCGCGACCTGTTTGAGCGACATGACCGACTTGGTATGGCACGCACACTAAGCAGCGCAAGGTCGTGCTGTACGACCCCGGCGGGGCTGCGTGAGTTGTTAGGTTGAGCTTGGCACTGCGCCGCTGAGCACGACACCGGTCTTCAACAGGGAGCTTCAGTTCGGCAGCGCCCACTGAAGGGCAAGCGAGGTCGTCGCGGATGCAAACGGCACGTTCGCCCCAGTCCCCGAGATGGGGAGGTCGCTCGTCATCGACGCCACCAGCAGCCAGTTCGGCGGTGCCAGAGCGTAGGCCGCGCGAAAGCCAACACGGCTGCGGTAACCCGAAGAGCGGGGGACCGACTCAGCGTCTTCGACGGCGCGCCCGGATGCGCTCACGTCGACGGTGCTCCCGACGCTCCAGCGCAATCCGAATCGGTGTGAGTAGGCGAGGACCACGCGCGCCTCGTGGCCGCGACGAATGTCACGTCGCCCTCCGTCGGCGGTCTCGACCTTCCGCGGTATCTCGAACGTGAACGCCGCGCGGATCTCGAGCGTGTCGGAGCTGGTCACGTCCTTGGACGCCACACCGACTGCCGTCACGGCCCAGGCCCCCACGCCCGTCGCGTCCGCCCCAGTGGGGTCGTCTGATTCCGTGGGGCTAGACCCCGTCGGCACGCGAACCGCGAGGCCAAGCTGCATGAACGGAGTCATCCAGCCCCGACCCACCGCGGTCTCATCTACCACGTCCGCGCGCACGCCCAGGCTCGCGTCCCCGACGTTCCACGCTTCGTTGCTTCCGACGCCGTCGATCTGGCGAGACTGGCCGCGCATGGCGACGGTGCCGTGGACCTGAAACCGCGACAGCGGACGCCACCCACCACCGAGCGCTGCGGCGTAGTCTTGCATCGAAACCCCTTCGAGGGTCCGAAACTCCCCCGCTGTGCCATGGCTCCCGAACCCTCGTTCATAGCTAGCCTGAACACCGAGTCCGGCGCGCTCGCTCCGCGACAGCACTCCGAACTCACCGGAGCCAGTCGACGTACAGCAAGCCTGGCCGCTGGCGCTCCAACTGGATGAGAGGCCAAGCGCGACGACGCAAAGCGAGAGGGCGAATTTCAAGCTACTGGACCTCCACCTCAGGCGCGAACGCCGCTCGGTGCTTCCCCTCCATGAACACTTCGGTTCGGATCTCCCAGCGACCGGGCATCGAGAGGAGCACTTCCTTCAGCTCGAAGTGCCCGGCCTCGACCTCCTCCACCGTTGGGCTCGTCGAAACACCGTGACCATGGGTGGCCATCCAGGGCTCCACCTCCAGAGTCGCTCCGTCGACCGCGAGCCCATCGAGGCGCAACCACACATCGAACTCGTTGAGCCCCACCTGGGGCGCGCGACGAGCTGAGTAGGTCGCCTCGAGTCCGTTCGAGACGAGGATCCTGCTCTCCTCTTGGTCCACGTCCGCCCCTCCACAACCGGCGAGCAGTAGTAGGGACATCATGGACGGCAACCAACACCACGACAAACTGCGCACGACGCTCTCCTCTCGCTCGAACCCAATGACCCCGCTCAGGGGTGGAACGGGGTTGATGCTGCAGGATTCGCACCAAGGCGCACGTCGAGATCCCCTCGACATCCTCGCGGAAAAGCGCATCTGACGCCGCACCCGGGCGCCGCGAGATCGGTGGTGCGCGCCGCGGCCCCCCGAAACCGTTGTTCCAGCAGTTCCGAAGTGGAACGGATCGACTCTGCCCCGGCTGCTCCCTCAGCTACCAGCGCCAGGCCGCTAGCTGGCGCGAAACGTGCTGATGCCCGAAGAAAGGAGTGTCAATGTCTGCCCAACCTACGGATATCCTGCGGCGCGAGCACGCCACGATCCTCGACGCGCTCGATGAGCTCGAGGCACTAGCCGGACACCTCGACGGAGGAGTCGAGATCCCCAGCGAAGCGGCGTCGAAGCTGGTTCGATTCCTCGTCGACTACGTCGATCGGTTCCACCACGAGAAGGAGGAGCAGTTCCTGTTCCCTGCACTCCTGCGGGCCGGCATGCCCGCGACGTCGGGCCCCGTGCCCGTCATGCTCCACGAACACGACATCGGGCGCAGGTTCGTGCAGACCATGGGCGCCATCGCCGAGGCGGGGCTAGGCGACCGGGAGTCGTTCGTCGCGGCAGCGACGGGCTTCGTCGAGCTGATGCGGGCACACATCCGCAAGGAAAACAACGCGCTCTTCGTGATGGCCGAACAGGTGCTGTCAGACGCAGCCAAGCAAGCCCTCCTGGACGAGTTCAAGGCTCGTGGTGACTATCGCGAGAAAGCCTAGTGTCCGTTGACTTGTTCAGCGAATCGCTGATTCGCCTCACTAGCGAAGCAGGAGATCGCTCACGATGACGAAGTGGCTCGTCGCTCCTATCAAGACGAACACGTGCCACACTTCGTGGTGCCCGAACACGCCCGGTACGGGATCTGGGCGTTCGAGCGCGTACACGACCGCTCCGACGGTGAAGCTCACGCCTCCAACGACCAGCGGGACCAGCTGAGCGGAACTCAACTGCCGAAACAGACTCGGCGCGACCAAGAGACACGACCAGCCCAAGGCGACGTACAAGGCGGCATCGACGACGTCTGGTAGCCTCAAGCCCAACAGCTTGAAGCTGGCTCCGACCAAGGCGACACCCACGACGACGGCGAGCATCCAAAGCCGAGTCGCGCCCTGCAGGGTGGCCATGAGCACGGGAACGTAGGTTCCCGCGATCAGGCCATAGATGGCAGCGTGGTCCAGCCGCTGCAGCACGCGATTGCCTCGCGTTCCGAGGTCGAAGAAGTGATAGCAACTCGAAGCCAGGAACAGGGCGGTGAGTGCGACGCAGTAGACCCATGCGGCGCCTCGCCGCCCCTCCACGAGCTCGCCACTCAACAGCCAGGCAGTTCCCAGCAGCGAGAAGGCGAATCCCACGAAATGGGTGGTGGCGCTCGCGGGGTCTTTGAAGATCCCGACGCGGACGAACCCGGACGACATCCCCCAAGCGTAGGCCCGCTGGTTCATTGGTGCGTCACGTGCCCATAACGAATGCGTCGCCTGGCGACCTCCATCGCGCGTTCCAAACAGGAACCGTTGAGAACCAAACTGGAACAGCCGCGAGGCCCTGCGACTGACTGACGCTGCAGCGAAGTTCATATCCACCAGGAAATCCGACCAACCCCGCAAGGCGATCAGCCCGCGCTCGCCCCGATCGACGCCGCGACGCAAGAATTGCTGGCGCGGGCTGCGTCAATCCGTACTTCCGGGACCAGACGAGACGCCGGGCATACGCGTTGCAACGGAGCCTACGTCTGCGCCCCAGGGCGTCAGGACAACAGCGACGCGCCGTCCCCGCCATCCAGGCGCCACGACGGGCGCTCGCCGAGAAAGGTGATCATGCAGTTTCGACGACTCGTCTGGGTGCTGGTTCTCTTGTCGCCGATTGCGTGCGGAAAGAAAGAACAAGCTCCTCAACAGGCCGTGGTGAATACGGCCGAGGCCGCTCCCAAGGTGGAGACCGAAGAGGACAAAGCGTTCGCCGCACGCATGGAGGCCAAGGACATCTTCAAGAAGAAGTGCCTGGTCTGCCATGGCGAGAACGGTCAAGGGGACGGCCCTGGGGCAGCAGCCCTGGACCCGAAGCCCCGAAACTTCGCGGAGGCGAGCTGGCAGAAGGAGGTCACGGACGACCAGATCTCCAAGGCCATCATCGGCGGAGGGGCAGCCGTGGGCAAGAGCCCGATCATGCCCGGAAACCCCGAGCTCAAGGCCAAACCTGACAGTGTGAAAGAACTCGTCGCGATCATCCGTGGGTTCAAGAAGTAGTGCAATTTCTGCCTGGAAAGAACAGCCAATGACCAAATCCGATTCCAAAGCTGGGAGTTCACGCAACGCGACACCGGCCCGGCGTGAGTTCCTCACCGCCGGACTGGCTCTCGGCGCCGCAGCGGCGTTGTCGGCCTGTGAGGAGCAAGCGGGGACGGGCGGCGCGTCGGCCAAGCCTGGTGGCTCCGCGGCGCCCGCCGGCGAAGGCCATCTGAGCATCGAGGTGAAACCGGGACAGCTGGACGAGTATTACGGCTTCTGGAGCGGGGGTCAGTCCGGAGAGATCCGGATCATGGGCGTGCCCTCAATGCGAGAGCTCAAGCGCATCCCGGTGTTCAACCGAGACTCCGCGACCGGGTGGGGACAGACCGACTTCTCGAAGGCGCTGCTGAGAGGCCAAGCCAGCGGTGACACGCACCACGTTCACTTGTCCTACAAGGACGGTACCTACGACGGCCGGTACATCTTCGTGAACGACAAGGCCGGCGCACGTCTGGCCCGCGTGGATATCCAGACGATGGAGGTCGACAAGATCGTCGACATCCCGAACTCCCAGGGAACTCACGGGATCTTTCCGCAACGCCACAAAACCGGCCTCGTCGTCTGTAACTCCGAGTTTCGGACCCCGATGCCCAACGATGGCTCTGGCGATCAGGCTGACGCCAAGTCCTACGGTGCTCTCCACACGGCAATCGACGGGGAAACGATGGAGGTCAAGTGGCAGGTCCTGGTGGAGTCCAACATGGATCTCGCTGCAACCGACTACAAGGGACTCTATTCGTTCGCCACTTGCTACAACTCCGAGGGGGGGACGACGCTGGAAGGCATGATGGCGTCCGAGCGAGACCATCTCTACGTCTTCAACCTGCCCGAGATTCACAAGGCCGTTGCCTCGGGGAACACGACCAGGATCGGCTCGTCCGACGTGCCTGTCGTCGACGCGCGAGGCAAGGATGGCCCCTACGTTCAACGGATCCCCGTCCCCAAGAGCCCACACGGCGTCAACATCGACCCTACGGGAAGGTACGCGGTGGTGTCTGGCAAGCTGAGCCCCACGGTCAGCGTGATCGACATCCAAAAGCTGGCCGACGTCTTCAAGGGCAAGCTCAAACCCAGAGACGCCGTCGTGGCAGAACCGGAGGTCGGCCTCGGACCGCTGCACACCGCGTTTGACGGACGCGGAAACGCCTACACTTCGATCTTCATCGACTCGGTGATCACCAAGTGGAACATCGCAAAGGCGATTCAGGCATTCTCAGCAGGAACCAGCGAGAAGATCGATCCCATCATCCAGAAGCTCGATGTCCACTATCAGGTCGGACACACCAACGCTTCGATGAGCGAGACGAAGGAGGCAGACGGCAAGTGGTTGGTCGCCCTGTGCAAGTTCTCAAAGGACCGCTTCTTGAACGTCGGGCCGCTGCACCCTGAGAACGATCAGCTGATCGACATCTCGGGCGAAAAGATGCGTCTGGCCCACGACGGGCCGACCTACTGCGAGCCCCACGACTGCGTGATCGTCCGCAAGGACCTGATTCATCCGGAGAAGATCCAGCCTCGCAAGGCCGAGCGCTTCCAGCTCTACGAGGGTTGGGCGAAGGAGGATGGCGTCGACCTCAAGAGGGACAACAAGGTCATCCGCAACGGCAAGAAGGTCCGCATCTACATGACCAGCCTCGCGCCCAAGTTCGCGACCACCGACTTCACGGTGAAGACCGGCGACGAGGTGCAGGTGATCCTCACCAATCAAGACCAGGTGGAGGACCTGTCTCACGGCTTCTGCGTGTCGCTGCACGACGTGAACATGGTGGTCAACTGCAACGACACGAACAGCGTCACATTTACCGCAGGGAAACCTGGCGTCTACTGGTACTACTGCCCGTGGTTCTGCCATGCCCTGCACCTAGAGATGCGTGGACGCATGATCGTCACCGCGTGAACCTGGAGCGCCCAATGAGCCCGCCAAGCTCTCGTCACTGGCTGGCCGCGTGCGTCGCAGCGTTGGTGCTGCTGTTCGCGTGGCCAACCAGCGCCGCCCCCGAGCTGGACTGCACGAAGATGCCCTGCGGCCAGGTGCTGCCGGGTGCAGCGTCCTTCAAGGCGAGCCCCAGGGCGCCATTCGTAGAGGGCTTTGACCAGGCGGGGAAGCCCGTCGGCTGGGTCGCTCTGTCGACGGACGTCGTGTCCATCAAGGGCTACTCGGGGAAGCCCCTGGCCACCCTGGTGGGCCTCACACCAGAGGGCAACATCGGTGGCGCCAAGGTGGTTCATCACTCGGAGCCGATCCTCCTGGTCGGTATCCCCGAGCAGAAGCTCCACGACTTCGTCGCCTTCTATGAGGGGAAACCCGCTGCCACCAAGATCAGCGTGGGCAAGTCGTCGGATCCCAATACGCTGAGCGTCGACCTGATCTCCGGCGCGACGGTGACTGCCCTGGCGGAGAACGAGACGATCCTGAGCACGGCGCGTAGCGTCGGCTTGACGGTGGGTGTGGTGAAGCGGACCGGCGCAGCCCACGGACACTTCGTCGAGAGCGAGGAGATCTGGTCGTGGCAGGAGATGCTCGACCGCGGCGTGTTCGGGCGCCTCGAGCTGAGCGAAGCCCAGATGGGCCTTCCCGACTCGAACGGGACGTTCATCGATCTCTACTTCACCATCCTGGACGCACCGCAGATAGGTCGAGCAATCCTCGGGGAAAGGGAGTTCGCCTGGCAGAAGCAGCAGCTCGAGCCAGGTGAGCACCTGCTGGTGGTGCTGGGCAACGGATCCAGTTCGTTCAAAGGTTCTGGCTTCGTGCGCGGGGGGATGTTCGACCGCGTGCGCCTGGAGCAAGGCCTGAACTCGATCATCTTCACCGACCGCGACTACCGTAACCTCAGCCGGGTCGAGGCGGTCGGCGCGCCTGAGTTCAAGGAAGGCGCAGTGTTCGTGCTGCGCGGCGGCAAGTTCGATCCAGGCGCCCCCTTCGACCTGGTATTCCTGGGTAGCCGCTACAACCAGCAGGGCGGATTCAGTCGTGATTTTCACACGGAATCCATCACGTTTCGGCTACCACCAAGCGTCTACCTCGTCGCGGAACAGCCTGATCCGAGTTCCGCCATCTGGCGCGCTTCCTGGCGCAACAATCGCGCCAAGACGATCGTCCTGGTCGCCTATCTGTGCGCGATCGTGCTCGCGTTCTCGCTGCGCCGCTTCCTGACCTCATCCATGCGCTGGTTGAAGCGCATCCACACGCTGGTGCTCGTGTCGAGCGCCGTCGGCTTGGGCTTCGTGCTGCACGCGCAACCCTCGGTGACGCAGCTCCTGACCCTTGTCGGCTCTGCCGTGGGAGAGTGGCAGTGGAGCTTATTCCTCACGGAACCGCTCCTGTTCGTGAGCTGGATCTTCATCGCGATTGTCACGCTGATCTGGGGGCGAGGCGTGTTCTGTGGCTGGGTCTGTCCCTACGGCGCGTTGAGCGAGCTCTTGTTCAAGATCGGCAGGCTGTTTCGGCTCCCGGAGTTCGAGCTCCCCGATCGCTGGCACCTCAAGCTGCGACACCTGCGCTACCTGGTGCTGGCGGCGCTGATCGGTAGCTTTCTCTACCGCAGTGAGCTCGGGGAGCTCCTCGCAGAGGTCGAGCCGTTCAAGACGACGTTCTTCGTCGCGCCCTGGGCTCGCCCCGTCGGGTTCGTGATCTGGTGGGGCTTGCTGCTGCTGCTCAGCTTCGTTTGGTATCGGCCGTTCTGCCGCTACTTGTGTCCGCTCGGCGGAGGTCTCGCGCTGGTGAGCAGCTTCCGCCTGTCCGAGCCCTACCGACGGAAGTTCTGCGACTCCTGCAAGATCTGCACGAAGGGATGTGAGCCACGCGCCATCGACCCGCAGGGTCGGATCGATCCGCGAGAGTGCCTCTCTTGCATGGAGTGCGAAACCAATTTCCGCGATGAAACCGTCTGCCCTCCCCTGGTCGGGATCGCGCGCCTGACCGCGAAGCGCGACGGCGCACTGGACGCCCCCGCGGCGGACCGGCTGGCGCAGCTCCAGCGCGCCGCAAAGTCGACGTCTCGCTTCGCACCGGAACTGCCGAGGAAACCATGAAGCGCTCTCTCCCCCCCATGCTCGTTTGCCTCGCTTGCCTCATCCCAGGAACCGCGATGGCCAAGGTCTGGGTGGCGGGGCGCGATGCTCCAACCGTGCAGGGCTGCGTGGACCTAGCGCGTCCGGGCGACGTCGTCGAGGTGCCGACAGGAGTCTGGCGGGAGCGAATCGCAATCGCCAAGGCGATCACGTTGAAAGGTCGAGGAGGAGTCATCGACGGTGGGGGTGAGGGAACGGTCTTGCGTATCCGCGCGGCGAAGGTTCAGGTGCTGGACCTGGTGCTGAGCGGGAGCGGCTCCGACCTGGGTGCCCCCGACGCGTGCGTCTTCCTGGAGAAGACGGCGCGCGCTGCCCGACTCCAGGGGAACACGCTGCAGCGCTGCGCGTTCGGCATCTGGGTCAACGAAGCGGAGCGAACGGAGCTGATAGGCAATCGGATCGTCGGCTCGACGAGCGGGCATCGTTCGAACCGCGGCAACAGCATCCATCTCTTCAACGCGAGTCACCTGGTCGTTCGCGGAAACACGATCAGCGGCGGGCGTGATGGGATCTACGTCTCCGCCGTCGAGGACAGCCTGATCGAAGCCAATACGTTCGAGCAGTGTCGCTATGGGGTGCACTACATGTATTCCTATCGAAACACGCTGCGGGGCAACGTAGGCCGAGGCAACACGAGCGGCTATGCCCTGATGGGTAGCCAGTACATCAAGGCCATTGGCAACCTCGCCATTGAGAACGAGGAGCGCGGGATCCTGCTGCGCGACGTGGAGCACTGCACGATCAAGGACAATCAGCTCGCCCGTAACGGGATGGGCTTCTTCATCTACTCGAGCACTCACAACGAGATCAGCGGAAACTGGGTCGCCTACAACGATGTCGGGGTCAAGCTCTGGGCGGGCAGCCTGCGAAACCAGGTGACGAGCAACGCCTTCGTCGCCAACCGCACGCAGGTGTTCTACGTCTCCTCCGCAGATCTGGAGCTAGGTATGGCTGGCCCTGGGAACTACTGGAGCGACTACACGGGTTGGGACCAGAACAACGACGGCATAGGAGACCGTCCCTATCGCCTCGACAGCTTCACGACGAACCTCACGCACCGTTTCCCTGCGGCTGCACTCTTGCTGCGGTCTCCCACGCTCGAGCTACTGTCGCACCTGGAGCAGACCATGCCCGTGTTCCGAGTGCCGACCGTCATCGATCGAAGTCCGCTCCTCGCGAATCCCATCCGCGATATCCGGCCCGAGGCGCGAAAGGGCTCTGTCCACACCTCGGCCAGCCAGGAGGGGAGCTGATGGACTCCGTGGAACTCCGAGACGTCAGCGTTCGCTTCGGACGTGTGAACGCCCTGGACCGAGTGAGCATCGAGGCGCGAGCCGGGCAAGCGGTGACCCTGCTCGGGCCGAACGGAGCGGGTAAGTCCACGCTCATCAAGGTCCTGCTGGGGCTCGTCCGCTCTCCTGGGCAGCTCTACGTAGACGGCAGGCCAGCGCGGGTCGACAACGCCTTCAAGCAGAAGCTGGGCTACCTGCCTGAGGCTGTCGCGTTCCCCGAAAACCTCTCGGGGAAACAGGTGCTGCGCTTCTTTGCCCGAGCGCGAGGGACTCGCAAAGGGCGAGTGGACGAAGTGTTGGAACGGGTGGGGTTGAGCGGCGCGGCGGGTCGTCCCGTGCGCGGCTACTCCAGGGGGATGCGGCAACGCCTGGGGCTGGGCGCGGCGATGATCTCCGAGCCCGAGCTCTTGGTGCTGGACGAGCCGACGGGAGGTCTGGACCAGGAGGGCCAAGGAGTGCTCTGGAGCGTGCTCTCCGAGTGGTGCGAGCGCGGGCGAATCGTCCTGATCTCCACCCACGATCTGAGCCTGATGGAGCACCGGGTCGACCTGATGTACTTGCTGAAATCAGGGCGGCTCGTCACTCGAGGAGCACCCGCTTCCCTGCGGCAGGAAGCCGCGATCCCGGTGCGAGTGGATTTCGAGCTCGTCCCTGACCAGGGCCTGCAGAGTGCGTTCGTTTCCAGAGCGGAGTCTGCCACCGCGTCATTGCAAGTTCACGCCAACACCGCCAGCCTGCGCGTCCCCGCGGAGCGCCTGATGGCCACGATCGATCTGTTGAGCGCGGTTCCTGGAGCCGTCTCCGGCATGCGCGTCGTCGAGCCAGGTCTCGACGTCGTTTACGACGAACTACTCAGGAGGGCAGGTTGATTATGGGACGCGTTGGCCTCGCACTGCTGGTTCAGGAGTTCTGGGACCGCGCTCGCGACCGCTGGGTGCTGACCATCAGCGCGCTCTTCGCGTTGCTCTGTTCCGCCGTAACGCTGTACGGAAAGGGCGCGGATGACGCGGGCACTCAGCTCACCGGCCCGAGCCTGGTGACGCTCACCAGCCTGCTGGTTCCCCTGGTCGCGCTGGTGCTGGGGCACGACGCGGTGGTGGGTGAGCGCGAACGCAACACCCTGGGCATGTTGCTGTCGCTTCCGGTCTCTCGATTCGAAGTCGTGCTCGCGAAGTTCGCTGGACGCCTGCTTGCGCTCCTGTGTTCGATCGCGCTGGGGCTCGGAGCTGCGACCGCGGTTGCTCACGGCCAGTCCGCCGTCTTGCTGCGACTAGCGCTCCCGACCAGCTTGCTCGGAGCGTCGTTCTTGGCCCTGGGGATCTTGATCTCCGCGGTCAGTCGGCGGCAAGTGACCGCAGCTAGCTTGGTCGTCGTGTCGTGGTTCTGCCTGGTGTTCTTCTACGACCTCGGGCTCCTCGGGTTGCTGATCGCATCCGATGGCGGCGTGTCGTCTCAGACCGTCGGTTGGCTGGTCAGCGTCAACCCCGCGGGTTTGTTCCGCACAGAAATGCTCAGGAGCTTCTCGGGCCCGGGAGCCCTGGAACACCTGGGCATGTCTTCCTGGGGACCAGGCAGGACAGCCGAGGTTCTCATCTGGCTGGGTTGGAGCGTCCTGCCCATCGCAATCAGCGGGCTCTTGATGACCCGAGAAAAGGAGCTCAGATGAGACGTTTGGTGATCTGGGTGATCGTCGGTGCGCTCCTCACCCCCTCCTGCAACTCGTCGCACAAACATGGTTCGAGCAGCGCGGCCGCGAGCGCTGCGCCCATCGACACGGCCGAGTGCGCGGCGTGCGGAATGGTGGTGCGAGAGCAGCCCGCCCCGAGAGCTCAGCTCGTGCATCGGGACGGCACGCGGGCCTACTTCTGCTCGATAGGGGACTTGACGCAGTACCTCTTGGCACCTTCCGCTCACGGAAATCCAGAGCATATCTTCGTGGAGGTTCTTGCGTCGAGCGCTGACCCCTCGGAGCCAAAGACGGGCTCCCACGTGTGGAAGCCAGCCCAGGATGCGTTCTACGTCGTCGGTGTCGAGCGACCAGGAGTGATGGGCGCGCCCGTGTTGAGCTACGCGAGCGAAGGCGAGGCGACCAGCTCAGCTCGCCGCTTCCACGGCAAACTCAGGAACTTCGAGCAGCTCCGCCAGTCACTGAGGGAGCGCGAGAAGCAATGACGCATCCCCGCGGATTCAGGAGCACCGGTCCGGTGCCGCACCCCGCGCAAGACGCGGAGCGAATCCCGGCGCACTGGCTGTTCGCGAGACTCGGCAAGCGCGTGCTCCGTCCAGGCGGGATGGCGATGACCCGAAAGATGCTCCGCGCGCTGACCATTCAGTCGACCGATGACGTGGTCGAGTTCGGCCCGGGACTCGGCGGTACCGCGCGGCTCGCCCTCGCCGCGCGCCCTGCGAGCTTCATCGGAATCGAAGCCAATCGACAAGCAGCACGCGTCGCTCGAGGTGAGCTCGTCGGCACGACGAGAATCATCGTGCGCACGGCAGACGACACGGGCTTCGACTCTCAGACTGCGTCAGTCGTGTACGGAGAGGCGCTGTTGACGCTGCAGCGACTCGCCAAGAAGCGGGCGACGCTTCGTGAAGCCCATCGAGTACTGTGTACTGGCGGGCGGCTCGGACTCCACGAGCTCGCGATCGTGCCGGACGACATTCACCGCACTCAGCGGGAGCTGGTCGCGCGAGAGCTCAAATCCGTCCTGCGGGGAGGCGCGTTACCCATGACCGCAGGGGAGTGGTGCAAGCTAGTGGAGAGCCTTGGCTTCGAGGTTCAAGCCCAACACCTCGCGCCCGTGCGGTTCTTGGAGCCTCGCCAGATGCTCGCAGACGAGGGGCTCCTGGGCACGCTGCGGTTCGCCTGGAACCTGTCCCGTGACGCCGCGGCTCGTGCGCGTTTGCTGCGAGTCAGAAGCATGCTGATTCGCAACGTCGGAGCGCTCGCGAGCATCGTCATCGTCGCGCGCAAGGCGGGGTCTGGTGTTCCAGGCGTTTGAATGCGAGACGCCCCGGTTCGAGCTAGTCCGCTGCGCCTGGGCGTTTCCCTGCGCAATCGAGCGTGGCGCGGATCCTGCACCACTCACTCGAAAGGAGGGATCGGAAGTGATCGACAAGAACCAACCCGTGGCTGAGCTCGTGCTGGACCATCCCGCGAGCGCTCGAGTGCTTTCTGCTCATCGCATCGACTTCTGCTGCGGCGGACGTCAGTCGCTCGCGGACGCCGCGGCGACTCGAGGCCTGGAGCTGAACGCGCTGATCGCCGACCTGGAGCGAGCGGTGACCGAGAGCACGGAGGCAGCTCCAGATTTCCGCAAGCTGACCACCGAGCAGCTCGTGACCCACATCGTCGGAAAGCACCACGCCTACCTGCGCGACGCGCTGCCGTTCCTCGAGGGTCTGGCAGCCAAGGTTCAACGCGTCCACGGCGCGACCAGCCCAGAACTGCGAACTCTCGAGCGGTGCGTGGTGGAGCTGAGCTCCACCCTCTCCCGGCACCTGGAGGACGAAGAGCGCGAGCTGTTTCCGACTCTGCTCGAGGACGAACCCGCTCGGGACATCGAGGCTCTGCTCTGCGAGATGACCTACGAGCACTCCCAGGTCGCTCACCTCCTGGCACGGGTGCGTGAGGCAAGCGACGAGTTCTCGCCGCCGAGCCACGCATGCATGAGCTATCGCACCTTGTTCGCCGAGCTAGAGCGCCTCGAGGCCGACACGCTTCGGCACGTCCACCTCGAGAACCACGTGCTGAAAGCGCGCTTCGTGCACTAGCAGGATCGAGCTAGAAGTCGCCGTCCTTGATGTACGGATGGCTCCACAACGTGAGCTGAAGCAAGCACGACTTCAGCCATGCCTGGTACATCCGTTCGACCTCCTCTTCAGAGTGCCCCGCCTTGCCCAGGAAGGGCCGCAGCGTGAAGGTCACCGGGAAGATCAACGCGAACAGATCTCTGAACGGCACGAGCGCGGTGGAGTCGGCGCGATCCGTCTGGTTCTTCTTCGCCCGGTGGTGCCGCAAGCCGATCTCGTGTTGGTAGTCGAGCCAGGCTTGATCGTACTGCGCTCGCGCGGTGTCCAGGATCCACTGCCCAAACCGCTTCCTCACGGCATTGAGGTAGTCGGACTGAGGCTTCCCGTCCTTCGGGTTCGAGAACGAAGCGAGCAGGTGAGGCTGACTTCCAACGAAGCCATACCAGACGTCGAGGATCTCCTCGACCTGATCCTTCACGACTTCATGGGAAAGGCGCAGGTAGCGCACGTCTTCAGCGTCGAAGAGCGCGCTCCTCTGCATGAGCTCGAAGTCCGCGAGCGTGACCGGAGAGCGCACCAGCGCGCTGCTCCCATGGGTGTATCCTGGGATCGATGACATTCAACTATCCTCCCGGAGCATGGCTCCGCCGTCCGGTCGTCGAGACCGTCTCGACGCCGTGAGTCTTGGCTCTCGCGATGTGCTCCGCGCGCCATCTTTCCGCGCGGCAGTTATCTACGAGCTAGCCTGGAAGCGCAGCCACGTTGCCTCGCGCTGAGCATCCGGAGCCCGCTCATGCTCTGGGCAGTCGAGCCTCAGTTGCTCAGCAGCGAGCGGCGCGTCCACCAACGCACAGTGATGAGGCGTCGGACCCTTGCGAACATCGACTCTGAAGTGCGTGCAAGTAACGCACATCCCGCTCAGCGGGATCTGACCGCGCTCCTGCAGCTTTCGAATCATCTTCACGACGCCGGAGAAGAAGGTTTGCTGTTCTTCGTGGTTGAGCTCCCCGACGGCTTCCGCCATGAACTCCGGCCAGGAGCGCGCCGTCTCTCCGAGCGCGATCCCCTCGACGGT
>JBFXBK010000144.1:0-20275 GCA_050183255.1 Polyangiaceae bacterium | reverse complement strand
AAGCGAACACGCTCGGGTTCGAGGTGTTGTAAGTCCAGCCCGTGGTGGCGCTCGCGAAGGCATAGCCCACGGCGCGGCCATCGAGCCCCTGGTAGAGACGACGGAGCGTATAGCCGGTGTGCGACGTCCCGAGGTAGACGCCTTGATCGTCGTAGCTCTCGCTCAGCACCGTGAGGCCCTTGAGGGCTTCGTTGGGGTTGTCGAAGGTTTGATCTTCCGGCGCGCACTCGCTGCCATCCGAGTAACGGCACTCACCGAGCAAGAACTCCGAGCGCGCGTGGCTGGTCGGGCTGTTCGCGTCACCGAAGCTCGTGCTCGTCGCCTCGCGGAAGCCGCGGAACTCCCGCTGACGCCCGTCGTAGACCGGATCGCGATAGCTGTACTCGGTGACGTAAGTGCGCGGGCCGTGGCCGAAGACGTTCAGGTTGTCCGTCTCGGTCATGCGCTTGACGATGTGCACCACCATCGGCGCCGTGCTGGCCCACGGCGTGCCAGCCGCCTTCGCCTCCAGCATCTCGTCGATGCTCGAGCCGTACTCGAGCGTCGTAGTCTTGCCGAGGCCGTTCTCAATCTCCGTGAGGATCCAAGGCCGGGTGCCGCCTTGCAGGTCGAGGTAACGGTACTCCCCTGAGTGTCCCCACACCACGTCGGGCGTGCCGCTGCCGTCGACGTCCGTGATGCGGATGTCCGGGTTGGCAACGTTGAAGCTCGGCATGCCGTTGATCACTCGCGGGCTCGACCAACCTAGGCCGTCGATGTTGAGCCACACGCGCACCCGGCCCGTCGTGATCTCGATCAGATCCGCCAGGCCGTCTCCGTTGACGTCTTCCACCCGCGCGTTCGTCTCGGGGACGATCGGCGCGTTGGTCATCGTCACGTGACGGTTGCCAAGATCCGCGCAACTGTTGCGGTCGCCGGTGCCCCAGAAGCCGTTGCCGCGACCGGGCCAGTACTTGACGCCTGAGTTCCAGACGTGGACCACATCCAGGATCCCGTCCCCGTTCATGTCCGCGGTGCGGAACTCCGGGTCGGTGAAGTCGATTCGCTTGCCGCCGTCGGTGACGTTGCACGCCGTGATGGGATCGGGGGAGAGCACCGGCGCAGCCGTCGGTGTCGGATTGCCAGTGATCTTCCCGAAGCGGTCGGTTCCTCCCGGCAAGCGACCGAGCGCCAAGTAGGTGCGTAGCTGGTTGCCCGAGCTGACGACGACATCGACGAGGCCGTCGAAGTTGACATCCATCAGCGTGGTGCCCACGCCTTGGTCGTCGAAACGGATCTGCGGGCTGTTGCCATCCAGTGTCTTCGCCTCGCGCTCAACGAGGGCGTAGCCACTGCCGTTCGGCTTGAAGTCCCAGACGGAGTAGACGTTGCGCTTCGGCAGAAACAGCAGGTTGCTGCGGCCGTCGCCGTCGAGATCGAGCGTGCGCAAGAACGCATTCGACAGCTGCATGTGCCCGACGTCCCCGGAAGACTGCGGGATGAGCGGCATGAGTTGCGGCGCCGCAAACGTCGCGAGCTCGCCAGTGCCACCGTTTTCGTACCAGGTGTACTTGCCTGCGTGGTGGTTCAGGTCGGAGACGACGACGTCGGGCAGGCCGTCGCTGTTGACGTCGAAGAGATCCGTCTGCGAGTCGCTGATCGCGACCGGCGGCGCGTTCTCGAGAGCCTGAAGTGAACCGCCAACGGGTTCGAACTCATCGACTGGGTCCCCAACATGACTATATCCGAAGCGCATCGGGGGCAAGTTGCTGCACCTGGGGTCCGGTGCTTCAGTCTCGGCCTGAGGCTGCTCGCAGCGGCCGAAGATCTGGACGGAGTCAAGCAAGGAGACGTGATAGCGGTCGTCGTAGGTGAGCTGGTAGGCGCGCAGGAATTGGCGGCCTTCGTTTCCGTAGGGAGCACTCGATACCGTGACCCGGCTGAGTCGCAGGTTTTGCTCCATTCGGTAGCCGCTGCGGTAGCTCACCGTCGGATCCGTGCGCGTCTCCCAGGTCAAGTGCGTGCGGTGCGCATAGCGACCGAACTTGTTCGCAGTCAGCACGGGCTGGTCTACCGGGGAGGTATCGTAGATGTCCGAGAGGTAGACGGAGTTTCCGTCCTTGAGGTAGCGGTAGACCACCGTGTTGAGCGGCGCCCCGCTCTCCGTCCCGTCTTCGGTGTACGTGTCGTACTCGCGCACCAGGTTCCAACGAAAGACTTCGTTCGGCGCGCTAGGGTTGCTCTCGAGCGCATCGGTGTAGCCGCTCCCATCAAGGGGCACACCGAGCTCGAGCGTGGTGCCGTCCTTCGACTGCACGCGCCACGTCTTGCGATCGGGGGACCAAAAGAAGCGCATGAAGGCGCCCTCGACGCGGGCGCGGTGGTACTGCCAACCGGCAGACCACATTGGCATCACCTCACCGCTGAGGGCGCCTGCGCAACCAAGGTCACTCCCGACATCACAAATCGGTACGAGCTCCTGCCCGCCGTTGAAGACGAAGCGATCTTGAAGCGAGTGCCAACTCGAGCGGTCATCATAAGTCGGGATCCCGCGATCGGTCTGGCGCGAGATGAAGGCGCTGCCGACACTCCAGCCGACGCCCGCCGTGCCGTGCCCGCCGGAGCTCGAGTAGGAGAGCCCGAGCGCTGGCTGAGCGCCGCCGCGTGCAGCCGGGAGCTTGAAAGGAACCGAATAGGTCGCGATACCAGTAGATAGCTGCGCGGAAAAGGACTCCCCCATGCCGTCGATCGTGCCGGAGCCCTTGGGGATGCTGATGCTCTTGCTCGAGACGCCGCTCTTGTCGTCGCCCGTGGTGAGCGCGGTGGTTTGCTTCGGATCGGCTTGGGCCGCCGGGTCCGTCGCATCGATGGCATCGGTGTCCACCTCAGGCTGATCGTCGATCTGGTCAGCCGCCTGGCTGGGTGCAGCGAGGCGACCGCCCGAGTCGTCGTCAGCGTCACCAGCGGTCGCCGGCTCGGAGCGCTCGACCGGGACTTCCTGCACGACGTCTGCCGGCGATTCCTCGCGGTCTCCCGACTGTGCCGCAGCGGTCAGCGGTGCAACCAGACTGGCCCAAAACGCGGCAAAAGTAACCAAACTCACTGGCGCGCGGTGACGACGAAACGACTGCATGGCAGTTCCTTGAGGCAGAGCGATGGCAGGGGAGCGGGCGCACCGATAGCGCCCAACCGACGATCAAACGAACCGTGCCCCCGCCGCGCGGAAACGCGGCGGGTCAGCTCTGGGTCAGTTGTTGCGGGTCCAGTAGCGGTAGTTGATCATCAACTGGACGTCTTCGAGCTTGTTGAAGTCCACACCTTCTTCATCCCAAATGCGGATCCGGAACATACCGTCGAGAGGTCGACCACGGAACTCTTGGCGAATGTAGGGGGTCAGCAACTGCTGGTCGCCGCTCGACAGAGGATTGCCGAGATAGCGGCCCGCAGCCAGACCACGGGCGTGTTCGATCTTCCCGTCAAAGAGCAGCGCTTCGAAGTCGTTGCCCTCGTAGTTTCGAACGTAGAAGGGGCCTACATGGTACAGCGAGAAGGGAAGATAGGCGTTCGAGTAGCAAGCATCCGGACTGTCCGAGTTTGAACAGTCACGCAGGTTCTGGCCGACGAAGTTCACGCCGATGTCTTCGATGCGATAGTTAAAGTTTCCGCGTGCAAAACCACCCTGGCCGAAGCCAGGTTCCTTCTCCCAGGCTCGTTGACCAAGTTGGAATGACGCTTCCCAGTAACATTGGTCAACAGCACTACCGGGGCACGAAGTCGCGTAGCCGGTCGGGCACAACTTTTCACATCCATAGTCCCAAACGACACTGCGGAAGGTTGTCCCGTACTGGTCTGGACATGAGGCTTGAACCACCTTTCCGTTGTCGTCCGGGATCTGAAGAGGAGCTGGCCGCGCAGCCTCTGCTTGGAAGTCCGTGACATCAAGCTGCACGCGGTCTAGCTGCGGACCTGCGATGAACATCTCGTCCGTGATCCGAGCACCACTCACTGACGACGCAATGCCAACTTCAACTTGCGCAGCCTGGGTCACCTGGAACAGCACATAGACTCGATTCCATCCTGGGGCAGACGCGGGCACGGAGTCCGTATGCAGTGGGGCTACGCCATCACCCGAAACAGTAAGGAGTTGCGCATAATCTGCGGCGGTAAGGGAACCCGCATCCCTGACGTAGAATGAGAAGCGGTATCGACCCGGACTCAGGGCCAGCCTCTGAACCAACCGAGCTGATTCTTGATAGCCGCAACCCGGTTCGCCTTCGTCGCAATGACCCGGACCTCCAAACCGCAGAGTCCTTCCTTCAACCGGTCGCAATTGACCGAGCGACGCGTCAAACGGCGACATGCGGTCTGGATGCCCGTCACCATCGAGGTCAGGTGCATCTACAACATCGATGCAGTTCGCGCTGGTTCTGCCGACGACGTTACCACTTCCGTCCGACACGTCCTCCCAGGCACAACCCTCGACGTACCAACTAGGGTCCACGAGATTGCGCTCCATCTGTGGATGATCAAAATCCAAGGGTCGCGCGAGCAGATTGACCGAATCGACTTCGCATGTTGCCTTGGTACCGAAAATGTCGTCCCGCAGCGAGATCAGCGTCGAATCAGTTCCCTCGTGGAAGTTCTTTTCCAACCGATAGGACTCAACGACATTCTCGAGCTTCGAAACGTAGTCGCCGATATAGGAGTCGGCGTAGTTCTTTTTCGAGTTTCCATCCGCACCGGTAACATCGCTGTAGTCGATACCGCTCGTGGCACAGATGCTATTCGCCCACGTCGCTGGTGCGTCGACCAAGGGCAAGTCGTTTGTCATACTATCCAGCGAAGCGCCGATGCGTTGCTCCACCGCCCGCCGAGCAAGAAATGAGAGCCGCTTTGCGTTCTGGTGCGCCGCCTCGTACCGCACTCGCGCCGTGTCACGCTTCCGGTCGAAGCCCGTGTTAAGTGCAGCGGTCGCTTCGGACTGCTGGGTCGCATACCAAATAGCCTTGGATAGCGAGCGCCGCGCTCGTTGTTTCAGATTGCTGATAACAACAATCTGCCTGGCAGCACTCTCAAACGCCGCGCGTAGCTTGATATCCTCCAATTCGAGGGATGTCACATGGTCGGTAAAGCGCTTGTTAAAGTCGGCGATAGCAACCTGACGCTGCTGCTCGTTGGTCTCGTTGCCTAGATTTCGCAGCTGTTCCGCAAAGCCCACCTGAGCAAACGCGTTCATGCAGCTAACAGCTTGCCTCCACGTTTCTCCGAGGTTGAGACCCGCGGCGCTGCCGAACGTCGAGGCGCCGCCGCCTGAGGCGCACTGTGCGATGGCGCTTGCTTGTTCCGCGTCAAACTTTACGTCCTCCATTCGCGACTGCAGATCATAGATGGCCATCGTAGCGCGCAGGCCTTTCAGATCCTGGCCGAACGTTCGCATCGTCCGTCCTATGTTTGGGCCGCTGGTCGCGATGTCTAGGAGAGCAGTTCGAAGCTGAGAGACTGCCACGGCATACTCACCCCCGGATGAGTCGTTTCCTTGAGAGACCAACGGCTCCAGCGCTACGCGCGGAAGGTCTTTCAGCACTGTGTAAACAGAATCGCGAACGATTCCATCACCCATGCATTGCAGGTGGGCCCCCAGCCGGTCAAGGTCCCCGAGCGAGGAGAGTTCTGGAGCATTATCGAGGTTGCAAGTTCGGACATTGCTCGACTTCAGCGCCGAGGCGCAAAGTAACTCAAGGCCGTCAAGGATCGCCTGCCGGTCTCGAGCCGGATGCATCTCTAGAATCGGGGTGGTCGGGGAGAAGTAGCTTGGTAGACCAATTTGCTTGTCGGAACTACTCACCCAAGTTCCCGCACCCTCGTCGCGCTTGGAATACAACCAGTCATCGGTCCAGTTGGTCGATACCCCCCCAAGGAGTAGGGTTAGGAGCGAACCTCGCTTGTCACCAGAATAAAGCGAGAGCCCTTCCCAAAGGTCGTTTGGAACGTGCCGCGTGCCGAGCAGTGGCAACCGTACAAACCCGAACCGGCCAATCGGCTGCCCCTCGTACTCTGGGGCAACATAGGGCAACTCACCAAGCTTGTATGGGTAGTATTCGTAAGCATCATTGATCCAATTCGGCTCGATCGACGAGAGCACGAATCCGGGGGGCAATGCTGATGCCTCGAAATGACGCAGGTGCTCAGTGCTGTACTCGCCGAACGGGAACTGCTGTCCGGTCACGGAATCCAGCGCCCACCGCGTCTTCGGACCCGAAATCCCGGGCACTTCGGGATAGGCAGTCGAGAAGTACATAGGCACTTCGATTCGGGGTTCACCGGAAGGGTCACCGATAACGAGCGCGGCGAGGGCAGCCCGGTAGAGGCGGCGATTTGCGGTGGAGCGGACGGCCGCGTCGCCGCAAGAGGAAGCGTGCCAGCAAAACAGACTATGGGACGACGAACAATCCTCGATTCCTGAGTCACCGCACGGCCAGGTCGACGAAGGCCCACCTGCGGTGCTTCCAGTGGTGTACTCTTCACTCCCGATCTTCACGGAAACGTAGTCTCCAAAGGCCAGTTTGGTAGATATCGCCCGGGAGGCAGGCAAGATACCGATCTTGTCGAAGACGCCCGCCTTTCTGATCGTATCGAGCTCAGCTTGAACGTCTGCCTCCGTCGTCGCGTTCCGCTCTCTGATACTGCGTAGTGCGTCACAGGCGTCTTCCGTCGGCGGGGGGCCCAGAGTGTCTCTTGTACTGAAGAACCCAAGCTTGTCGTCGAGCTCCTTTCTCGTGGCACCTACAGGTACTTCGCAGTCTTCTTCGAGGGTCGGACAGGGAAGATTGTCCGGGTTATCCGCGCAAAGCCCATTGGGGGTCTCCCAGGCACACAGCGTCCGGTCACCCATGTGCGCATAGGTTACGTTCTCGAAGTCGTTCAGGCACACCGCGAGCTTTTGGACGTCTGGATCGTTCGACTGCAGGAAGTCCGTCCAATCCCGAACCAAGACACCGTTCAGGCAGTAGCTTCCGTCCGGCAACGGATCAGTGCAGGGTTGACCTGTGGAGCCGTCTCCCGCCTGAAGGCGTCCTTCGGAGTCCATGCCCAGCGCCTGTAAGAGAGAGCTCGGGTCGATGTCGGTACCGCAGATCTCCTGAACCGCATCAAGTTCTGCAGCTACTCGGTCCTCCCTGGCGATCCGACGGAGGTCTTCCTCTTCGTCACGGGACAAGCTGCCAATGATGCTGTTGACGTACTCGTCGCCGAGCCTGTCCGATTCAACAGCCGCTGCCTTGGCGATGGCCAGATAGTGCTTCCACGAGGATTCGATATTGTCCCCATCGGAGGCGAGTTCATCCTCCAGGGGGATGCGGTCATCGAAGGAACCACCCGCGCACGTAGTGCGGCTCTGCCCGCAATTCTGGGGGCTAGGCTCAAGCGCTTCCTTCGCAACTTGCTCAGCGGCTGGGATGAGCGGGACCTCTACGCAGGCGTCTTGACCGGTGCCGAGTTGGTATGGGATGAAACCAGTTAGTGCCTCAGCGTTTCCCACAGCTACGCTGTCTCCCTTCTTCCGGGGCTTGAGCAGGTAGTACCTTGCGGGTTCGTCGAAGAAGGACGTGACCGGGCGGGCAACGGCTGCTTGGTATCCCTCCGGTGGCGTCGCGTCGACATTCAACTCAAATAGCGTGACATCGGATGCGTCACACGGTGCGCCTTCGATGGAGCCAGTCGTCGCACAGGTGAGTGCGTCCTCACCCCGAACCACAGCGAGGTGGTCGGTTTGAGAGAACCCCGCGACGCTCAAGGTACGGGTCGATGCCGTCTCGCACAGCTTGAGGAAGCCGATCGAGTCGCCCGCTCGTTCAACCATAGACACGGCGCTAACGATTGCTGCGTAGTTGGACGCGGCCTTCGCGGTACTGCTATTGATTATCCGAGATATGTCTCGAATAAACTCGCTGTGCAACACCGAGAAGTTTCGTGTCTGGAATGAATAGAATGGTGCGTTCACCGCAAAGTGCATGTAGTTTTGCTCATACCAGGTTCCGCTAGAGAGGTCTGGAACACCGCTTGCAAGGACTCCGTTCGTTCGAGCGAGAGCGGAGTAGTACGCAGCGGGACGAGCCGGCGGCAGTGTAGCGGTGCCGGCGAACTTCGCATAGGTCGCTGGAGAAGTCGGCGCTTTGCCTGGTCCCGACTCCGTAGAGAGCGTTGCCGTTCTCGTACGCGCGTACGCGACAATCTCCCGGGCGAGCCAGGCTCGTGCCTGTTCAAAGTCCTGAGTCGATAGATCGAAGTGTGCTTGAACGGAGCCCTTCACGGCTTCACCCATGAAGTAGGAAAGCCGTTGATTGACGCTCCCCAGTGGGAGTGAGCCGTTGAGCATTGTTGCGGAGTCGATGGTCGCCAATCCAAAGCGGGACGCGGTGGGCTCTAGCGCAAGGATGTAGTCCGGTGGAAGGCCACTCTCCCGCAACACCGAAAGCGCAGCCGTCGCGGAACCATTCAGCTTCCCTGGGGGACACATTGCCGCTGTGCCGCCAAGGTAGCCATCCGCTCCTCCCGCGAACGCGTGCGCTACGCTGGATCGCGACAGATCGCTTCCTGCGAACGTTCGACTCGCAGCGATTGCTCCAATGGGTGTGCTTCCCAACTGGGCGTCGGCAGCCGCGAGCGCGTCCTTCCTATAGATTTCGTATGCCTCGGATTGGAGAAAGTACAGCTCAGCAAAGGCGCTCGCTAGGTATTCTCCGCGCGTGCTAGTGGAGAAGCGGGCGCTCGCCTGGAGTGCTGCCGGCGAGCAATCAGATTCAAACGCGCGGGTTGCTAGACCGAAGCCGAAGTTTCGTGTAGCGCGAGCCGCAAGGGCCGCTGAAGTTGCCGAACTCTGGGGCGGGACCACGATATCGTTTCCCGGTTGCCCCGATTGGTCGAACGTCTTTAGCGTCAATTCGTTCGTTCCACGAGCCGCCGTAACGAGTACGTCGACCCAACACTGGTGACGACTCAGTTCGCACTCGTCTTGTTCGCAGCCAAACGCTGGACAGCCGGAATAGTCCTGAACGTGGTCGCAGTGAGTCCCGACGACGTTTCCAAAATCGGTGGAGTCGAGTTCCGTAACATCACCCGTTACAGAGTCCACCACTCGCACCGCCATCATGTCGCGCAGGCGCTTCTCTTCAGCCGTCGGGTCGTAGCCGGCCTTCGCGTCCGGATCCATCAGAGCCGGGTTTTGCTTGATCGGTTCTGGGGAGCTCGAGCACGCAACGGCTAGGCCGAGGCAGCTGGCTAAGGCGGTGAAGCGTTGTAGTTTTCTCATGGGAATACCTCAGGCTTGGGTGCGGCGACGGATGAAGGCGCAGGCGCCGATGAGGGCGAAGAGCGCGACGGAGTTGGGGTTTGCGGGGGTGAGGGGAGCCAACGCGCACGACGCGGAGGGCATGTCGGGGACTGGCGAGACGCAGATGGACTGACCATCCACGGCTTCACAGTTCCAGTCGGAGGGGCAAGCTTGTGCAGCCGCCGGCTCACACGTGCGGGTGCACATCGCGGGGTCGCTGGCGCCAGTCATACAGAGGCCGCTGGTGCACGCGGAGGCTGAGTCGCACTCTTGACCGTACGCCGCTTGGCCTTGTTGACAGATGCCGTTCAGACACTCGTCATTACCACCAGGGCAGTCGGCGATGGAACCGCACGGAAAACCGCATCCGGCGGCTCCTCGGCAGGTACCCGAGGCGCACTCGCGATCGCTGCTGCAAGGGTCACCGGGTTCGGCCGCGCCAGGCGCGCACTGACCCTCGATGCAGGAGAGCGCTACGTCGCAGTCGGTGTTGGCGGCGCAACTGCATCCCCTGTAGCGGCAACTGGAGATGCAGGCGTCGTCGACGCAGATTTCATCGGCGCTGCAGGTCGTGTCTCCACACGGCGGGCGGCAACCCACCTCCGTGCAGGCTTGGCCTTCACCACAGCTGGTCTCCGTGCAGGCGGGGTACAGCGCACACACTCCTGCTCGGTCGTCGTCGCTCAGCTGATACAAGTCCGCGTCGTACAGCGGGTGCATGGCCACGCCGTCGAAGCTCCCGTCGCAGACCGGGACTTCGTGCCCGGCTTCCGGTTCACACGGGTGAGCTAGACCGAGTAGGTGCCCACCTTCGTGAGTTGCGACCGCGCGGATGCCTTTGCGTTGGTCGTCTCCACTTGCGGACCAGCTGAAGCGCTCCGCGTTGAGGTACAGGTCGACCTCGCCGATGCGCCAACTGTCCCCAGTGCCCACGTATTGCACGTCGCTGACCGCTGCCGCGTCACTGGCAAACCCGCGCTCTTCCCAGCCGACTTCCACCCACTGGACCGTGTTTCGGCCGTCGCCGGGCAGCGCGTGGCTGCCGGTGACCCCGGTCTCTACGAAGCGCAGATTGCTACAGGAGACCGCGTTCCACTGGCTGAACCCCTGCCAGAGCGCGTCGGTAGCGGACGAAAGGAGCAGCCCGCTGGGCATTTCGTCGCTGACTTCGTAGCGAATTTCGCCTTCAGGCCAGACGACCGTTGAGTCCGCGGGGAACTGACTCGATTCGCCGGACGCGCGGTAGGCCGACGCCGAGCTACTACCGAACACGGCGCACAGCGCCGCGCCAGAAACCAGCAGAAGACTGCACTTTCTCATAGAGGGTCCACGTTCCAATATTGAAATGGAACAAGAAGGGTGACGGGTTTGATTGCGCGATCAGGCACCGATCTGTCAACGGTTATTTCTCGACGGAAATGACCGCGCGGCAGCGCCACGAAACGCCATCTCTAGAACGGCCGGTTCTAACCTCAAACGGGGTACGTTCAAGTGAAAGAACCAACTTCAACGCGCTCAAACGCGAGTTCCGTTGCCGTGCGGTCCCATCTCGAAGGACGGTCGTTCGACTGACGTACCCTGCTCCGCGCGGTCAGAGCTTGGCCCCCGACACAACGCCTCCAAGCAGCTCCACGACAGTCGGTCGCGCGACGGACCACCAAGCGCTCCTCCGAGTCGCGAGCAAGGTCCCAAAGCAAAGAAAAAGGGCAGCGCCACGCGACGCTGCCCTGCGGTCTCAGCGCGACTTCAAGCCGCGCTTTTCTTCAGAAGCTCAGCGCGGACCACCTTGAGCGCAGAAGCCGTTGATGCACTCGTTGGTCTTGTCGCAGCAGTCTGCGGCGGTCTCGCACTTCTCCTGCACCTGAGAGCAGGAGCCGCCGGGCGGCTCGTTGGAGCACTCCAGGGCGCCGGTGCTGGAGTTCGGCTGGCAGTAGCCGTTGCAGCACTGGTCTCCGGACTCACAGCTCGAGCCGTCGGAGCGGCAGGGATCGAGCACCCAGAAGCCGCGGGAGTTGCCCGCCAGCAGCTCCTGACCCGGGAGGTAGAAGGCCGGGTGACTGGCGTCCGTGCCTGGCGCAGCGCTCAGGTCCACGGCGGCCACCCACAGCTTCTTGGTGGTGATGTTCTGCACCAAGTCGACTCCGCGAGGATCCGAGCAGAAGGGAGGAATCGTCGCGACGTTGCCGTACATGCGTCGACTCGTGAACACGACCCAGGCGTAGCCACCGCCGGGAATGGGATTCACCGTGGGCTCGTAGTTGAGGTTTGCGTCGTCCCCGTGATCCGTGTCGAGCTGATCCACGTCTCTGCCATCAGCCTTGCATCCCGGATTGTTCGGCGTCGTGAGCTTTGGCAGGTAACCGACGCCGTTCAGCTTGTCGAGATGCGTGACGCTGCCAGTGCCGTCCAGGTTGGTCCACCAGATCTGCGCCTTCGCGCCACGCCGCGTCCAAAGCGCGCCGGATGGGTCATCCGCGATTCCCTGCGGACCTGCGTCTGATTGCCAGTGGTAGACGATCGACGTGTTGTCAGGCATGAACGCGCCCCAGCCGGGGCGGGCTGCCGATCCGGTGTCGTCCGCAACCACCCGACGATTCGAAAAGGTCAGTGTGGACTGATCGAAGTCCATCACAACCAGCGTCTTCCCCGCTCCTCCTCCTGGGTTGAACACCGCCAGCTTTCCGTCGGGAGAGAACGCGGGCGTGCCAAGATTGCTATCCGTGATTCCCGTTGCAGCGAGCGGGGCCGCCGCGTTGGGCAAGGGCAACAAGTTCCCGTTAGGCGCAAGTGCCATGGATCCATCGGGGTACATGCCAGGGAACTCGGCACCAATTGCCATCGGCGTTTCCGTCGCACCCGTTGGAGTGAGATCGTACGAGGAGCTGATGGCGCTATTGTCACCATGCTGAGTGACCAGGCGCGACCCGTCCGCAGCCACGGAATGACAAACCCGACATTGGGACGTCCCACCGGTCGCGCCCGCTACCAGCTTAGGCGCGGAATCTCCTACCCTGATAGAGAGCGTCGCCCCACCAAACGTCACACCATTCTGCGTTAGGTTCTTCGCCAGGTTCGTGCCGTAAGAGTTGTAATAGATAATCCCCGACAGGCGCGCCGGAGCGATGGTCCAGGTCTCCGAGATGGGCCCATACGCCTGCCCGCCGCTCGCCACCGTCAGCTTCAACGTCAGGCGATCGGTGTTGCCACCGGCGGTGTTCGTCGCCGCAGCCCACACGTCTTGAGGAATGGGGTGGCGGATGAACTTGCCGCCAGTCTGCGCCAGGATCGCTGGGCGGCTGAAGGTGCCCTTCCAGCTGAAGGAGCCGCTCTGGGTCGCCAGCTCGAGCTGGATCGCGTCGGCGTCGCCGATCGACCAGTCCCAGGAGACGAGGGGCGCGAGGATACCTCGCGGAAACACTGTATTGTCGTAGGGGTAGAGGAACTTGAGGCCCTGGGCGCTGCCATCACCGCTGGGCATGCCCAGGGCGTCGATGATGCCAGTGTCGGTCACCGCGCCGCCAAGGCCGTCACCACCCACGCCGCCGATGCCGCCGCCTTCGGTCAGCGAACCCACATCCGTGGGGATCTGACCGGCTTGATCCGGGTTGTTCGGGTCAGCGCCGTTCTGTTCTCCGGTCAACTGCACCAGCACTTCGCGCTCACGGGTCTCGCCGTTTAGGCCGGCGGTGATCTTCGCCAAGCCGCCGACCTTGCCAGTCGGGGTGAAGACGCCAGTCTCCGCGGTGCCGAGGGTGATGCTACCGATGTCGCCGCGATCCACCGCCCAGCCAACGCCAACCGGCGAGCCGTTGAAGGTCGCGTCGAAGGAGACCGTCGGCGCGTTGGTTCCGAACGGAACCTGGATCACCTGTTGGTCAGTCGGCGTGACCTGGAAGCCTTGGGTCTGTGACGTACCGCCGGAGCCGCCGCCGTCGATGTTCAGGCTACCGCCGTTGCCACCGTTGTCGGTGCCGCCGCTACTGGTGCCACCGCTCCCAGCGTCACCCGCGTTGCCACCAAAGGTTGAGCCGCCGTTGCCCTCGGAGACCGAGGCGTTGTCTCCGCAGGCGGAGAACAGGGCGGCGACACAGATCGAAAACCAAAGCAGCAAAGCCGTGCGCGGGACGCGTGCAATCATTCCAGAATGATACAGGGCTCCTGGAAACGCGCCAACGTTGCGCGGGCGCCTACATCATCCCCGCCACGCCTACCTGAACAACGGGCCCCCGCGATTGATACCTCGGGGATACGGATGGCGAAATGCGAGTCGTTTGAGTCGCGTTCTCAGAAGCTGCCGCTCACACCCATCGAGTTGAGCCCAACCCAGGGCGTGACGTGAGGCTCATTGCGCGCGGCCTTCGAGTCGCCGCTGGACAGGATGAACATCACGACACCTGCCACCAGCGCAGCACCGCCTACACCAAACGAGATCCCCGAAAGCGTGCGCTGAGATGCGGCGTCTTCGTTCAGCGTGTTGGACTCGTTGCACTTGTCCGGATCGCTGCCGGTCGCGAACTTGCAGAGCCCGTCATCGTACAGCTTGTCGGAGTCTTCCTGACTGCTGCCAGCCTTCAGCAAGAACACCGTGCCCAGCGCCAGGCCCACGACACCCACACCAAATCCGATGTAAGCGCCGAGACGTAGCCCGGAGGAGCCGCCGGCATCTTGGGTCGACAAGGACGCCCCAGTGCCTGCACCCTCACCCCCGCCCGATCCTGAGCCGGCTCCACCGCCTTCGTCACCACCACCTGGCGGAGCAACCACCGCGTTGGGATCCGCGACGAGCTCGATGGAGATCGATTCGTGGGCCGCTTCGGCGAGGGTGACTTCCTTCTCTTGCGCGATGAAGCCCGGAGCGCTCACCGAAACCTTGCGCGCCCCGGGATCGACCGGGCGCTCGACGCCGACCAGCGCCTTCGGCACCTCGGCGCCGTCCAGCTTCACGTCCGCCTCGCCGGGCTTGGGACCGCTGATGGTGATCGTGAGGTACGCGATCTTCTTCTCGACCTCAGGCAGCTCCGCGGCGGCGTCTTTCTGAGCCTGCTTGAACGCAGGGGGAGCACCGCCCGCCAGCGTCTCCCTGAGGATCTTGTTGTAGAGTTCTCGCGCTTTTACGTAACCGCCGAGCTTCGCGCTCGCGCGAGCGGCGTAGAGCAGGTGCGGCGGCGCATGCACGAGTGACTCGGCGCGCTCGAAGCGATCGAGCGCCTCCTGCCACTTTTCCGCCTTGTAAGCCTTGAAGCCCTGCTCGGCGAGGGAGCGGGCACCTGCAACTTCGTCCGCCGTTTGCGCAAAAACTGGCACTGACGTGAGCACCATCGACGCGATCAGCGGCAGCGCCACACCGGTTCGGATTCGCTGGCCCAGGGTGCGGGTACGGGGCGAGCGCGCTGAGGACACGGAGCGGGAAGTCATGTTGGCGGATGCTAGCCCCACCAGAGGCTTTTTGCCTAGCGAAGGGGGCCCGGACCTTGCGGCACGGGCGTGGACGACCAGGGTGACTTTGCCCTACGGAGCATGTGAACAGGTCTTAAGCGAGTCGCGCGGCCGGACGCAGTGATTGCGGGGATATACCGGGCAAGCAGATCTCCGCACCCCGCAACACGTAGTCAGACTCCAGGCGCGCGCCCGCGCGGCACCTTGAGCGGCATTCAGATTGCGCGTTGGAGTTTGCGCCGAGGCAGAAAAACAGGGACATTCACAGACGATGGCACTCAGCCCTGGCGACATCATCGATGACAAGTACCGCATCGTCCGCTTGCTCGGCGAAGGCGGCATGGGCGCGGTCTACGAAGCGGAGAACAACCGCATCGCTCGCCGCGTCGCGATCAAGGTTCTGCTCGGCGACGCTGCGGAACGTCCGGACGTCGTCCAGCGCTTCGAGCGCGAGGCGCAGGCAGCGGGTCGCATCGGCTCCGATCACATCCTCGAGATCCTCGACTTCGGCAACTTGCCGAACGGCGACCGCTTCATGGTCATGGAGATGCTCGACGGTGAGGAGCTGTCGTCGCGCATCAAGCGCCAGGTGCTCACCCCCGAGCAGACGGTGCCGCTCTTCCTCCAGCTGCTCGATGGCCTCGCCGCGGCCCACGCAGCAGGCATCGTTCACCGCGACCTCAAGCCCGACAACATCTTTATCCTCAAGGAAAAAGCGGGCCACAAGGACTTCGTCAAGATCATCGACTTCGGGATCTCGAAGTTCAATCAGCTGAACGACTCCGAGCACAGCAAGACCAAGACGGGCATGCTGATGGGCACGCCGTACTATCTGTCGCCGGAGCAGGCTCGCGGCGCCGCACGCTCCGATCCGCGCAGCGACATCTACTCCTGCGGCGTCATCCTCTATCAGTGCGTCACGGGTACCGTACCGTTCGACGCGGAGACGTTGAACGAGCTGTTGTTCGCCATCGTGCTCAGCCCGCCTCGTCCCATCGACGAAGTGGCACCGCACCTGGACGCTGGCTTCCGCAGCATCATCCAGCGCTCCATGGCGCGGGAGCTCCACGAGCGCTTCCAGTCCGCTCAGGAGTTCCGCGACGCGCTCGAAGCGTGGAGCCAAGGGCGCGGTTACGTCGCTCCAATGCAGCCGATGCAGACCGCACCCGCAGACATGAGCGGTCAGGTGGCGGCGGTGGGCATGATGACTCCGCAGACGCCCAATCTCCCCGTGGATACGCGTGCGAGCTGGAGTCAATCCCAAGACATGGGCCAGGTGCCCAAGAAGAGCAGCGCCGGCCTGTTCATTGGGCTAGGCGCCGCGGCATTCCTCTTGCTCGGGGGTTTGGGGTTAGGCGCGGTGTTCATGCTGCGTGGCTCGCCAGAGCCTCCGCCGGTTGAGCCCGCGGCCCAAGGCGACGCACCGACGGACCCGGCGAAGGAAGAGCCCAAAGGGGATGACAGCGCCGAAGCCGACGAAGCCAAGCTCGAAGCCGACGAAGCCAAGCTGAAGGCCGACGAAGCCAAGCTGGACGCCGATGAAGAGAAACTGAAGGCCGACGAAAAGGCGGAGGAGAAGCCGGACGAGAAAGCCGCGGACCCCGTGGCGAGCAAGCCGGCAGCTCCGAAACCCGCGGCGCCCAAACCCGCAGCGCCCAAGCCCGCAGCGCCCAAGCCCGCAGCGCCGACCCCGGCGAAGCCCGCCAAGCCCGACTTCGGCTACTGAAGTTTCAAGCCCGCACGGTTGAGCAGAGCCGCACGGTTTGAGCAGAGCCGCACGGTTTGAGCAGAGCCGCACGGTTGAGCAGAGCCGCACGGTTTGAGCAGAGCCCTACGGCTTTGCGCGACCCTGCACCTTGGCATCCGTCGCGTGCTGGACCGTCCAGTACAGGGCATCACTCGTGACGACGAGGCTGTGTACGCTACCCAGCCCCATCGCCAGGACCTCCACGTTGCCCGCGCTCAGGCCACGCCGACGCAGCTCTCCGCCGTTCTCCCGCGTGAGCCAGTAGGCGTGGGTGTCGTCGACCTCGACGTCGTACGGCATGTTCGTGGTGTCCAGCGTGATGAGCGCCCCGCCGGCCTTCGGCAGACCATAGACGCCGCCATTGCTATCGCGATTCACCCAGAAGACGTGGGTAGCATTCGTTGCAATTGCCGTCGGCTTGGTCTGGGAACCGATGAGCTCTACCGGCGGCTGGGAGTCGCTGAGATCACGCGGCATGCGGCGGATTGAACCAGCAGCGAACTCGGTGAAATAGATGAACATCGAGTCGAGGGCGATTCCTTGAGGATTCGCAGCGCCGCGAGAGAGCGTGCCGTCGCTGATTTCGTTGCTGCCTTCGAGTCCCCAGTACACGTTCAGAGCGTCCCCGGCGAGCGCAGACGGCGTGGACTGAGCCGTCGCGAAGTCGACGGGCGTGCCCCCCGACTTGGACACGATACGTACTTTGCCGCTCGTCGCCTTCTCGATGAACACGATGTCGGGGCCGAGGGCGATCAAGGCGAACGGATTGTTCAGTCCACTGACGAGCGCGCTGTGCTGACCAGTGGTTCCTCGCGGCGCCTGCTGGATCTCGCCGGCGTCCGCATCGACCCAGTACACCGTCGAGTCGTCAGCGGTGATGCCCAGTGGATTGGTCGCGCTTCCAACGGTGAAACGCTGGCACTCGCCGAGACTACACGTTCCGGCCAAGCAATCGTGCCCGCACCGACCGCAGTTCTTGCTGTCGCCATTCAGATCGACACAGTTGCCGCCACACGCTTCGAGGGTTGGGGTGCAGCTCAGGCTACAGGCGCCGTCTTGACCGCAGGTTGCGGAACCATTTCCGCCGGGATCGTCTCCGCAGGCCCCACAGCCTTGCGCTGCGCAGCCGTAGGCGGGGTCATTCAGCTTGACGCAGCCGCCGTCGCACGGCTTTTCGTCGCCGGCGCAGCTGGGAAACCCAGCTGCACCTCCCGTACCCGACACCCCTGCACTGCCGCCCGCGCCGCCAGCGGATCCTCCCTCGCCGGCGCTGCCTCCTGACGAGCCCGCCGTACCGCCGCTGCCCCCAGCGCCACCAATGCACTCGCAGGCGCCAAATACCCGCCCAGTGCAGGACTTCTGCGCGCTGCATCCGCTCTCGTGGACACACGCCTCCACTTCTCCCGTCGTGCACTCGCGAGCGGTCTCATTCGTCGACGTGCTGCTGCACCCCGCCGCAAGCAAGCACGCGACGCCACAAGCCAAGCGACCCCAGGTCTTCAGAAACATCCACCCACCCTTGCACCCTTGGAGTGCAGCGAGAGCACTCCGAGCTGAAAGCAGCCCTTCAGTCTCCAACACTTGAATTGCACGCGTCAACGCCGCGGAGACCCGCGGCGTTGATTCATTTTTCCCGAGTGGGAATGCCGTCCGGCTTGTGTCGTCCGGCTTGTGTCGTCCGGCTGTCCTCCGGCTGTGTGTGTCGCGAGCTATTGCCCGATCTGGGGCACGCTGCCAGACACCGCCATGCCGAGGAAGCGCACCGCGTCGGCGTTCGCTGCCGGCACGTCGAACACCACGAAGTGGCCATCCGCGCCGCTCGGTGGCCCGTATTCGCGCGCGCCGAGGGTCAAGTCGACGCCTCCAACGACGTCGGTAAGGCTCAGCGGCACGGCTTGCTCCATCAAGCCCAAGTCGTCGGGCGTTGATGCGCTCGCGTCATGCGCGGCGAGGTCCACATCGGCGGACATGATGTAGTTCTCGATGGTGACGTTGGGGCTGTAGCTGTCGTTCAAACCATACGTCACGAACAGGTGCTTCGGCGTGACACCGCTCACCGGCTGACGACCAATCAGGATGCCATAGTTGATCGGATCAGCCGGCTCGATGAACTGCTGCAGCAGGTTCACCACCGGATGATTGGTTCCTCCCGGCAACTGGAACTGGGCGTCGTAGTCGCCCAGCACTAGAGGGATGGCGCCTGCAATGTTCACCGGCTTCTTCTTGCTGATCAGGGCGTCACGCAACACCGCTCCGTTGCCGCTGAACACCGCCGCGCGATACACCTGGCTGTACGGCACACCCAGGCTGCCTTCGGTCGAGCCTTGAGAGTGCCCGAAGAAGGCAATCGCCGCCGGATCGATCTTGATCGCGTCGCCGCCAGTCTCAGTACCGGTTAGATCGAGGCTCGCCGCGAAGCGACCGAGGGCGATCTGATCGGCGGCACCCTGCATCGGGTTACCGCGCGCGGCAGCCGGATTGGCGAAGTTGAAGAACAGGTTGTTGGGAGACTCCATGGAGCCATTGCGACGCGGCCCATGGGACACCTGATCGATGCCGAGCACCGCAACCGGCACGCTGCCGCCCGGGGTAGCCGCGGCCGCCAGTGCCCCCGCGACCTCCGGACGGATGTGGCTCCTGAAGCTGCCTCCGGTTCCGTGCGCAAACACAACGAGCGGCCAACCAGCGGCTGGCATCGTGGCTCCCTTTGGCACGGTCAGCGCCATGCACACGTCTTCGTTGCGCACCGGGGCGCTGGTTTGAATCGCGCCACCGGACGTCAGGTAAGGCGCGTCTCCCTGCTGGAAGATCGGCAGACTCACCAGCGCGTGGTACTCGTCGTACGCTGGATCGCCGCTACCGCAGGCGCGATCGCCGGTGTGATCCGGACACGGAGACTCGACCCCGGCTCCGCACTTCACCCAGCTGGAGGACGTTGGCACCGGTGCGGCTTCCACCGCCGCCGCGAGCTGTTCCATCGGAGCACGCGTGTCCCCGACAGTGATCACTGAAGCGTTCAGCACGGTCGCCGGGTCGATGTTTTCACCAGCCAGGTAAGCACGGAACGGCGCGTAGGCGGCGTGCGCTGCTCCAAGCACGGAGTCGCTCGGAGTCGCGCTACCGAGCAGCGTTTGCAGGTGCTCCGCTTGCTGGATCTGCGTGCCGTTCTTCGCGCGACCATCGTTCGTCAGGAAGATCGCGTACGTGTGACCCGGCTCGAGGGGCGAGCGCGCCGAGCGGCGAATCGCGAACCAATCGCGGCAGATATATTTGCCGCCGCCCTCGGAGTAGTACCAGCGCAGCCCCGCTTGAGCGCCAAAGGAGGGATCGCCTGGTGTGATGTCGATCCAGCGCACGGGACGCACGCTGTGATCATCGGGCTCCCGGAAGCTCTGGAAGTCGATCGGGCCCGAGAAGCGGAACGTGACGACCGGGTTCGCACCCCAGCCATCTTCCTTCTCGACCTCGTCGACGTACACTTGCACTGGATCGATCGGCAGCAAGCTGACGCCGGGCGTTGGGAAGCCGGTGAGGTCTGGCTTGCCGTTCTTCAAGCGCACGTCGTTGGGGAACGGCAGACGGAAGAAGTCCTTTTCCTGGCCTGCCGGGTTTGCGCCGGGGATCTCGAAGTAGGCCCGAACAGAGCCTTCCGAGGGCTCATCGCACTCGATGTTGGGCGATGCAGGAATGCCAAACGGAGGCGCGCCAGGAGGCACCGGAGCGCACTGCCCGGCGATGCACGCGAGCCCCGCAAAGCAGTCTTTGCTCGCCGCGCAAGAACCGCC
>JBFXBK010000143.1:0-20320 GCA_050183255.1 Polyangiaceae bacterium | reverse complement strand
CAAGAACGCCAAGAACAAGGCGAAGAATCGCGGCCGCCGCAATCGCGTCGACTCGAACCGCTAGTTTTCCGCGGTCGCGATACCCAAGCGGTCGCGATACCCAAACGCCCCCACGCGGCCCAAGGCGCCGGGGGCGATCATGGTTTGTAGCCAAACGCTTCGTTTCCTCGCGGCAGCAACTAGCGCTAGCCTAGGAGCAGGCACTAGCCTAGGAGCAGCGTGCGAGCGTCTCGGGTGCTGCTCTCGCAGCGCCCGGTTCCGCAGTCGAGCGTTAGGGCGCGCACTGATCGGCCGCCCACGTCCATGCCCTTGTGGGCGATGCCGTGCTTCCAAAGCACCTTCTTGAGCACCGTGAGGTTCTTGGTGCCCGTCTGCAGGAACCCACCGCCTGGAGTTGCTCCGCCTGCCACCGCCGCGAGGAGTCGCGCGCGCGAGGCACCCTCGGCGTAAAGCTCCTTCAGCAGCGCGTCAGCTCCGCTGTCAACGAACTTGGCGGGGGCGTCCACCGCTCCGCTGCTGGGCCCAGAGAGCATCGCGTGCAGCACGCCGCCGATCCGCAACGACGGATCATAGAGCACCAAGGCGACCCCGCTACCTAGGCCGTAGGTGACGATGATCTCGCCGGCGTGTGCGAGCCGTAGCTCTCCCACGCGGACTACGACCTGCTGCGACTGGATCTGCTTTACCGCGTTCACGTATTCCCCAGGGACCTAGTCAGCCGATGAGTTCGCTCTGAGCAACGGTCTCCGTCCCGACGGTCTCGCGACCGCCGGGCCACTCGTCTTGTTCGGCCTCGGGTACCGGGCCAAGCACCTGGGTCAGGCGACGCACTCGATAGCGCTCGAGCAACACCTTCATCGACTCTGCTGAGACCACGCCGGCTTCTACCAGCAGTTCACCAATCTTGGGCCGCGAAGCCAACTGCAACACCAAGATGTCCTGGACCTGATTTTCCGTAAGGAATCCAAGTAGCGCGGCGATCTCGCCGAAGCGTCCACCGTGATCCGCTTGGTGGTTCAACACCTGCCAGATTTGCGGGATGGTGAGCAGCTTCTTCCCGAGAGCAAGCTTCCCAAACTGCGTCGTGCGTGCCAGTTGTTCATCCAGAGCGGCGACGATCTGCTCGGCCGTCGCCACTCCTTCATCCATTAGAAACCTTCCGAACATCCTTTTCCCCCGCTGAAAGTGCGGCGATGGCCGCTGCAGCGATCTTCTGGAGTGGCCTGATTTCCGACACTCCACCCATCTCAACGGCTACTTTCGGCATTCCATAAACCACGCACGTTTCCTCGTCCTGGGCGATGGTGTGAGCGCCGGCGCGATGCAAGCTCAACATGCCGGTGGCCCCGTCTTGACCCATTCCCGTAAGGATAACTCCGACGGCGTGCTTGCCCGCGTGCTTGGCGACCGACTCGAACATCACGTCAACCGAGGGGCAATGGCGGGTCACTGGATCTGTCCCCCCGACACGGGCCACGTAGTGACCACCGCTACGAATCACGCGAAACTGCACCCCACCCGGCGCCAAGAGCACGCGCCCAGCGATTACCCGATCACCATCGGCCGCTTCCTTTACGGTGAGCGCGCACTCACGGTCGAGACGCTCAGCGTACATCTTCGTGAACACTGGCGGCATGTGCTGCACCACGACCACACCGGGGCCGTCGATTGGCAGACCCAAGAGCACGTCTCTCACCGCTTCAGTGCCGCCCGTAGACGCGCCGATGGCGAGGATCTTGTCAGTCGAAGCCGCCATGGGCGAAGCGAGCTTCGCTGTAACCACCTGCTGTACCGCGCTCACATCGCGCTTGAGGTGGCTCACCGACACACGAGAAGCTGCCTTGATCTTCCCGATCAGCTCGACCAGCAAGTGCTCGACACCGTTGTGCACGTTCGCCGCCGGCTTGAGCACGAAGTCCACCGCCCCGGCGCTGAGAGCCTCCATGGTGGTCTCCGCGGACCGACTGGTCAGCGAACTCACCATGACTACAGGCATGGGATGCTGCGGCATCAGGCGCTTCAGGAACTCGACGCCGGTCATGCGCGGCATTTCGACGTCCAAGGTCAACACGTCAGGATTTAGCTGCACAATCATGTCGCGCGCGACGTACGGGTCGTTCGCGGTACCGACGACCTCGATCGCAGGATCCATCGCCAAGCCCTTGCTCAACAGCTGACGGATCAGGGCCGAGTCATCGACCACTAGCACTCTAATCTTGCCCACGTTACCTCCGCCGATAGACGCCTGAAGAAACACCTTCGATGCCCGCTATGCCGCGCGGCAACGATTCCGACAACCCGACAACGAGGTAACCACCAGGATAGATGTACTGCGCGATACGCTTCACGAGCTCCACGCGCGTCTCCGTGTCGAAGTAGATCATCACGTTTCGGATGAACACGTAATCGAAGGGGCGCTTGAAGGGGATCGCGTTCATGAGGTTGAAACGTCGGAACAAGACCTCCTTCTTGACCTCTTGTTTGACCCGCCAAAGATCGGGTTTCACCTGCTCGAGGTAGCGTTCACGCAGCTGCGCCGGCATCGCGTCGACTTGCTCGTCGGGGTACTCACCGCGTTCAGCGACCGCGAGGGCCTGCTGCGAGATGTCCGTAGCCAGCAAGCCGGCGTCCCAGTCGCGATAAGCCGAACCGAAATGCTCTCGGAGCAGCATCGCCAGCGTGTACGGTTCATGTCCGTAGGAAGCCGCCGCGCACCAGCCTCTGAGCTCCTTCCGCTTTGCCCTCCGCTCAGCGCGCTGACTCATCTCCGGCAAGATGCGCGAGAAGAACGCGTAGTGGGCAGGCTCGCGGTTGAAGTAGGTGTGGTTCGTCGAGACAACGTTCATCAGCTCTTCGAGCGTTTCCGGCGAAGGCCGCTGGAGGCACCCATCGATGTAGTCCTTGAACGAAGTCAGGCGATGCCTGTCGAGCACCTTTCTGAGCCGGCTCGCAAGCATGCCGCGCTTGTGGTCCGCCAGTGAGATCCCGAAATTCTTGTGGATGAACCCCTGCAGGAAGCGAAACTCCGGTACACCGAGGTCTGGCCCTCCTACGCTCAACTCAGCTTCCATACAACACTCCTCGACCACGACCTCCGGAAACAGAGCGAGCCGTCAGAGACTGATCTCGACAGCTCGCCCATTTCCCCACGGTTTTTCTCAGTACTTCCCGAACTCGCTCGCATCGAGCACGATGGAGGGCGCTCCATTGGACCGACCGTTTCCATTCGAGCGTCCGTTGCTGCCGTTGGAGTGACCGCTGCTACCGTTGGAGTGGCCGTTGCTGCCCTGGTAGCCGTTGGAGCCGTTCGACTTCGACGCGGCAGCCTGAGGGAAGCCACCTGAGGCCATGAAGGCCCTGAGCGCCTCCAGCAGCTCGGGAGTGATCTCGGCGGGCAGCTCGCCGCCCTTGTTTGCGTTGGCCTTGGCCAAGGTGAACTCGCCGAGCATCTGCTGCATCTTCTCGACCTGTCCAAGCATCTCTTGAGAGGCCGCGGCGCTCTCTTCGGCGGTTGCGCTGTTGCGCTGAGTGACCGCGTTGATTTGGTCGAGGCCCACGTTCGCCTGGGTGATGGCGTCCGCTTGCTCGTTGCTTGCCGCGGCGATCTCGGCGACCAGGTCGCTGACCTTGCCGACATCGCGGACGATGGAGGCCAGGGCACCAGCGGTCTGATTGGCAATCACGGTTCCGGAGCTGACCTTCTTGATCGAGCCTTCGATCAGCTCCGTGGTCTCCTTGGCAGCGCTAGCGCTGCGCGCGGCGAGGTTCCGGACCTCTTCCGCGACGACCGCGAAGCCGCGGCCGTGGACGCCGGCCCGCGCCGCTTCAACAGCAGCGTTCAGGGCGAGCAGGTTGGTCTGGAAGGCGATCTCGTCAATCACCTTGATGATCTTCGAGATGTTGTTGCTGGCCTCTTCGATGCCACCCATCGCCTCCACCATCTGGGTCATCTGCTTGTCGCCCTCTTGAGCGCCATCTCGGGCCGCACGCGCCAGGGCGTTGGCTTGAGTGGCGTTCTCGGCGTTCTGGCGCGTCTGCTCGGTGATCTGCGTGATCTGCGAGGAGATCTCTTCGACCGTCGCTGCTTGCTCGCTTGCGCCTTGAGAGAGACCCTGAGCCGAAGCCGCGACCTCCGTGCTGCTACGCGAGATCATGTTGGACGAGTCGGACACCTGAGAGAGCAGGTTGTTCAGACCATTCAAGCTGTTGTTCAAGGCCTCCTTGAGCGCAGCGTGATCCCCGCGGTACTGCTCGGTGATGTAGCCGGTGAGGTTGCCGTCAGCCATTGCCCCGAGGGAACGCTGGAGTGCGTTCATGGGGGAGAGGAGCGCATCCACCATCTGGTTCACACCGACGATCATCTCGTGGTACGAACCCGAGAAGCCATCCGCCGAGGCGCGCACCGACAACTGACCGTCCTTGGCCGCGGTCAGCAAGGTGCCGATCTCGTGCAGGAATGACTGCAGTACGCTGGCGATGTTGTTGACGTTGCCCTTCATCTCCTCGAGGTCGCCCTCGAAGGTGTCTGTGATGGCCACGTTCCAGTTGCCTTGCGCGAGCTCGGCGAGCGCTGTCTGAACCTGGGCGACAGCTTGCTTGGCTGCCTTCTCGTGCTCCTCGAGGCGCACGCGGTCGGTGATCAGCTCCCACGCGAGCGCTGCGCCCGCGAAGGTGCCGGTGTTGTCGTAGGTCGCGAACACGTTCAGATCGGCAAACTCTGGTCCAACCGCAATGCGCGCGTTGTGGGGCAGCTTGCTCGGGTCCTCAACGATGGCGCGGATGCGCCCGGGTACCTTGTGGAACACATCGATGCAGGTACCGAGGATATTGTTGGGATCGATCGGCAGGTACTGCGCGAGACTCTTGAGCAACTGTCTCGACGCGGTGTTGGCGTAAGTGATCTCAGCCGTCTTGGGATCGATCGTCATGACCGGGCGCGGCATGTTGTCGACGACAGCCTTGACCCTCGCGGCATCACGGCGCTCGTGCACTTCCTTGGTGACGTCGACCGCGAACTTGACGACCTTGTACGGCTTCCCTTCGGCATCGAAGATCGGATTGTATGAAGCCTGGATGTAGACGTCATTGCGGCCTTTGCCGATGCGTCGAAACTCCCCGCTCTTGAACTCGCCACGGCGCAGCGCGTCCCAGAAGTTCGAGTACTCGGGAGTCGCGGCGTAGCTCGGATCCACGAACATGCGATGATGGCGACCCTTGACCTCTTCCGGGGTATACCCGAGCGTCGAAAGGAAGTTGTGGTTGGCAGTAATGATCGTGCCGTCCAGCTCGAACTCGATGATCGCCTGCACCTTATCGAGCGCAGCGAGCTTCGCCTTCTGCTCGGCGCTTTCCTTGACCAGCGCGTCGTAGCGCAGCTGCAGTTCCTGACAGTCCGAACCGGTATCCGTTTGCTTGGTCATCTTTCCACTCCCTTTTAATCTTCTTGCACTCACGCTGACGCCCTACGCCCCGTGGTGTCGAGGTCGTCCATAGCCAACAACTTGTCTGCATCGAGCAGGACCTTTACGGAGTCCTCCACCTTGGCCATACCCGAGATGTACTGCGCCGTTTTTCCCGCACGGAAATCTGGCGGCGGCTCGATCTGAGACTCGTCGATTGCGAGCACCTCAGAGACCGCATCCACCACGAGTCCGACGCTCTTGCCCCCGACCTCGACCACGATGATGCAGGTACGATCGTGGTAGTCGATCTCAGGCAGGTTCACGCGAGCTCTCACGTCGACTAGGGGGATCACCTTGCCGCGCAGATTGATCACCCCTTTGACGTAGTGGGGAACATCGGGAACGACGGTGATGCGTTGTAACCCGATAATCTCCGTCACGCGGCTAATGTGAAAGCCGTACGTCACGTCTCCAATGGTGAAGGTCAGATACTTCTGACCGTCGTCGTCCATTTCCGTGTGGTCTAAAGCAGCGATAGCTTCTTGCATTTGGTCTCCTCAGGCGGCAGCCGCGCAGTGCTTGGCGAGCCCCTCGACATCCAGAATCAAACTGATCTCGCCATTGTGAAGAATCGAACAGCCAGCGACCCCTCTCACCCCTTTGAGGTAGTCGGGAACTGGTTTGATCACGGTCTGCCGTTGGCCCACGACTTCATCGACGAGGACGCACAGCGTCTGCGCCCCATCCTGAACCAGGATCAGGATGCCTTCGTCTATGTTGTGCGCCCTGGGCTTGACATTGTGCACCTGATGCAGACGGACCACCGGGAATAGCTTCTCGCGAATCTTGAACATTTCGGTTCCGTCCGGCAATGTGACCAAGTCCTTGCTCCTGGCGCGGACGTGTTCGCGAATCGACAAAAGCGGAATCGTGTAGTGAGACTCACCCACCTTGATCAACATGCCTTCGATGATCGCCAACGTGAGCGGGATGCGAAGGGTGAAGGTGGTGCCCTCGCCGGGACGAGACTCAATCTCTACGCGACCGTTCATCGACTCGATGTTGCGGAGCGCGACATCCATGCCCACGCCGCGCCCCGATAGGTCGGTGACTTGCTCGGCGGTCGAGAAGCCTGGCGCGAAGATCATGCGATGGATCTCCTCCGGCTTGTACTCGACATCTGGGTCGATGAGCCCCTTCTCCAGCGCTTTCGCGCGGATACGATCGGTGTTGAGGCCACGCCCGTTATCACGAATCGTGATCCAAACCTCTTGTCCCTCGTGAGTCGCAGTCAGCCAAACGGTTCCGCCTTCCGGCTTTCCGACCGCGAGGCGGTCCTCAGGCGACTCCAGCCCGTGGTCCACCGCGTTGCGGATCATGTGCACCAAGGGGTCGCTGATCAGCTCAACGACCGTCTTGTCCACCTCCGTGTGCTCACCATCGATGATGAGGTCGACCTTCTTGTGTTGCTTGCTCGAGACATCGCGCACCAGGCGCAACATCTTCCGGAAGGTGGACGCGATTGGAACCATGCGCACCGCCATGGCGATGTTCTGAAGCCGACGAGTTAGGCGGTTCAACTGGAGCGCCGCCTTCTGGAAGTTCTCGAAGTGCTGGCCCTCGAGATCCGGGTTTCTGGTCACCGTCGTCTCCGCGATGATCAGCTCGCCTACTAGATCCATCAGCTCGTCGAGCTTCTCGGTGTCGACGCGAATGCTGCCCGCGCGCTGGGCCTCACCGTGCTCCGGCTTCGCGGCGACTGGCTTGCCGCCACCGTCGGTGTCGTTCACGGATTCTTGCTCTGGCTCGGCGTTCGTAGCTTTTCTTAGTTCCTCGCGGATTTGGTCGTTGGCCTTGAGCAGGCTGTCCACGACATCGGAAGAGATGTTCAGCGTCTTTGCCCGGAGCTCGTCCAGCGTCGTCTCCATGCTGTGCGCGAGCTTGGAGAGCGCAGAGAAGCCGAACAGGCCTGCGTTGCCTTTGATGCTGTGCATGCCGCGGAACGCGACTTCGATCAGCTCCATGTCGGGAGTCCCGACGTCGAGCCCCATCAAGGCTTCCTCGACGGACTCCAGATGCTCCTCGGACTCGATGCGGAACTTGTCCACCATCTCGGGGCTGATCAAGTTCGCGAACATGCTGCCCGCTTGGTCGTCCTCGGTAGCCTCCCAGGCATCCAGGACGAGAAAGCTCGAGGGCGCCTTCGCAGCTTGAGGGTTTGGAATCGAGTTGATCGCCTGCCTCACCGCCGCGTCGAGACGCCGCGCCAGGTCTTCGACTCGACCAGGGTCGCAAGTCGCGTCGGTGTGCTGCGTTTCGACGCATTGCAGGAGAATGCGCACCACGTCGATGGTCTCGCACAACAGATCAACGTGAGGCGGCGTGAGGGGTGTCATGCCCTTTCGCACCAGATCCAGCAGGGACTCCGCCACGTGGGTGACTCGCACCACGTGCTCCAACTCGAGGAACGACGCGGTGCCTTTCATCGAGTGAAAGAAGCGGAAGATCGCCGCCAGGGTCTGCTCATCGATCGCGTCTCCCGGATGCTGCTCTAGCTCCACCAGCAGCGGCTCGATCGTCTCGAGCGCCTCGGTGGACTCCGTGATGAAGTCCCGCAGGATCTCTAGTTGCTCCTCATCCATCGCCTCTCCATCGAACGGCAGCTACCCGAGGTGGCTTAAGCGACGGCCGGCTGGAAAACTATTTGCGCGCAGCGCTCAAGGTTCCTTCCAGAGACCCGTGCACACTGGCAATGAGCTACGCGGTTCAAGCCACCACGGCAGTCGCGCCCATCGTCGTTGGCATCGGCGATGGGGCAGTGAGTGCGGCCCCAGGTGCACGTTTGAAGACCTACGGGCTTGGCTCGTGCATTGGCATCGTGATCGTCGACCCGGCGTCTGGCGTCACGTCTTTGACTCACGTCGCACTGCCTGATTCACGGCTCAACCAGACCCTCGCGGAGCAAAAACCCTTCCACTTCGCTGATACAGCGATCCGGCTGATCGTGCAGCGAATGCTGGCAAGCGGAGCGGCCCCGAAGAAGGCGTTGTGGCGAGTGAAGCTCGCCGGCGGAGCGAGCGTCCTAAAAAACAGCGATCACTTCGACATCGGGAAGCGCAACTTGCTCGCGGTGAAGAAGGCGTTGTGGACTCAAGGCATGGCCGCGCTGGCTGAACACGTCGGCGGGAGCCACAGCCGCACAGTACTGGTCACCGTCGCTAGTTTGGACGTGTCGATTCATCTTGGCACGGGTCAAGTCGTACAACTCTGATTTGTTTCCGTGGGGAGTAGGCAAGAGGTATGAAAATGCAGGTGTTGATCGCAGATGATTCGGCAATCGCCCGAATGTTCGTCAAGCGCTGCGCGGAGGTAGCTGGACTTCACGACGCAGAGTTCACGGAGGCCAAGGATGGCGCCGAGGCGTTCGAACTGGCCACGGCAAAGCACTTCGACCTGTGCTTCATGGACCTGAACATGCCGAAGGTTCACGGTCGCGAAGTCCTCGCGCATCTCGCAGCGAGCGGAATCAAGGCCCGGGTGGTCGTGATTAGCAGTGCAGTGAACGACAAGGTTCGCGCCGAGCTACAAAGCCTGGGCGCGTTCAGAGTGCTGTCAAAGCCCTTTTCGCCCGCTGCGCTCGGTGAAGTCATCGCAAGCGCCACGGAGGCCGCGGCATGAGTCACGACGCAGTGCTGAGCGACGCGGTGTGCGAAACGTTCGCGAGCCTGGCGTTTCTCGATCTGATGCCCAGCCACTCGGCAGTAGGCAAGCAAGAGGAGCCGTGCGTGTCGATTGACGTCTTCGAGCCGCTAGCGTGCAACGTGTCGATCAGCATCCCGGCCTTGTTGCTCGACGAAATTGCGGTGTCAGCGACCGGCGGAGAAGTCGAAGGCGAAGCGCTAGAGGGAGCGAAGCGCGATCTCCTGCTCGAGGTGGCGAACGTGGTCGCCGGCGCGTTTGCGGCGAGAGTCCAAGACGCCGGCGCCCATGTGGAGCTCGGACTCCCCAGGCTCGAATCACCCGCGTCGAGCAAGACATGGCAACGCTTCGAGACCGAGTCGAGCTGGGTCGATGTGAGCTTGGAACTAAGATCAGAGCACTGATCGGCAGTAGGTCCCTTAGCCACCCGGCACCCGCAAGGAGTGCCGGGTGTGCGCGTTTTGTGCGCGGAAAGTCCAGGGGCGTTCTGGCTTAAGTGATCAGTCAGCGAGCCGTTCTTTTCTACGTTCCCAACTCGGGACGAGAAAGAAAGCAGAAGTGTGAGCGACGTAACCGGCTGGAAATCCCTATTCGTCAAGATTCGCGAGACCGTCCTCGGACGCATCCGCGACGTCAATGCATTGACGGAACGAGAGGTGGTTACAGCGGGTGGCTTGCTCGAACGGATCGTGACCGAGGCTCAGCGACACGTTGAGGAGACTCAGAACTCTGTTAGCTCGATATCCGGCAGTGCTGCGGAGGGCAGCATTGGCGACGTGCTGGAGCACCAGACGAAGACCGTCTCCGACTTCTTGAGCGCCGTGCGCAGCCACGTGGACAAGCAGGCGCACATCGCGCGCAGAGCCCATGAATCCACACAGAAAATGCGTCGCCTGACCGAATCGATCACGGGCATCGCGTTTCAAACCCGCGTGCTTTCGCTGAACGCTTCAATCGAAGCGAGTCGTCTCGGCGCCGCTGGTGCCGGGTTCGACGTCATTGCATCGGAGATGAAGCGCCTGAGCGACGTCGTCGAAGAGTCGAACCGACTGGTCAGTGCCTTGGCCACTGAACTCAGTCAGAACATGGAAGCGCTTGCCACCCACGCGGAACATGTGAAGGTGGACACCTCGCAGTTCGGCGAACGCATCGATCAAGACCTGCACCGCGTGCGCGGAGCCTCGAGCTTCCTGACTCAGACTCTTCACTCCATCGTACAGTCCGGGGAGCGCTCGATTCGGGAGATCATCAAGAGCTCTCACGAAGCGCTGTCGCACCTCGCCTTCCAAGACCCTGCGTCGCAAGCGCTCCTGATCGTCGACCGGGACTTGCTGGTGCTCGACGAGTCCGCAGAGGTCTTGATGGCCGGGGGGAGCGTGGACCTCGATTCCATCGACGCAGCGGACTCTCACCCGGACCAGTTCGCTGGGCACGTCGCTATTCTGGAGCGCGAAGCAGACGTGCCGAGCGCGGGTGACGTGATGCTCTTCTAGGCAAACACTCGATCCGCGCTGCTGCGCGGCCGCCAGTAGATTTTCGACCAGTTCAGAAGAAACTCGGAGAACAAAATGGGAAAGACAATTCTTGTGGTGGACGATTCAGCTTCCGTACGGCAGCAGGTCAAGCTCGCACTCAGCCAGGCGGGCTTTGAGGTCCTGGAAGCGGGAGACGGGCAGGCCGGCTTTGAGCAAATCACAGGCAACGCGGGCATCGCCGCGGTGGTATGCGACGTGAACATGCCACGCATGAACGGCATCGAGATGGTGGAGAAGGTCGCGGGCTCACCACGCAAGGGAGTGCCGATCGTGATGCTGACGACTGAAGGGCAGCCGGCAATGATTCAGCGCGCGAAGGCAGCGGGGGCCAAGGGCTGGATCGTCAAACCCTTCAAGCCGGACCTGCTCGTTGCGGCTCTGAACAAGCTCGTAGCCTGAGCACCCGCGCAAACGCGCACAGCCAACATCAGAACTATCCCGCGCGGCAACGCGCAAAGGACGCCGCCATGCCACATCGAGATTCAGAAACTATCGCCGCCTTGGTAGATGCGAACGCACGCGCGCTGTTCGAGACGTATGGCGCACCACTCGCCCAGAGCGACGAGGTCTCAAAGGCCACGACGTACGCCGCAATCATTGGCTACTCGGGGCGGGAGCTCTCTGGCAGCCTGTGCATCACCACAGTCCCCGAGGTCGCAGCGAAGACCTACGGAGCAGAGGCACCAGCAGACTGGTTGGGTGAACTGGCCAACCAGTTGCTCGGTCGACTGAAGACCGACCTCGCGAAGCGTGGCGCGGAAGTCTTTTTGACGACGCCCCTCGTACTCAAAGGTTACCGACTAGAAGTCTGTGCGAACGACGAAGACGGCATCGAGACTGTCCTCCAAGATTACCAATCGGAGGAAGGCCCGGTGCGAGTCATGTTGCAATACGAGTTCAAACCGGGATGCAACTTGGCTCCAACCCAGCACGTCGAGAACGCGCTCGACGTGAGCGAGGCGATCCTATTCTAATTTCCGCAAGGCAACACTCTGCGAGGCGTGCTAGCGCTTGAGTCCTAGGAAGTGCTTCGCTGCTGGGTGGTCGCTCTCGTCAAAGTAAGGAAAGCCGATTTGGTCGAGTGTCTTCTTGAGCTCGTATATTTGGGTTGGGGGGACTTCCATCCCGCACAACACGCGCCCGTACGCCGCGCCGTGGTTCCTGTAGTGGAACAGCGAGATGTTCCAGCGCCCGCGCAAGCTGGTAAGAAACTCGAGCAAGGCGCCGGGACGCTCGGGAAACTCGAAGCGGAATAGGCGCTCGTTCTCCGCCTCACCGTGCCCGCCAACCATGTGCCGCAAGTGAGTCTTGGCGAGGTCGTCATCCGAGAGGTCGACGCAGCCATAACCAGCGGCGATCAGGGCATCGTGGAGTTGGCGCGCTTCGCCACGCGAGCCCACTTCCACGCCAACGAAGATCTGCGCCTCTCTCCGCGTGGCAAGACGATAGTTGAACTCGGTGACTTGACGCTCTCCGAGCACCTGACACAGCTTGAGGAAAGCGCCGGGCTTCTCGGGAATGGTGACGGCGAACACCGCTTCGCGTCCCGCGCCGAACTCGGTTCGCTCCGTCACGTAGCGTAGCCGATTGAAGTTGACGTTCGCACCGGAGGTGATCGCCACGGCGGTCCCCGGTACGAGCTCCCCAGCTCTGACATGGCGCTTGAGACCAGCGATAGCGAGCGCGCCAGCTGGTTCTAGCACGGAGCGCGTGTCCTCGAATGCATCCTTGATCGCCGCGCAGATCTCGTCGCTGGACACGGTCACGGTATCGTCCAAGTACTCCTTGCAAAGATCGAAGGTGTGCTGCCCAACTTGCCGCACGGCAACGCCGTCAGCGAAAATGCCAACCTTGTCGAGTACGACTCGATGCCCCGCGCGCAGCGACCGGTGCATCGCATCCGAGTCGTCAGGCTCTACCCCGATCACGCGCACTTCTGGCCGCACGGCTTTGCAAATCGCTGCGATGCCAGCCGCCAGACCGCCGCCGCCAATCGGTACGAAGATCGAGCGCAGGTCGCGAGGAGCTTGGTTCAAGATCTCCAGGCCCACGGTGCCCTGGCCCGCGATGACGTCCAAGTCGTCGTACGGGTGGACGAAGGTCATGCCGGTTTCGATCACCAGCTGCTTGCAGTGTTCCGCGGCGTCAGAGTAGCTGTCGCCGATCAGGTCCACCTGGGCCCCAAAGCGACGCACGGCGTTCACTTTGATTGAGGGTGTCGTGCGGGGCATCACGATTCGGCACTTGGCGCCAAGCCGCGCGGCACCGAATGCAACACCCTGAGCATGATTCCCCGCGGAAGCAGCGATGATACCTGCAGCGAGCTCCTTGTCGCTGAGCAGCGCCATACGGTTGTAGGCGCCACGCAACTTGAACGAGAACACGGGGGTGAGGTCCTCGCGCTTGAGCAGCACCGGGTAGTGCAACCGAGTACTGAGATTGGGTGCCGGGTCCAACGGGGTAGGAGACGGCAAGACATCCGCCACACGCGCGTTGAGGACTCGGCGAAGGAGCTCCTGCTTCATACGACCGCCTGAGCTTTAGCAGGTCGCCAAGGCTTCGTCTGATGCACCCTCACCCCCAAACCCCCTGGCAGCCGGGGTCAAGAAAAGGGCGCCCACTGAGGGATGGTGTGGTTTTTTTGCCCCGCTGCAGGCTCGAGGGGACGTGTGACTAGGGAAGAAACCCAGGGAGCGCTTAGATCTCGAACTGCAACCATTCGAAAGTAATGGCTATTTCGTTCGCTTGACTTGCTCCGCGGGGGGTGAGAAGCAGGCAACTAGGAGGAGTCGAGTGGCATGTTGCCGTTCCAAGCTCCCCGAGGTGTACCGATGCCCCGAACCCAGCGCCGACTGCTCAAGTTCAGCCCCGTGCGCGGGTCGTGGCCTCTAGCGTTTTTCAATCGTCAATGGCTCGAAACCTACTCGTCATCAACGTTGCGCTTCGCGAGACGCGCGTCGCCCTAATCGAAGACGGCGTCATCGCCGAACTACAAATCGAGCGCGCCCGCGCGCGGAATACCGTCGGGAACATCGTGCTTGGGAAGGTCACGCGCGTGCTCCCTGGCATGCAAGCGGCGTTCATCGACGTGGGGATGGATCGCGCAGCGTTCCTCCATGTCGAGGATCTGATCCGTCCTGACGACTTCGAAGAGTATCTCGCGGGGGCGGCGCACGCGCTGGAGCGTAAGAGCGATCTGGAGTCGAAAGGCGACGACGGAGAATCCAAGCCCGCGGCAGAAGAGGATGACGACGACGAAGAAGTCCTCGTATCCGGCGAGGACGACGGCGACGAAGACGAGGATGACGAGGATGACCGCGCGGACGACGATCCAGCGGTCGATGAGTCGCATGAGGACGAGGACGAGGACGATCGCGCCGACGACCCAGTCCAAGCTCACGACGAAGACGATGAGTCCGAAGACGACGACGAAGATGACGATGAGTCCGAAGACGACGAGTCCGAAGACGATGAGTCCGAAGACGATGAGTCCGAAGACGACGAGTCCGAAGACGAAGATGACGATGGGTCTGAAGACGACGACGAAGATGACGATGAGTCTGAAGACGAGGATGACGATGAGTCTGAAGACGAAGAGGACGATGAGTCCGAAGACGAAGATGACGATGTGATCCGCAACGCCGCGCCGGATTCCTCTGACGGCGAGGACGAGGATGAGGACGAAGGCGCCGCGGACGACGAAGAAGACGAAGAAGACGAAGAGGACGACACGGAAGCGGTAGACGCTGAGGTCGATCAGGACGACGCAGATGACCGCGCGGACGACGCCGCGGAAGCGGAAGTCGACGAAGACGGCGACGTCATCCGCGTGCGGCGCCGGGTGGCACCCACGGGTGAAGACGACGAGGGTTGGCCGGATCCAGAGGCACCTACGCTACTCGCCGGCGAGGCGCTGCGCGGGTCGAGCGACGCGAGCTCCAAGGACGAGGAATCCAGCGATGGCAGCCGCGAAGGACGTCGGCGCCGCCGCAGGCGAGGCCGCCGTCGCAAGAACGGAAACGAGGCCGCCGAGAAGCAGCCCGCGGCCCAGCAGCAGCGCGCTAACCGTACGGAATCGAAGCAGGACCGCTCACGGCGCGGTCGCGACAAGTCCCGCCGGGGCCGAGACGGCGAGCGCGACTCCAAGCGCGGGGAGGTCAAGGACGGCAAGAACCGCAAGGCCACTAACCTGCGCGTCTCGCGTTCGGTGCCCATCACCGAGGTCGTGCGCGAAGGCGACGAGGTCATCGTCCAGATTTCCAAGGAGCCTATCGGCACCAAGGGCGCGCGCGTTACCAGCCACGTGTCCCTGCCTGGGCGTCACGTCGTGTACCTGCCAACGGTAGACCACATCGGGATCTCCAAGCGAATCGGCTCTTTCCGCGAGCGTCAGCGCCTGCGTAAGGCGATCGATTCGGTGAAGCCCCCCACGGGCGGCCTCATCGTGCGCACGGTGGCTGAAGGGCTCACGAAGAAGCACCTCAAGGAAGACATCGGCTACCTGCTCAAGCTCTGGGCCGAAGTCGCGCGCAAGCGTGAGAACGCCAAGTCTCCCAGCGTGCTCTACGAGGAGCTCGATCTCGTGCTGAAGGTCGCGCGCGACTTGTTCACCGACGAAATCGAGAAGATCGTCATCGACGACAAGGAGGAGTACACGCGCCTCGTCCGCTTCGTCGAGATGTTCATGCCGAACCGGGTCAAGGACGTCGAACTCTACAGCGGCTCGGATCCAATCTTCGACGCTTACGGCATCGAAGACGAGATCGCGCGAGCGCTGAGTCGCAAGGTCCCCCTGCCGAGCGGCGGATACCTGATCTTGGATCAGGCCGAAGCCCTCACTGCGATCGACGTGAACACCGGGCGCTACGTCGGAAAGGGCAGCAAAGACCTCGAGGAAACGGCTCTCAAGACGAACCTCGAAGCCGTCGACGAGATCGCCTACCAGCTGCGTTTCCGCAACATCGGTGGTCTGGTGATCCTCGATCTCATCGACATGGAGAACCCGAAGAACCGGGACAAGGTTTGGCGGGCGCTCGAGCAACGGCTCGAGAAGGACAAGGCGAAGACGACGCTCAATCGCATCAGCGAGCTTGGCTTGATCGAGATGACGCGCAAGCGCACTCGCGAGAGTCTCGGACGCACGATGCACGAGCCTTGCTTCTACTGCGACGGCACGGGTCAGATCATGAGCCGCACCACCATCGCGTACGAGATCCTGCGACAGGTCCGCAGGGAGCTGAGCATGCTCCAAGGCTACTCGGTGCACGTCAACGCACATCCGGCGATCGTGGACCTACTGAAGACCGAGGAGAAGGACGCGGTGATCGAGGCCGAGCGGCGCTACATGCGCCGCATCGAGTTCACTCCGCGACGCGAGTACCACATCGAGCAGTTCGACTTGACGGGGAAGTAGCGTGAGCAGCGGACGACAAGACCAGCGACTGACGATCAACAAGGAGTTCGACTCCTTCGATCAGTTCATCCAGGAGTACGTCACCAACATCTCGCGCACCGGCGTCTTCATCAAGACCAAGACGCCGGTGCCGATCGGGACCGAAGTCGACCTGCGTTTCACCGTGATCATGGACGACATCGAGACCATCGAAGGTGTGGGCGTAGTTGTCCGAGTGGAGACGGACCCACCCGGCATGGGAGTCGTCTTCAAGGAACTCTCTGGCTACTCTCAAAGTCTGATCAACAAGCTGCTGACCCGCGCCAAGTAGAGCCGCCCAAGAGGCGGCTCCAGCCGCTCCGATCACGCGGCCTTCTGATACTGGAGGATCGGATCCTCTGCCATGGCGCGCTTCGGGAAGCTGAAGCGAACCAGCGTGCCCACGCCGGGCTCAGCCATGACTTCGATGCGACCTCCGCGGCTCAGGCACTCCGTGCGCACCGCGCCCATACCGACGCCTCGCCCCGAGAACAAGCTTGCTTCCGTGCGGGTACTGATGCCGTCCCGGAAGAGCGCCTCCACCAGGTCTTGCTCGGTCTGGTGCGGCAGCCCATTGGCCTTGGCCTTCGCGGCCACGACTTGCCAGTCGATGCCGCGACCATTGTCCGCGATCTCGATCGCAAACTCGTCATCGGAGACCCGCGTGGTCAGGCTGATAGTCGGAGTCTTGCTGCCATCTTCCGCGGCCTCCTCCAGGCCATGGTCCACGGCGTTGCGCACGACGTGCACGAAGCTGCTCCAAAAGCCAGCCCACTTTTCCGGGTCGAGGCGCAGATCGGAGTGGGTGATTTGCACCTCAATCTCACCCTTGCCCAGGCGACGGGCAATGCCACGCGCCTGCTCGGCGACGCGTCCAAGGCGCCTTTCCGTCGACTCTAATTTCCACGAGGCAATCTTATTGGCAACCAGGGCGCGAGGTGCACCGCGAACGAGGCTACGTAGGACGTCCTCGAACTCTTGGTCCGCGACTTCGATGCGCCCGTCGCTGCGTTCGCCAAGGAGCGCATCCATGCTGCCCTTGACCTGGTCCCAGCGGGTCGCGAGGTGCTCGATCTGTTCCTGGGGGGGTAGGCCTCCGCCTTCCTCCATACGGTTCTCTAGCTCGTGGCAGAGATCGCCGATGGTGTGGATGCCAAACAGCATCGCGTTGCCCTTGAGGGTGTGGATCTGCCGCTTCAAGACGGGCAGTTCCTCGGTTCGCTGCTCGCTGATGCTCCCCACCAGGCCGTCCGCCTCGTGGAAGAACTCGAGGAAGCCGCTCTTGTCCCGCACGATGCGGTCGAAGATGAGCATGGTCTCGCGGCGCTCGGCCTCCAGGCGTTCGCGCTCGAGCTGCGCGGTGATGTCGCTGACGACCACCAACACCCGCACGAGCTCTCCCCGCGCATCGCAGATCGGTGAGTACTCAAACTGCAGGTTGCAGCCCTCCAGGTCGAGTCGGCGCGGCATCTGATCCAACGTCAGCTCGAGGGGCATGACGCCGTCAATCACTTCCTCCCAGCCGAGCTCGAAGCGCCAGGCAAAGTCTTGATCACGCTGAGCCAACAGCTCGCTCAGCTTGCTCCCTGGAGCCGGCGTTCCGAGCCAGCGCTCGACAACGGATGAGTATTCGGGGGAGAGCGCGCCGCCGCGATCGATGGTCAGAAAACCTTGCTCGACGTTGTCGAGCACCAAACGCATGGCGTCGTTGCGCTTGTCGAGCTCGTCAGTTCTCGCCTGCACGATCTTCTCGAGACCGATCACGTTGTCGAAGAAGCTACGAGCGATTGAGCACGTGGCGATGGACTCGAGCACCACGAACGCGGCGTGCACGGCGACCACCCAGATCGGGGCATCGTAGTTGAACACGCTCTTCGGCAAGTACGCCCACAACACCAAGTGATGCAGCGCCACGGTGACCGCAGCCACCACGATCACCATCGGGTTGCCGTACACCGCCAACATCGCCAGCAGGGCGAAGAAGTAGAAGTGCATCTCGATCTGCACCGGCCCCTGACCGAAGTGCACGAGAAGGCCTCCCATGATCATCGATGTGAAGCCGTACACCAGCGAGACGTGGCGCGGGTTCTCGAAACCAAAGTAGGCGAGGGTCGGACCCGCCAAGGCCGCCAGCGTGAGCACGAGCGCCGTCCAGGGACCGGTGTCGTTGAAGTAGGCAATCGCGACGAACACCGGTAGGTGCAGCGCGAAGAACACGAAGCCCGCCTTGTTGACCCGCCGAAGGTAGCGCCGCTCGAAGTCAGTGACCTCCTTCGGCAGCAGCAGCGTATCCAGAATCTTCGAGCGCTTGGGCTCGGCAGCTTCAGTCGACATTCGTTCCTTCCGATCTCGAGTACTTGATGTGCAGCGGGTCCAGGGCGTTCTGTAGCGATTCCCCAACGGCGCAGCCAAAGACGGGACGTTCGCGCTCCGCCTCGCCGACCATGAGGTGCTTGATGATTTGCACGTCTGCGATGTCCGGGCCTTGTTTCCTTGCGGTATAGCCCCCCATGTAGACCACGTCGCCGCGCGGGTTGACCACCAGCAACATCGGCGCGGCCGTGAGGTGATACTTGCTGAGCAGTTGCTCCATCTCGACCACGTCGACGCGGAGGCCCTTGTCCCGCGCTTTGCGTTCGAACTCTGCATCCCGCCCCACCAGCACCAGCTTCTCGGAGACTCCCTTGGGTCGCTGACTGCTGAGTACGTGCTTGAGCACGCGGCGTGAGCAAGGGCACTCGCCGTACAGCACGTGCACCGCCATCCAGCCCTGGTCGTCGCTGCTACGGAGCGTGGCGACGGCGGCGCGCACCTCCGGGTCCCCTGTAGGCGGCCGCGGCAGGATCACCCAGTAGCCCACCATCAGGCTCGCCACGACGACCAGCAGCACGGGCACCCAAAGCACGAACACGCCATAAACGAGGCTCCGCTTGAGCCGACTTCGGGGCTCCTCCACCGCTGCAGGTAGCGTGACGTCGGACACGGCAGCTAAATCGGCCGTGTGGCGACTGTACTTGAGCCTCCTTACCGCCCGGAAATAGCCAACGGGCGCGTCGGTGGCGTCATCTGGCTGACGAACGTCAACGCGTTGAACAGCCAACGCTCGCTTACGGGTTCCAAGCCATCATCCTAACCACATGAAACCAATCGATTTTCCGACACACAACAAGTTGGCATGGACCATGGAAAGACTCCGATTGCGCCAACCGACGGCGCACGGCCCTCGCTTCGGAGATCCTCATGCTCGTCACACGAACCAACGTCGCTTCCATGGAAGCGCAGCGCAACTTGTCTCGTTCCCACGAGGCTCTCTCCAAGAGCTTCAACAAGCTATCTAGCGGCTATCGCATCAACTCTGCGGCAGACGACGCGTCCGGCCTCGCAATCAGCGAGAGCCTGACTGGTCAAGTCCGCTCATTCACCGTAGCTGAACGCAACGCGAACGACGCGATCAGCATGGTGCAGACGGCGGAAGCCGCGGTTGGCGAGATGAGCAACATCATGCACCGCATGCGCGAACTTGCGGTCCAAGGCTCCAACGGCACACTCACGGCGCAAGACCGCAGCTACATCGACACTGAGTTCCAAGCGCTCAAGTCCGAGGTCGGCCGCATCCAGGACTCGTCCAAGTTCAACGGCAAGCAGCTCGTGGGCACCACGGCGAGCACAATCACCTTCCAGGTTGGCCTGAACAACACGGCCTCCGACCAACTTCAGGTCACCTTTGGCGGCCTCGCGCTCACGGCGCTGCTTGCAGCGACCAGCACGCTCGCCGGCGCAACGGCAGGCAACGCGCAGAACATGCTGAGCCGTATCGACTCGACGCTGACGAGTCTCTCGACGGCGCGCAGTAACTACGGCGCGACCATGAACCGCCTCGAGGTCGCGACGAGCGCGATCTCCACCATGCGCCTCAACATGAGCGCCGCGAACTCTCGCATCCGCGACGTGGACGTCGCTGAGGAGACGTCGATGATGGCGCGCAATCAGGTGTTGACCCAAGCAGGTGTGTCTGTGTTGAGCCAGGCCAACCAGCTGCCAAACATGGCGATGAACCTGCTTGGCTAGTAGTTAGTTAGCGCGGGCCGCGTCGCGCCTCACCCCCCGATCCAGTCGACCCTGCTGATACTCACGTAGCGACGACGTGATATCCGCTCGGATATTCTTCTGGGTTTGGGGGTTAGGTGCGTCTTGGAGCCAGATCGAAGATCTCTACGTCGACTCCAGGCGAGTAGTGGCAGAGCTCCGGAGCG
>JBFXBK010000142.1:0-20323 GCA_050183255.1 Polyangiaceae bacterium | reverse complement strand
TCTCGAGTACTGCGAGCGTCGCCGCGGGTGCTGGCATTCCGGCGACCGGTCCTGGTGGGTCGTTCACGTTCACGGTCAACGCGAACGAGGTGGTCGAGGTCGTGACCAACGGCGACACCGATCTCAGCGGCACACTGGTGCGGACGACCGATGGTAACGTCATCCAGGTCATCACCGGGTCGCCCTGCATCACCACGCCCTACGGCGCCGCGGCGTGTGACCACATCGAGGAAACTGTGTTCCCTGCGGAAACGTTGGGCGCGCACTACTTCGTCACCGTGCCGACGGGCCCCAATGGCAACGTAGTCGGCCACGTGGTGCGCATCTTCGGCAACCAAGACGGCACCACGCTGAGCTACCCCGGTGGTCAGCCGAACGGCGCGCCGACCACGATCAACGCGGGGCAAGTGGTCGACATCGGTCAGGTCGCTCAAGACTTCGAGATCACCGGCGACAAGGAGTTCGCCGTGGGCTCGTTCATGCTGGGTGGCAGCTTGCTCGATCCGAACGGCGCGGTCGGCGAGCAGAAGGGCGATCCCTCGATGAGCTTCGCCACTGCTGTGGAGCAGTACCGCAAGCAGTACGTGTTCCTGGCCCCGACGACTACGACATCAGCTATGTCGACATCGTGATGCCAACGAACGCGAGCGTCACCCTCGACGGAGCCGCGATCAACGTGACTCCGACACCGATCGCCTCTGGCTTTGGTATCGCCCGCGTGCGCCTAGGCAATACGCCAGGCGGTGGTCACATCCTGCAGTCCACCGAGCCGGTAGGCATTCAGGTCATGGGTTACGGTGCCTACACGAGCTACCAGTATCCCGGTGGCTTGAACCTCGAGAAGATCGCGCCGCCTCCGCCCAAGTGACGACCGGGCGGCAGCACTCGCTTTCGGGCGCTGCCGCGTGGAACGGCAGGAATGCGATGGACGAGTCGTAGTCCTGGCGCTACACGCATGGGATGACGATTCGCCGTGCCCATCTTGCTGCGTTCACGTTTGCGCTCCTCGCTGGCTGTTCAGGGGACCGCCCGGAATCAACCAGTGACCGGAGCGACGAACTCATCCTGTTCGGCTCAAACCCGCTGTCCGGGAAGCCAATGAGCGGAACCTGGGGGGTTACGGGAAGCGACTCCGACTCCAGGGCTTGCCCGGGCTGTTCATTTCAGCGCCGGCAACGATGCAGCATGGACCGGTCGCCAGGACACTTCGGTCGGGAGTGCCGCTCAGCAAGCCTGGGTCAACCAGTTACCCACTTTTGGAAGTCAGGACGCGCTGCCGCAAGCGCTGGGTGTTGCCGGCTCTGAGGCCAACGTCATCCTGGACGGCAAGTACGCCTCTGGGCTGGAGAAGGCCTGGTGCTACGCATGGGCGTACCTAGCGGTCGCTTCGGAGACCTTCCACGGCGGTGAGCTAGTGCCTCGGATCGAGGATGTACCGTCCGGAGTGCAAGACAAGCTCGACCTACTTGGACCGCTCGCGCCTGCAGCAATTTGCGAAGATGCGGCGTTGCGTGCCGGCATTGCTCAGCGGGTGATCGAGTCCGACGCCAAGCGGGTCAGAGTATTTCCTCCCGGATACGCGCGAAACCTCAACTACCAGTACACCGCGGACAATCTCAGCTAGACCTACCACGAATACGCCGAGCCGCGCTGTCTAGCAGAGATGAAGGGCCGTGGGGCGAAGGACTATTGCTCGATGCGCAACGCGGCGATTGCCTCGAACGGCGCGGTCCGATCCTTGGGTGATCAAAGCATCGGCAGCTTCCTGTTTTGGGATATCGGTGATGTGAACGGAAACCTGAGGCTATTGCCGCCAAGCAAACACTTGGGCGCCAAAGCCAACTCGTTCGTGATGCCGTTCGTGATTGGTGCCGGAGTCAACCCGATCTCAGGCCCCTTGGTGCCGTCCTTCCCGGAGCTGACCCATCCTGTGGTCTGGGTAACCGCAGACAGTCAACACGACTCCTTGGAATCATACGGCCAGATTGGTTGGAAGTGGGTCGGGACTTTTCCGAATATCACCCGGCAACCGGTGTACGGCTACCGTCAAGGGTATCGAAACACCGTCTATGCAGACTACCTAGCTTGGCGGGAAAAATCCGCGCGGATAGAGCTAAACGCCTTCCCTCTTCTCCGATTCTGGGAGGTCGTGGAGCTTCAAGCGTCGCTTGGAATGCACTTCGACATTGGCAAGCAGGGGCCTACGGATGGACTTGAAGAAGGCTGGGCGGCGACTCGCGCCAAGACGCTCGACCCACAAGCGGCTCCTTACCACGCCGGCGACGCCCAGATAGCCCGCATCTTCGTGCCGTCTCAGCCAAACAACCCAGGCCAGTATGTGATGTATGGACCGGCTGGCAACTATGGCTGGAGCGTCCCGGAGAGCGAGCAATACGGCACCCAGGTGCGCTACGAGCAGATGGACGATCGTGCGCTCACACTGCGCGACCAACAAATCACCACGCTCGGCCTGCATGCGGTCGGGGGCGTGGACATTGGGCCGTTTACAGTCGAGCTGAGCGTAGACTCCACGATTACGTCCACGGTAACGCAGCGCACCACTTTCCGTGAGGAACTGAGCATGGTCAACTCGGGCTCCACGTTGCCCACGTCGGGTTCGTTCGCCGCTCACGAGCTGCAGACTAACGCAGTTGTTTCCGTGCGGCAGGATTCCGAAGTCGACGCGGAGCCGTTTTCGATCAAGTTGTTGCTGTCTACCGACATTTGCGTCTTCGGTGGTTGTTTCGAACTGCACTGGGAAAACACGTTGTACACCACGGGTACGGTGGATCTACCTGACGCGAATCGACGAAGCAGCGAACCGGAGAAGTTCCGGGCTGGCCTCTTCAGTCAGCGCGGACTGAGCAACTTCGGAAAGGATGGACAGCGACCATCGACGTATTCTCACCTGCCGGACGAGAACCTGATTCGGACGTTTACCGCGCATAGCCAGACGGTCAGCCAATGTTTGGCGAGCAACCCGAACGTGCCGGAACCACCAGATCCGCAGATGCCGACCCCCGGAGGTCAGGTGGACGCTGGGATCTGCCTCGTGTTCGGTTTCGAAGGTGACCCCACCGACCTCACCCACGTCCCGGAGCCGCGCATTCCAGCGAACGCATGTAGCGCCGCTGGGCGCCAAGCGTTCCTGACCTCGTATCCAAAGAGTACCGCTGAAGCGGTCTGCCTCGGCCAGCTCCTCGACCTTGGATGCGACGGGGGGCAGCAGGTCAATTGGGGAGGAGAACAGGTGATGAGCAAGGAAGTCACAACGCCAGAGGCGCCGATCCTGCTCAGCAAGATCCAGGAGTGCGCCCAGCGCCGCGCAGAAACTGGCACTGCTTCGACTCAGCAAGCTCTCGCAGAGGAGACGGCTCACCTGTTTAGCTTCGCACTGTGCGAGGACGGGATCCCCGTAGGCGACCCCCATCCGTAGACCTTTTTTCGAGTCGAAGCGTAAGGAGCCTCCACGGGCAGCGTTAAAGCCGCTCGGGAGGCTTTTTGCATGTTTCGACGCACACTGAAGAACACCATCGCAGGCCGCATGGGGGGCCTCGCGCTATTTGCTGCGCTGGGGCTCAGCGCGGTCACCACCGGTTGCACCAAGAACCTGCCGGTTAGTGAGCCAATTCGCACGGACGCCGCGCTGGGCAAGGTGGTGATCTACCGCAACGGCGTCGCCTACTTCGAGCGCCGGGCGCTGGTGCGTGGCGACAAGCTCACGTTGACGGTGCCTTCAGGGAAGATCGACGACTTCCTGAAGAGCCTGACGATCGTTGACGCAAAGACCGGTGAGAGCCTCCCGGTAGCGTATCCAACGGTGGACGATAGCGGGGACGACACCGAGCTCACGATACAACTTCCGGGCAAGGGGCCCCATGATCTAGCCATCAGCTATGTCACCGAGAGCCCGGCTTGGAAGCCGAGTTATCGCGTGGAATTGGACCAGACCGGCTCCGGACAGCTCGAGGCATGGGCCGTCGTCGACAACGTGAGCGGCGAAGACTGGAAGCGTGTCCACGTCGGCGTCGGTAGCTCCTCTGCGCTGTCTTTCCGCTACGACCTCGCCAGCGTGCGCCTGATCGAGCGGGAGACGCTCACGGATAACGCGGCTCTGGCGCTGGCTCCGCCGACCGGTGGTTCCTCGTACACCGTCGCGAAGAAGGAAGTGCAGGTGCTCGGGGGGATCTCCGACGAAGAGCTCGAGCGCAGCGAAGACGGCGAGAAGGTTGCGATGGCTGACGCCGCTGAGACGTCCAAGGTGCTCGAGCAGTCCGGCGGCTCCGGGCGCGGCTACGGAGCGGCGACCGGACGCAGCAGGCCCGCCGCAGAACCACGGCCCGCCACGAAGTCCGCAGGTAAGCCCATCCGCGGTGATCTCGGGGGTGGGGGTGAGGGCAAGAAGGGCAAGGACTACAGGCCTCGCAAGGCTGCCAACGCCGCCGGTAACATCGCCGCGCGCGCGCAACAGCACGGACGTATCCGCGTGGAAGGCTACGCCAAGCCTGGCGACGACGACGGGGCGCGCGCGTCCCTCGACCGCGCCAACAAGGCACGCGACCTGTTGATCGCCAATGGCGTCGACGCGGACAACATCGAGGTCGTCGCTACCGGCAAGACGAACAGCGAAGGCGTGCGCGTGATCGCGGTGGACCAACCCGTCGCGCCGGAGCAACCGAAGCAGGCTCAAGGCGCCCCGGAAGACCCCACTGGCTCCGCCTACTTCATGGCCAAGACGCCCATGAGCATCGAGCGCGATCACTCGGCGATGATCAGCTTGGTCAAGGCCAAGACCGAGGTCGAACCGGTCTACTACTACGACCCGGTGAGCGCGCGCGGCTCTCAGCAGTTCGCGTTCAAGGCGGTTCGCATCAAGAACCCCACGCAGTACACGCTCGATCAAGGCCCGTTCACCGTGTACGCCAAAGGCCAGTTCCTCGGGGAAGGGCTCTCGGAAGCGATCCCTCCGAAGAGCGAAGCGTTCATCCCCTACGCCCTGGACCGCCAAGTGGTGGTGGAGACGAAGGAAGACGCCCGCGAGGAAATCGACCAGCTGATCACCATTCAGCGTGGCATCGTGACGGCCCAGAGCCAGCGCATCCGGCGCACCAAGCTCGAGCTAGCCAACAAGGGACAGGAGCCAGTCCACGTCTTCATCCGTCACGCGACGAAGCCTGGTTATGAACTGGTCGCCTCGAAGGGCTCCAAGCAACAGAAGCTGAATGGCGCCTATTTGTTCCCGGTGACCATCCCTGCTGGGGGCAGCGTCGACGTGGAGATCGAGGAGGCGACGCCGATCACCGCGAGTCTCGACATGGCCACGCCGAGCGGCGCCAAAGCCATCTCGCTCTACCTCAAAACCTCGAAGACGCTCGATCCCGATTTGCGGAAGGGCCTGCAAGAGGTGCTCGCGCTGCACCGCGCGATGTCCGACGCGCAAGACAAGGTCGACACGCTACACCGCCAGATGGCTGAGTATCGGAACCGCATCGACGAGATCCACATCCAGCTGGTCACGTTGAAGAAGGTCCCGCAAGCGCAGACCTTGAGCCGTGGCCTCGCGAAGAAGATGGAAGAAATCTCCGACCGCCTGCAGAAGGCGACGCTTGACGTCGCGACGGTGGAAGGCGAGCAGATGACCCGCCGCGTGGAGCTCCAGGACAAGCTCGCAGAGCTGAAGCTGAAGCCGGCAAATGAGCGCGTCGCCGTGAAGTGAGTTGGGGCGCGGCCACCTTCAAGGCCGCCGCCACAATGAAGAACGCCGCGAGGAGCACGGGGGCTACTCGCGGCGTTCACCTTTGTCGGGGCCGAGCTCAGAAGATCGACTCGAGCGTCTTGCAGCTGTCCTTGTCGTCGTCGGACTTGTCAGCCTTCTCCTTGCTGCAGTTGGCCTCCACCATCTTCTTGGCTGCGGCGCCGTCCAGCTTCTTCAGCTCCTTGCAGCCGAACTCCGAGGCTCCGCCGCACAGCTTGTCGATTTCCTCGCGGTGACGCGTCTTGTCAGCGCTCTTCAGCTCGCTGCAGCTCCACTCGTCTTCGCGGCTGCAGTCGTCAGCGATCGCCGCGAGCCACACCTTCTTGTCGAGGCGCTTTGCGTTGCTGCATGCGGGCTTGTTCTCGCTGTTGCAGAGCTTGCCCCAGAGTTCAGCAGCGCGTTCAACGTTCTTCGGTAAGCCATCGCCCTTCTCCAGGGCTTCAGCCGCCTGCGCCATGTACTTGTCGTCGACGCTGGCGATCCAGAACTCGACGGCCGAGGCTTTGTCCTTGGGCCCGCCCTTCCCGTTCAGCTCCATGTCGGCCATGCGCAGGCAGGTGTCACCGTCGCCCTTGCAGCCGGTCGGCAGGTACTTCCGCGCCAGCTCCCACTTCTGCTCCACGTAGTAGACGTGGCCCAGGCGCGCACAGGCGTCGTCCCGCTTGCCCTTGCTGCAGGCGCGATCGAGTAGCTCACGACCCAGTTCGTTTGCGCGCGGAACCTCTTTCACCGGATTCACCCCGGTCATCTTCGCGTCGTACTTGTCGAAGATGCCGAGCAGGTGCTCACCAAGCTCTTGGCAAGTCTCCCATTCGCCCTGCGCACAGAACTGGCCCAAGAACTCGTAGCCGCGCGCCGGATCCTTCGAGAGGTACTCACCCTTGAAGTAATACTCACCGAGCTTCTGACAGGAGTACTGATCGCCGAGCTTGCAGGCGCGGTCGACCAGGCCGAGGCCCTTCATGGTGTCCTTCTTCAGGCCTTCATCGCCCTTGAGGTACGAGTCTCCAAGCAAGAAGCACGAGTCGGCCTTGCCGAGCTGGCAGCCCTTGTCCAGCGCCGCGAGCGCGACTGGCTTGTCCGCTTTCACGAGCTTGAAGCCGGTCAACAGGTAGTTGCCGATTTGGTCGCACGCGTCCGCGATGTCTCCCTTGTCACACGCCTGGCGCCAGTAGCCCACGGCTTCGGCTTCCCGCTTGTCGTTCTCTGCGCCGTTGGTCTCGTCGCAGACCTGCTTCTTGGAAGGGTCGTTGCAGAAGTTCGCGAACACCGCCTCGGCGTAGTTGTGGCAGCTGCCCATGTCGCCCTTGTCGCACTGGGCCTTGCAGTCGTCTGAGTCCGAGGGGTTACACAGGTGAGCCGCACCTGAATCCGCGCGGCTACACTTGCCGCCGACCATCACGAAGCCTTCAGCGCCGCAGGGGTTCTCGAGCGGCTTCGCGTCCTTCTTCGCGGTGTCTTCCTTTTTTTCCCCGTCCTTCTTTTCGCCGTCCTTCTTCGCGGCCGGCAGCTCTGCGGCGATCGGCACCAGCTCCACGCGGATGGCCGACTGGCACTGGTCGGGGGGCGCGTCCGACGAGGGCTTGGAGCTCTTGCAGGAGCTGATGTCGCCGTCCTTGTTGGCGCGCTTCTCGTCTGCGGAGCTCTGCCCGCTCGTACCTGCTCCAAACAGCTCGACCGCTGCAGCGACGCGGCCCTTGGTACCCGTCTTCATCGCGAAGGCACCGATGGTGGCGGCGCGCACGAAGTGAGTCGCGTCACCGCACTGGCTGCCTTCGAGCACGGGGCGCGCGACCTTGGCAGCCGTGGAGCGCTTGCCGATCATGATCAGCGCCAGGTCGAGCTGGCTTCCTGTCTGGATCTCGCCACCGACGGAGCCGGAGGAAAACGGCAGGTTGGCCTTGAGCTCGTCTTCATTCTGCAGGGAAATGACCTGCTCTTTCAGGCTGACACCAGCGAAGGCGTACTTGCCTGCCAGGTTGCAGTCCTTGAGCACCTGCATCTGGTTGCAGTCGTAGCGCACGATAGCGACGCCTGCGTTCATCTGACTCTCGAGGTCCACGCGCTTATCCGCGGGGAGATCGATGACGAGCGGCTCGGCGTAGCTGCCCTGCTTGCAGTCGAGATCCGCGCCACCCATCGCCTCATTGGCGGTAGGTGCGTTCGGCTTCACCTGGCTGGCTACGTTGGAAGTGCCGCAGGCAAGCGGAGTGAAGGCGGCACCGATCACGGCGCACGCGGTGAGTAACGTCGAGGGGCGGATTACAAAAGCACGCATAGCGCAGGAAGTTACGCTGTCGCGGGTAACCAGAACACCTCACCCCCAAAACCAGACTTAAGGCTCCTTAACTCTATCGACGGCGAGCCAGGGAGGAGGGATCCCAAGCGGGTTGAGGTGACCTCAACGACGCCGTCGATGTGACATCCAGTGCAGCACTTTGCCAGGCCGTTGCTTCGAGGAGGCCACGACCAACCTGCGGTCGCGTTCGCACTGATGGTCCTATCGCCCAACACACTCCTAGCGTTTCCACACGTGGATGATTGGGGGGGGAGGGAGCTTTGGTCTGCGGCTTGAAGCGCTAGCTGGCTTCAGCGCTGTCCACCACCACCTGCGGCAACAGCCGCCACCCGACCTCACCGGTCTCGAGGAGATCGCCGAATACGCGACTCCTCAGCTTGGATAGGGTGACGTACGCGCGATTGCTTGCGGCGCTCCGCGCCAACTCTTGCTCTGGCCAGCCAGCGCGAATGATGTTCCGCAAGGATACAAAACGCCCTGGCAGGGTACAGTGGGTGTCGATCAGCTGGCGTGCGATGCGCCTGAGTACTGGGCTGCGCGCCAGGTCCACGCGCTGGCCAGATGGCAGCACGAGCCAGGCGCAATCCGGGCCGACCTCGAGTCGCGGATGGCTGCCCGCGCGCATGCGCTCCACGCAGGTCGCAAAGAACGCCTGTAGCTCCTCGGGGGCCGACCAGTGCCCCGTCATGCGCCACAGCTCGTGAAAGTCGTTGAGCGCCTCACGCATGTTCGCGTGGCGAGTGAGCGGCACCATGCTCATGCCCTTCAGGTGCGCTTCGGCGAAGGCGCGCGCGTAGGGCTCGAGCGCGGCATCGATATCGCCACGCAGCACGCGGTTCTGAACCTCGGGCACTTCGGAGACCGCGCGCAGTCGCTCGAGCAGCATCAACAACACGTAGACGTCTGCGCACGCCGACGCAGGCGCACCACCGCTCAGCTCCGGGGCGCGTTGCACGGGGATCGGCGACTCCAGCTCCGGCGTCGCTCCGGCTAGCAGAAGCATATTGCCGTGGGGAGATAAGAGCACATTGCACCAACCCAGAGCCCCTTGGCACAGATTGGCTTCGGCGAGGGCGTGCAGACCTTCCGCGAGTTGCTCGCCGAGGGAGAGCGCACCGCAGTACGGGATTTTTGCCTCGGGTGTCTGCTCAAGGTCTGAGACCAAGCTCTCGAAGTCGCAGTAGACCTCGGCTTCGAATAGCAGGGATACGCCGAGTTCGCTGTCTACCCGGGAAGCAACTTTGGGCAGTAAAGCGTGGTCGACCGCGTGGCAGCGCTCGATGCGGGATAGCTCCTCGAGTGCGTCCAGGTTGCCGTAGACCTCGAGCTGCCCGCGCCGCGCACGAACTTCGAGCCTGCCCCAGCGTCTCAGCAGGCGGGCGTCGCCCGTAGGCGCGTTGGGTTGAGGTGCGATGGACTTCATGTCTTATGCGCGCGCGGCCAGCTGACCACACGCCGCGCCCACGTCGCCGCCGCCGCTATAGCGTCGATGGCTGCCGATGCCGCGTTCGCGCAGGACGTCGCGGAAACGATTCTCGCGCTCGGAGCTGGTGCGCTTGAACGGGTCATCGCCGCCGAGATCGATGGAGTTGTAGGGGATCAGCGTGAGCCGCGGGCGGTGCCCGGCTCGCTCGCTGAAGTCTTCAATCAGATCGGCGAGGGCGTGGGCATCAGCTTCGCTGTCGTTGACGTCCGCCAGCAACGTCAGCGCCCACATCGGCGAGCGGCGCGTGATGCGCGTGTGCTCGACGACAGCTTCCATTACCTCGGGGAAAGGATGCGCGTCGTCGATCGGCATCAGCCGCCGACGGGTCTCCCGAAGCGGGGCTCCCAGCGACCAGCCGAGTCGCACCTTGGGGGCTTCCCGAGCGAGCCGCCGAATGCCACTTGGTAGCCCCGAGGTGCACACCGTCATGTTGCGCATGTCGATGGCGAGGGTGCTCGGGTCGCTGAGAACCGCGATGGCTTGCAGCACGCGATCGAGGTTCGCGAGCGGTTCACCCATGCCCTGAAACACGACCCCGTGTACGCGTTCCCCGCTCGCGCGATTCAGGGTACTTCTCAGCTCTCGCACCTGCTCGACGATCTCCCACACTTCGAGATTGCGCTTCAGGCCCATGCGCCCCGTCGCACAAAAGCGGCAGCCGAGCGCGCAGCCCACCTGGGAGCTGACGCACACCGAGAAGCGACCGGGCTTCTCCAGAGGAATGCGCACTGACTCGACGACCTCTCCGCTCGGCACTCGGAACGCCAGTTTGACGAAGGGATCGAGGGAACTATGCAGCTGACGCACGACCTCGAGGCGTGGAACGTGGCCCGAGCGTCGAGCGCTCGCGAGCGCCGCGCGTCGAACGTTGGCAAGTGGTGTCTCGAGGTGCCCCGAACGGTGCACTTGCGCCAGGATGCGTCGGGCATCCGCCAAGCTGACGTCGTCGAGCTCGCGCGCAAGAAACTCGGGTGTCACTGCTTGGAGGGCCAGCACGCTCAGCGGATAGCACTCACCCGCAGGGAACCAAATGCGAAAGCGCCGGGCCCGCGCTGTGCAAAGGCCAGGCTTCGCAGGCGACCCGCTTCGCGTCATGCGCCTGCCAGTCAGACACATGCGCGCGCCAGGTCATACACATCCGAGACCCAGGGTTGGGAGTGCTCTAGCAACGGCGCCTGTACGGCGATGTATGGGTAGTTTTCTGCGGAGCGTTCTGGGCGCTTGGATCGTCTCGCCGGCCCGCCTACCGTGAGACCATGGCGGATCTTCAAGATCTGTTGCGGTACCTGGAACGCGACGATGTAGCCATGGTGGTGCTCCAAACCGGCAGTACCATCAGCGTGGAGCACAACGGCCAGCTGCGTCGCCTCACGCGCGAGCCGCTGACCGCTGAGCAGATGGCCGGTCTCATCAACGGAACTCCAATCATCGACCTGGTCCCCACCCAGGACTCGAATGGGAGTCTAACGCCGGTGGAGCTCTTCGGGGGCAGCTACCAAGCGGAGGTCGCGCGGCGTGGCGATCTCCTGCGCGTGAAAATTGCTCGTGGAAATCCCGCGTCGACGACAGGGCTCGAACTCGATGATGGGCCTGGCGAGCCGGTCCGCCCAGCGAGCGCGCCGGAGCGAACGCGTCCGGAACCGGCACAAGTCGCCGCGCCCGGACCGCCCCGCGTGTCGGTTGGGGGCGGAAACCTGGATGAACTCCTGAGCGCCGCCCGCGCCGTGCGCGCGAGTGACGTCCACATCACCTCGGAGCGCCCGGCCCAGATGCGCGTGACTGGCTACCTCCAGCCGTTGACGGACGCTCTGTCCCACGAGGCTGTCGAGAAGCTGTTGTTGCCCTTGCTGGGGCGCAACCAGGCCCAGCTCGATGAGCTTGGCTATGCGGACTTCTCGTTGGACCTGCCCCGCGCCGGGCGCATGCGCGTGAACGTGAATCGCCATCGCATGGGACTCAAAGGCTGTTTCCGCCTGGTATCCCCCCATCCGCCGACCTTCGAGGAACTCGGGTTGCCCGAGGATCTGATGCGCATCACGAACCAACATCAGGGCTTGGTGGTGATCGCTGGGCCCAACGGCTCCGGTAAGACGACCACGCTCGGTGCGCTCGTGGACTGGTTCAACACCAACAAGGCGATTCACATCATCACCGTGGAAGATCCGGTGGAGATCGTGCACCCGGTCAAGAAGGCCGTGATCAGTCAGCGCGAGGTCGGCTCGCATACGAAGAGCTTTGCCGCGGCGCTCAAAGGCAGTCTGCGTGAGGATCCCGACGTGCTTGCGATTGGTGAGTTGCGCGATCGCGACACGGTGGAGATGGCGTTGAGCGCCGCTGAGACGGGCCACTTGGTGCTTGCCACGATGAGCACGCCTAGCGGAGCGAAGACCATCGATCGCCTGATCGAGTTGTTCCCCCCTGACGACCAGGCCCAGGTGCGTGCCACCATGGCGGGCGCGCTCAAGTTTGTAGTTAGCCAGCGTCTGGTCCCGACGCTGGACGGTGGCATGACGGCGGCGGTCGAGATGATCACTGGCAATATTCCACTGTGGAAATTGATTCGCGACAACAAGCTCTACCAGCTGCCAAGTCTGCTGCAGCGGGGTCGCGCCTACGGAATGTTGCGCGTCGAGGACACGCTCAGCGACCTGGTGCGCAAGCAACGCATCAGCATGGAGGTCGCGATGGCGAACGCAGACGACCCGCGTGGGCTAGAGGGCGCGTCTCGCGCGCCGGCGCAAGGCTCGGACGCCGAAGCACCGCCCGTTCGGCCTCCGATGCAGAGCGACACCGATCTCAGAGAGCGGCTGGGTGGTGGCCTCAAGAACCTGTTCCGCAGGAAAGACGACTGATGGCCCAGATCGATCGCTTGTTCGATGTGCTGCTCGACCGAGGCGGCTCCGACCTACACCTGTCGGTTGGTTACCCTCCGATGATCCGCTCCAAGGGAGACTTGGTGCGCATCAGCCAGACTCCGATCGGCAAAGAGCTCATGGAGCAGCTGCTCGGGGAGATTTGCGACCCGGAGCGTTTCAAGACCTTTCAGGAGACGGGCGACCTCGACTTCGCGTATGCGTACGGAAATAAGGCGCGCTTTCGCGCCAACTACCTGCGCAAGACCACCGGGGCCGGCGCTGTGTTCCGCACCATTCCCAGTAAGATCCTGACCGCAGAGCAGCTCGACCTCCCGGCTGCGGTGGTCAAGCTCGCGACCCTGCGTGCTGGCTTGGTGCTGGTGACCGGACCGACGGGCAGCGGGAAGAGCACCACGCTCGCGGCGATGATCAACCACATCAACGCTTCACGCCCTGGTCACATCTTGACCGTGGAGGACCCTGTCGAGTTCGTTCACCAGCCGATCAAGTGTCAGATCACCCATCGCGAAGTGGGGCTCGACACACCGAGCTTCGCCGACGCGATCCGCAGCGCCGGACGCGAGAACGCCGATGTGATCTTGGTCGGTGAGCTTCGCGGTCCAGAGACCATGCGCCTCGCATTGCAGCTGGCGAGCTTTGGCTGCCTGGTGTTCGCGACGGTACACACCAACTCCGCGCCCGCGACCATCGACCGCTTCATCAACGCGTTCCCCAACAGTCAGCAGGGGCAGATCCGCGGCATGCTTGGAGACGCCCTAGCTGGCATCGTGGCGCAGCAGTTGCTCAAGCGAGCCGACAACACGGGGCGTGTAGCTGCGCACGAGATCCTCATCGCGAACCCGGGCGTCGCGTCTTCAATCCGCGAGGCAAAGACCGCCATGATCGTCAACCTGATCCAAGGCGGTGCTCAGCAAGGCATGCAGAGCCTGGACGCGGCGCTCGAGCGGCTCTTCGCCGCAGGCATGGTGACGGCTCACGATGCCCTGGAGAAGGCCAACGACAAGGAGTACTTCGCCCGGATCCCGGAGGTAGCGAGGCAGCTCGGGAAGGCAATGACAGGGTGAGACAGCGATGACACTCGAGAGCTTTCGCATTCGACTGCGCCGGATCAACGTGGAGTTCGAACTCCAGAGCACCGGCTCGCTCAAGGGGCACGTGCTCTGCCCCAAGCAGGTTGGAGCCGTGCTTGCCGAAGAAGTGCAGGGGTTCCTGGATGCCCATGAGCGCTTCCTGCCGTTTTTCCCTGAGGGCGACGGACAGCCGTCGGTGCTCATCAACCGGGATCACCTGATGCTGGTCCGCCTCACGCCACCTCCGGATCCCATGGACGCTGGTGGAGCGGTCGCGCTCGAAGTGAGCGTCGACGGGCTGGACGAAGAGTATCCGCCGATCTCGCGTCGTCCGGAGGGCAAGCGTCGCCGGGTGCGCCTCGTGTTGACCGACGAGCGAGAAGTCTCGGGGCACATCGTCGTTGCGGGTCCGCTGGGGCATACGCGCACGCAAGATCTGCTCAACGAGGCCGGGCGCTTTCTCTATTTCGAAGACGCCGAAGACAACAGCCTGTTGATCCAGATCACGTCCGTCTTGGTCGCCGCCGACGTCCCCGACTAGTGTCCTGTCTCCGTAGTTCGCTGCAAAACTCGCCCCTAGCGCGGTCGCTGCGCTTCGGCTTCCGGTTTGATGGCGCGGAAGCACTCGAGCTCGACGTCTGGTGCGAACGTCGCGAGGATGCTCTCTGCGAAGCGGCGTTGGCTGGCTCGTGCCTCCGTCTCCACGAGCACGGCGCGGCGGATCGTACGACTCGCGTCGACGGGGCGATTCATCTCCAGCGCCGTCCGCGCGGCAGACAGGGGGGACATGCTTGGGTTGTAGGCGGCGTTTTCTGCATAGGGTGCCGCGACGACGTGATCATCCTTGGTCATGAGCGCCACACCCGCAGCGTCGTGCGAGTAGGGCGCGTAAGAACGCTGAGCCGCGGCGAGCGCCGCGCGCACCAACGGGTCGTCGCTCGGTGCCTCGAGCTCCAGCGGCTGATCCGGCGTCGAAAGTAACCCTGCGGAAACGCCGAGGTCGCTGGGGCCGAAAGCTTGAGGCAAGAAGTCGCTGAACAGCCGACGCTTGGGCGCGTTCGCCAGCAGCAGGTCGAGCTGTTTTGCGCAACCGAGCTCGTTCAGGAACTGGCGACAGTAGCCGCAGGGCGCCGCGGAGATCGCCAAGCTGTTGACGCTGCGCTCTCCGTTGACCCAGGCGTTGACGATTGCCGATTGTTCCCCATGAACACTGAACGGCAACGCACCACCTTCGAATTCGCAATTCGCGCCTAGGTACAATGTGGTTCCGTGTGCAGTCGTCACCTCGGCGACTACACCAACCCGGTAGTTCGAGATTGGCACCACCGCGAACGCCGCCGCAACGGGCAGCAAACGCAGCATCACGTGGTCGACCGTCAGCTCGCTTTCATCCATCAAGAACCTAACGGTGTCGTGGGGAATCACCGCGCGATCAGCCAATGCAGCGTTAATTTTCGCACGTGAATCGACGGGGAAAGCGTCTAGCGCGGCGGATAACAAGCTCAAATCGGGCATGGCACGAGCATAGCGAACTTGGGGTGTTGGCGCTTAATCGTCATGTGAGCTGACCGTATCCAGAGGTGAGGCAGTGAGAACGGAACACGCAGCTGGACTTTCGATGCGCGTCGTTGTGAGCGACAATGAACCCATGGCGTCATGCTGGGGGAACGGCTGATGACTCGCAGTGCCTTCGCTCGCTTCACACGGGCCTTGGCGCTGCCGGTAAGGTCCATCATCACGAGTCTGCTGTGTGCTGCGACCGTGTACGCGGCGCCAACGACTACTAGGTGGCAACGTGCCACGGGCGCGCCGAGCGCGGCTCCCGTCGCCGAAATCGCTGAGCGTTTTCTTTCCGCGCAGCGAAGCTCGCTGAAGCTGGAGGGGGTGGCTCTCGAGCGGATCGGGGTAGTCGGTGCGCAAGGCGCCCACATCGTGCGCTACCAGCAGCTTGCAGCCGGGATCCCCGTGTACGGAGCTCAGCTGGCACTGTGGGTGGATCACAACGGTGCGGTGCGGGCGGTGATTGGCGACGTGCGTCCCCTGGATGCCGCTCCGACCGTGGTGGTGTCTCGCGACGCAGCGCTCGCGCGAGTCAAGCAGCTGAGCGGTGGCGCCTCAGGTAAGAAGCCGCAGCTCGTCTGGTGGCGCGGCGCGAGTGATGTCCCGCGGTTGGTCTGGCGGGTGGATGCGCAGACCAAAGCCGGGGCTGAACGTTTCCTTGTGGATGCAACTGGCGTCCAGTGGAGCAAGCGTTGGCCGCTGGAGGTCGACGTACTTGGTCGCGTCAGCCGAGGCGGAAGTTTGAGCAGCCCGAGCTACGAAGACGTCGAGCTCGAGGCGCTCGACACCGGGTCACCTCAGCGCCTGAGCGGGTGGGACGGGCAGCTCGATGTCGCGAACTACATGGATGGCGGCTTTCTACAAGGGCACGTGGACTACCAACAGACGCTCACGCCCTTCCTCGATGGGAACTTCCTCTACTCTCCCCCGAGCGACCCGCTGGATGCATCGGACGGCTTCGCGCAAGTGAGCCTGTATGAGCAGGTCACGCGCATGCGCCACAGCTATGAGGCGCTCGGTGTCGACTTCAGCGCGCCTTCGTGGCGCTTGCTCGTCGTCGCCAACATGCTCGAGCATGGCAAGCCGTTCGATAACGCCTACTTCGCGCCGCTCGACATGGGAGGCAGCTTGTCCGCGCCGAACTTCATTGGCGTTGGACAGGGCAGCCTAGGTGACTTTGCGGTCGATCCCGACGTCGCGATGCACGAGTTCACCCACTACGTGAACCACAACGCGATCAACTTCAATCAGGGCTGGTATTGGACCAATCAGTACGGGCTCTCCCCCTGGGCGAGCGCGATCGATGAGGGCGTCGCGGACTATTTTGCGTGCTCCGAGAGCGATGACGCGGTGCTCGGTGACGTGGTGCTCGAAGCCTACGGTTTGACCCGGCGCCTCGACGATACCTCGAAGCGCTGTCCCAACGACGTCGGCGGCGAACCTCACGCCGACGGAGAGCTGATCGGCAGTCTCGGCTGGACGCTGCGATCAGAGTTCGGGCGCGCGCGTGCGGACCGCCTGATGTGGAGTGCCACCACGCTGCTCGGTCCGAACTCCAGTCTCGGAGACTTCGCCCGTGGCTTGGAGCTGGCGGCGGAGTACTTGGAAGGCCTGGGTGAGCTTTCCGCCACTGATCGAGCGCTGATCGAGATGCTGATCATGCAGCGTGGCCTCGACGATTGTGATGCGGTCCTGGACGTAAGCCCTGCGGAACCGCGCAACGTCCTACTCGCGACGGGAACCGACGGCGTGGGTCTCGCGTGCGGAGAGCTGAAAAATCAGGGTTTCTTCCAGCAGTCGATGTTCCAGTTTCGTGCGACTCCACCGGCGGGCTCGACGGGTATGACGATTCGTGTCGAGTTGCTTGACGGTTCCCCTTCGCACCTGAGCTGGAGTGTCTTCGCGCGCCGTGGCGCACCCATTGGCATGAATGACGACGGGTTCTTGCCTCGGGTGGAGGTGTTTCATCATTCCGTGCGGAACATTACCACGCGTGGCGCCGAGCTCGTGATCGACGCGACACGGCTCCCCGAGTTTGACCCGAAAGAGGCGTACTACTTCACCATCGAGCACCAGAACTGCATCACGACCCAGGCGGAGGTGAGCGTAGAGTACACCTGGAGCGAGCCAGTCGGGGGTGCTGGAGGAACTGGCGGCGGCTCTGGATCCACCGGGGGAGCCGGCGGCGTGGAGGCTTCAGGTGGTTACGCCACCGGTGGAGACTACGGCGACACGGGCGGCCACTCCATCGACTGGCAGGACGGGGATCGGCGCTCTTCGAGCTGCGCTTGTGCGATACCCGGAGGAAATAGCGGGTCAGCGTCGCGAAGCACCCGGCACACCGGCCTCGCCGCTATGCTGATGGCGGTGGGAGCGCTGGTGCGCCGCCGCCGTCGCCGCTGAACTCAAGGTGTGGGAAAGCCGCTGCTCAGGGCGCTCGCGACATCGCTGGCGGTGTAGCTAGTGCCCCACACTTGGTTCACGCCCGTGGCGACGTAAGCAGCACCGGAGCCGCCCGTGCTGGTGCTCAAGTCGAAGACCTGCACGCGAGGATCGGCGAGCTGCAGTACGGCATCTAGCGCCTCTCCGCTGGATGCCGAGGCAAGCTGCGCGGCGCGTATGGTGGTCAGGAACTCGACGAACGCCTGAGGGTGCCCGACGGCGATCACCGGCTCGTTCGCGTCGCTCGTCGCGAGGCCCAAGTACACGGCGGCGAACGTGTATGCCGTGGGGTAGCCCGTCTCCTTGCCAAATAGCCCATGGTCCAGGTTCACCGCGTCGTAGTCGATTGGATCCCCGCGGTACCAATACACGGGCCGTACGAGGTTCGGGCAGGCTGCCTCGAACGCCTCCGTTTGGCGAATCGGGATCAGCGTGTCCCAGCGGTCGTGGGGCACGTAGGCGGCGTGCTTCAAGTTCGAGCACAGCGCCGTCAGGCCGTATCTCGAGTAGTCCGCGCTCGGCCCTTCACCGACGCTCGCGCGCATACGCCGCAAGTATGGCGAGAAGAACGCCTCGGCGTCGGCAGGTCGGGGATACGCAGCGGGTAGATCCGTCGTGGCCCAGGTGGCCAAGTCAGCGAAGTCGCTGGGCGGCGCTACCGCAGCGATGGCGCTCACGGTGACGCTCTGAGGAGCGCGCGCCGCTCCGAACAGCGCCATCATGCCGCCCCATGAGCCGCCAAACGTAGTGACTCGTTGCGTATCGAGCTCAGACGCCTTTTCCTCGAGGAAGTAATAGGGGGCCGTCGCGTCCAGGATGTCATCCTCCAGGTCGCCGCCGGCGTAGAAGCGCGCATAGGCGTGGACCGCCGCGCGCCCGTTCAAGAGCCAGATTGCTGCGTCATTGACCGCGTCCTGAACGCCCTGGGGCGTGTACACGATCTGGTCGTCCCCATCGTAGTTCGGGCCGTCCACGTCGGGGTGAATGCCGCCTCCGAGCTGCGCCCAGCGCTGGTCCATCTCTTCACCGGTCCAGTCGATGCCTGCGTAGGGCTGCGTCAGCACCACAGGGCGCGCGTTCGGCGTTTTCGCGGGGATATACATGAGGTAGCTGGTATTTCCGTCGGGGCGGTGCGCCGCCCACAGCTCGACCTGCCAGGTCTGGTCCAAGGCTTCGGCGCTGTCGCTGCCGATTTGTTCGAAGCTCCAGCTGCCAGCGCCGGCCGCACCACCACTGCCTCCGGTACTTCCGGCGCTGCCCCCCGTGCTGCTCCCGGCACTGCCAGCTGCGCCGGCGGATCCGCCCGAGCCGGCGGCTCCACTGCCCGCACTGCCGCCGTCGCCGCCATCGGAGGTCCCCGAGTCTCCGCAGCCGCTCAGCGCCAGCAGCGTGGTGACCGCATAAATTGGCGCCGCGCCGCGCACACCCCGTTTGCTGCAGTTCGGTACCCGCTCGATCCTCCCCATGAGCGCCAGTGTAGCCCGCGGCGGAACCGAGTAGGCTCGCGTTGTCATGGCGACTACCGAACAGGCGATCGCAGTGTTCCGTGAACGGCAAGCTCAGGATCCGACGCAGCTCGAGGTCGCTGGGGAGCAACGCCCAAAGGCGTTGGTTGAGGCCGAGCGCCTTGCAGCCTGGGTGCTGCGCTTGGCGCCAGAGGCCAGCGTCGCCCTCAGAATCGCGCCGTATTGTCAGCATTTGGAACGTTGGACAGTTCCTCGCGCCGACTTTCCTGACGGGCGCAAGGGCTACATCGCGTGGCGCACCAGTCTCGCGAAATCCCATGCCGAAAAAGCCGGTCAAGCGCTGGCGGCGCTAGGGTTCGACGAGTCCGTCATCGAGGAGGTGAAGCGCATCAACATGAAGAAGGGCCTCGGACAAGCCTCCGACGCGCAGGTGATGGAAGACGCGCTGTGTCTGACGTTTCTAGAGTTCGATTTGCCTGAGTTCGCGGAGAAGCACCCGCGGGAGAAGCTGCTCGACATCATTCGTAAGACGTGGCGCAAGATGAGCGACGCGGGGCACCAGCAGGCCTTGCAGCTACAGCTGACACCGGAGCTGTCGGAGCTGGTGCAGGCAGCCCTGACTGAATAGAAGCCTCAGGGAAGATCTTTGGCCTGGCTCGGGTTGGGGCGCCTCGGGCTGCCTCTCTGCGGGCCCAAATAGGTGAGAGCCGCACCCCCTCTGCAAAGGATGCGGCTCTCGGTGACGTCGACGCGCTGCTTGGTTACGTCGACGCCGCTTTGCGACCCGACTGACTGACTATTGGACTCACCACCCGGGGGGAGGTTCTGCGAACTGCCCCGGGAAGGGATCTGCTGACTGGCGGCGGCGCGTCTCGTCGGCGCTCCAGCCCCAGCTCGAACCACGCTCGTGGAAGAAGGCGATGCCGATCACACCGACGTTCCGCGCCTTGCCCTTGCGGGCGGCGTAGGAGCCACCGACGCTGCCGAAGCGGAACGAAGCGACCGTCTCGGTGCTCTGGCGGAATCCATCAAATTCCACTGTGGAAAACGGGCTGACGATGTAGCCGCGCTTCGTGAAGGACCCGTCGCGGCCGTCGTTGACGTCCAGGCCGTCCACCGTCGCCACGGCTTCGACGCGTGAGCCAGTGTTATTCTTGATCTGGATGATGTAGCGCTGGCCGTTGCTGCCAACGATGAAGTTCTTTCCGCCGCTCGCCATGCCGGGCAGGGGGCGGCCGTTCTCGTCGATCGGGCGCACGAGGAGGGCGCCGCCGGCGACGGACACGACGCCTTGCTCGGCGCTGACGAAGCCGCTGCCACCCATGGCGCGCACGCCGTCCATGTCGTTGTAGAAGAACGACGTCACCGC